>RFGR01000014.1 GCA_003696625.1 Planctomycetota bacterium
CCCGGCCGGCATGGACCACATCGCCCTCGCCCGCGCCGCCGACCTGCTGGTCGTGGCGCCGGCCACCGCCGACCGGATCGGCCTGCTCGCCCACGGCCTGGCGCCCGACCTGCTCGGCTCTCTGGCCCTTGCCTTCGAGCAGGACAAGCCGCGACTGTTCGCGCCGGCGATGAACCCGGAGATGTGGCGGCACCCGGCGGTGGCCCGCAACGCCCTCCTGCTCGAAAGCGACGGCTGGCGGCGGATCGGCCCGGTCGAGGGGCCGACCGCCTGCGGCGAGGATGGGCCGGGCCGGATGGTCGAACCGGGCGAGCTGGCCGAGGCGATCCTCGGGGCGCTGGAGGCCTGAGCCTTGCGCCTGCTGGTCACCGCCGGCCCGACCCGGGAGGACCTCGATCCGGTCCGCTTTCTGAGCAATCGTTCCAGCGGCCGCATGGGCTACGCCCTGGCCGCCGCCCTGCGCGACCTCGGCCACCAGGTGATCCTGATCAGCGGCCCGGTCGAACGGCCGGCCCCGGCCGGTGTGGAACGGGTGGCGGTTTGGAGCGCCCGCGAGATGCTGGCCGCCTGTCGGAGACGGTGGCCGGAGGCCGACGGCCTGGCCGCGGTCGCGGCGGTGGCCGACTACCGG
Organism: Planctomycetota bacterium; assembly: GCA_003696625.1. Classification (GTDB taxonomy): domain Bacteria; phylum Planctomycetota; class UBA1135; order UBA1135; family UBA1135; genus J029. Next base: position 632 of record RFGR01000014.1, read on the forward strand.
CCGGCCCGGCGGGCGCGGGGCAAGCTGAAGCGCCGCCCCGGCGAGCCGATTCGGCTCGATCTCGTGCCGAATCCGGACATCGTCGCCACCCTGGCCCGGCGCAAGGGCCGGCGCCGGGTGCTCGGCTTCGCCCTCGAGAGCGGCCGCGGCCTGGAGCGGGCCCGGCGCAAGCTGGTCGAGAAGAACCTGGACTGGATCGCCCTGAACGGCCCGGAGGCCCAGGATGCGGACCAGGCCGAAATCCTGCTCCTGGACGCTATCGGCGTCCCCCTGGCGATCGGGCCGGCGCCCAAGGCGGAACTGGCCCGAGAACTCGCGCAACGGACGTTCGGGCCGGCCGTTGGTTGATCTGGCACCAAAATCCGGCCTGATTCCTCCCTGCAAACGCCTTACCGGCCCGAGCCGGATGGCTTAGCCATCCTCGTCGTCCCGCCCCGACTGCCATGACCGACCCCGGCCAGAACCTCCTCCTGCGGGCCTTCCGCTTCCTCGGTTCGGTGCAAATGGCGATGATCCTGATCGTCGCCTGCGCGATCGCGATGATCGCCGGCACCCTGATCGAATCCGACCTCGGCCGGGAGATGGCCGCTCTCCGGGTCTATCACACGCCGTGGTTCTGGGGCCTGCAGATCATGATCGCGGTCAACCTGGCCGTGGCGGTGATCAACCGGCTGCCGCTGAAGCGGCACCAGTACAGCTTCGCGGTCGTGCACCTCGGCTTCATCCTGATGCTGGCCGGGGGCCTGATCACCTCGATGTTCGGCTACGAGGGTCGGCTCTACGTGACCGAGGGTCAGAGTTCGAACGAGCTGGTCCTGAACAGCCGCGAGCTGATCGTGCGCGGCACCGAGGCGCAGGCCGCGATGGACGTGCCGACCGGCGCCGCCCTGGCCGGCACTCGGCTGATGGAGGCGACCCAGGGCTTCCCGAGCGTGGACGTGCTCGAATACGTACCGCTTGGGCGCACGGTTCAATCCCTCGAGGCCGGGGCCGCGGGCGACCCGCCCGGCCTGGCCTACTCGATCCTTCCCGCGCATGGCCCCGACGACGACCACGGCCACGCCCCCGAGGTCACCGGCTGGCTGTTGGCCGGCGATCCCGCCGCGGCCGTCCGCGACCACAATGTGATCGAGATCGGCATCGAGGCCTTCGCCGATGCCGAAGCCTTCGCCGACCGCACCGCCGCCGCCCCGGTCGCGGCCGACGGCGAGTTCGCGGTGGTAATCGAGCGCGGGCTCGGCTTCCCGCCGGTTCGGATCCCGCTGCCCGAGGGGCTCGGGCGGACGACCGACCTCGGCGGCGGCCTGGTCGCTCGGGTCGAGAGCTTCGCCCGTCACGCGATGGTCGGTTCCGGCGGCATCGTCGACAGTCCGGACGGGCGTTGGAACCCGGCGGCGGTGGTCGTCCTGACCCGCGATGGAGTCGAGGAACGCCACACCGTGTTCAGCCTCCACCCGGACTTCAAGGTCGTGAAGGGCGGCGGCGACACCCCGTTCGCCGACGCGGTCCGGCTCGAGGCGCCGGCCGGCGCCGGGCTCCGGCCCGCCCTCCGCTTCTTGGTCGATCCGACCGGCGAACTCTACGTCCAGGAGGAGGGCCCGTCCGGCCGGAACGCCGCCCGCCCGATCGCCGCCGGCGGCCGGGTGGCGATTCCCGGCTACGACTACGCCCTGGTCGTCGACGCCTACCATCCGCATGCCCGCGCCGGCCTGCGGGCGATCCGCCTGCCGGCCAACGGCAACGAGGGTTCCCCCTTGCTGCGCGTGCGCCTGACCGACGAGGCCGGCAGCGCCGAGACCTGGGTCCAGCTCGGCCGCGAAACGCCGCTCGCGCTCGGCGGCCGGAGCTGGTTGCTCAAGTACGCCTACAAGACCCGCCCCCTGCCCTTCCGGGTCGCCCTCGACGACTTCCGGGTCGAGTTCCACCCCGGCAGCCGGCGCGAGTCCGAGTACGCCTCGACCGTGAAGGTGTCGCCGCTGGCCGACGGGCCCGAGCCGGTCGACACCGTCATCTCGATGAACCGGACCCTCGACTACATGGGCTTCCGCCTGTTCCAGTCGAGCTACATCCTGGGCCGCAACGGCGGCCCGGATACGACCATCCTCAGCGTCAACCACGACCCCGGCGCCGACGTGGTCTACCTGGCCTTCGCCGTCCTCATCCTCGGCCTCTGCTGGTACGTGACCGGCGACGGCCGCAAGAAGAGGGCGGCGGCCGCCGCACCGGCCGCCGTGACCTCCGCGGCCGAGCCGGCGCCGCAACCCGCCGCACCGCCCCAGATCGAGACCGTCTCCTCATGAAGCACTTCCTCCTCCTCGCCGCCTTGCTCCTGCCGGCCGCCACCCTGCCGGCGCAGGATGACGCCGCCGCCGGCTATCGCCCGGGCGCGGTTCCGGTCGAGCTGACCAAGGATTGGGCGATCCTCGAAGGCGGTCGTTTCAAGCCCCTCGATTCGTTCGCCCGCGAGCTCCTGGTCCAGGTCAGCGGCCGCCGCAGTTCCGAACTGGACGGCATCTCCGCTCTCGAGCTGATGTGGGGGGTCGTGCTCGACCCCGACGCGTTCCTGTCCCGGCCCTACGTCCGGATCGACAACAACGATCTCAAGCAGCAACTGGGCCTGAATCCGTCCGAACGCCGTTTCCCGTTCACTACCCTGGCCGCCAGCAGCGAGCTGAACCGCATCGCCATGGCCGGGTTCCAGAAGGACGAAGCCGGTGACACGCCGACTCCGGTCGAGCGGGACGCGATGCTGGTCTGGAACAAGCTCCAGCGCCTCGACCAACTCGCCGCCGGGAAGTCCCTCGCCATCGTGCCGGCGACGGAGGCGGGCCAGCCGTGGCTGTCGCCCGCGGCCCTGATCGGAGCCCCCGAGGGCATGCCGGGGCAAGAGGTGGTGGCGCCCTGGGAGAAGCTGAAGAGCGCTTTCCAGGCCGCCGACGCCGCCGCCTTCGCCGAGGCCGCCGGTGAGCTCGGGCCGATCCTGCGCCGGCTCGGCGGCGACTCCTATCCGGCCGCCTCCGATCTCGCGCTCGAGGTCCGCTACAACGAGTGGGACCTCTTCGGCAAGGCTTCGCTCCTCTACCTGGTCGGGTTCCTGATCCTGCTGACGATCGGCCGGGGCAAGGAGCGGCTGATGTACAAGGTCGGTCTCGGCGTGGTCGGGCTCGGTTTCCTGGGTCACGGCGCCGGCATCGTCATGCGCTGGCTGATCGCCGGCCGGGCGCCGGTCTCGGACATGTTCGAATCGCTGGTGTTCATGGGCTGGGGGGTGATCGCGATCGGCATCGTCCTCGAGCAGGTCTACCGCAAGGGCTTCTTCGGCATGGCCGCCGGCAGCCTCGGCTTCATCGCCCTGGCCGCCGCCCGCTGGCTGCCGCCGACGGTGATGGACTCGTCGATCCGGCCGCTGATGCCGGTGCTGCGGAACACCTCGTGGCTGTCGATCCACGTCATGACCATCATGCTGTCCTACTCGGCCTTCGCCCTGGCCATGGGCATCGGCCACATCGTGATGTTCAAGCAGCTCTTCCAGCCCGGCCGCACCAACCAGCTCCGCACCCTCTCGACCCTGCTCTACAAGACCATCCAGGTGGGGGTGTTGTTCCTCGGCGCCGGTATCGCCTTCGGCGCCATCTGGGCCAACGAGAGCTGGGGCCGCTACTGGGGCTGGGATCCGAAGGAGACCTGGTCGGCGATCACCTTCTTCGTCTACCTGGCGGTGATCCACGCCCGCTACGCCGGCTGGATCCACAACTTCGGCCTCGCCGCCAGCAGCATCGCCTCCTTCATGGCCGTGCTCTTCACTTACTACGGCGTGAACTACGTGCTCGGCGCCGGCCTGCACGCCTACGGCCGCGGTACCGGCGGCCAGATCTACGTCTTCAGCTACCTCGGCGCCGAGCTGCTGCTCGTCCTGGCGGCGCTCTGGCGCTACAACCTGGCCGTGAAGACCGGCCGGATCACGCCGGCGGTCGACTGACCGGCCCCAAGATCTGGTCCGACCAAGCGGGCCGGCGCCACCAGCGGCGCCGGCCCGGCCTTTTCGGGATGGATCCGGCCGGCTGCTCGGTTTAGGATTCCGCCAGGATCGTGGCCGGGAAGAAGAAGCGGACCAGCGGCAGAGGGGGGCGCTCGACCCGGGCAGCCTCGCGGCAGGCCGGGTTCGTCGCCGAGGGACTGAAGACCGTCCTGGGCTGGCTCGGCACCCTGGTCCTGGCCGCCGGCGCCTTGGCCGCCTGGTGCAGCCGCCGGCTCTGGCAGGTTCTGCACGGCGAACGGGCTCGTCGGCCGCTCGGCATGGTTCTGGCCGCGGTGTCCGTGTTCGTCTTCGTCGCCCTGGTCGATTTCGAGGCCGGACTGCCGGAACGAAACGTCTGCGGCAGCCTCGGCCATCGCCTCGCCGACCTGCTCCTCTACACCGCCGGGGTCGGCGCCTACCTCTTGGCCGGCTTCGGCGTCTTCTGGGGGATCGCCCGCATGGTCCGCGAAGGGCCGAGTTCGGCCGCGGTCAAGCTGGTCGGGGTGATCGTGCTGGCCCTGACCGCGGCGGTGATCGCCGGCGGACTGGTGCCCGAGCCGCGGGCCACGGCCTCCCTGCCCGGCGGCCCCGGCGGCTGGATCGGACATCACTTCTACCCGCCCCTGCACGCGGCCCTCGGCGGTTTCGGCAGCGCCGTCCTGCTCGGTCTCCTGGCCGTGATCTCGAGCCTGCTGGCGACCGAGTGGGCGTTCGTGCCGCTGGTCAAGGAACTCCTGCGCAAGACCGCCGCCGCCGGCGGCCTCCACCAGCCCGAGCTGCCCTTGGAGGCGCCGCGCAAGGGGGCGCGGGAACTGCTCGAGGAGGCGGAGGAGAACAAGGCCAAGGCGGCGCTCGGCCTCCGCCGCCTGTGGCAGGGAGTGGTCGGCCTCTTCCGTCCCTTCGACCCCGAGGCCGGCGCCGAGAAGCCGGCCCCGGCGGCCGCCGCCCGGGCCGGCAGCATTCCGATGCGTTCCTCGGTGCCGCTGCTCGACGAACCGGCAACCCGCCCTGAGCCGGAGCCGATGGCGGGCCCCGCCTCGCCTGCCCGGCCGGAACCCGAGCCCGAGCCCGAACCGGTCGGTGCCGCCGCAGCCGGCGGGGAGGGCTTCAGTCTGCCCGGGATCTCCGCCGGGCCGGACCTCACCTCCGGCCCGCAACCGGCCGAAGCGCCGGCTCCCCGCCGCCGGCGCCGCCAGCCCACCCTCGGCTCGCTGCCGCCGATGTCGATCCTGAGTTCCGGTCAGAAGCGCGATCGGGCCGAGATGCAGGCGGAGATCGACGAACTCGGCCGCCGCCTCCAGAACACCTTCGATTCCTTCGGCCTCGACGCCGCCGTGGTCGGCGCCGAGCGCGGGCCGACCTTGACGCTGTTCGAGGTCAAGCTGGCCGAGGGGGTCAGCGTCAAGAAGCTGAAGAACCAGCGTGACGATCTGGCGGTGGCCCTCGGCGCCCACGGGGTCCGGATCGTCTACCCGCTGCCGGGGCGGACCACCGTCGGCATCGAGGTGCCGAACCTGAAGCGGGAGAACGTCTTCCTCAAGGACGTGCTCGAGGAGGCATCCACCGCCGGCCTCCGCCTGCCGATGGTGATCGGCCGCGACACCCTCGGCAAGGCGGTGGTCGAGGATCTGACCCGGATGCCCCACATGCTGGTCGCCGGCACCACCGGCTCCGGCAAGTCGGTGTGCCTGAACAGCATCCTGATGACGATGCTGCTCACCCGCGGTCCGTCCGAGCTGCGCCTGGTTCTGATCGATCCCAAGCAGGTCGAGATGCAGCTCTACCAGGACATCCCGCACCTGGCCTGCCCGGTCGTCACCGACATGAAGCGGGCGCCCTTCGTGCTGGAGTGGGCGCTGCGGCAGATGGAGGACCGCCTCCACCAGTTCAAGATGGCCGGGGTGCGCAACATCGCCGACTACAACGACCTCGGCAAGGCCGAGCTGAAGCGGCGGCTGGGCGAGGAGGTCTACGACCCGGAAGAGTTCCCGGGCAAGCTGCCCTACATCGTCCTCGTCATCGATGAACTGGCCGACATGATGATGGTTTCGGCCAAGGAGGTCGAGATCGCCATCTCCCGTCTGGCGGCCAAGGCGCGCGCCGCCGGCATCCACCTGCTGGTCGCCACCCAGCGGCCGAGCACTGACGTCGTCACCGGTCTGATCAAGATGAACCTGCCGGTGCGGATCGCCTTCAAGGTGACCAGCTCGGTCGACAGCCGCGTCATCCTCGACGACAGCGGCGCCGACCTGCTGCTCGGCAACGGCGACTTCCTCTACCGGCCGCCGGGCGCCGCCGGCATGACCCGCGGTCAGGGCGCCTTCGTCTCCGAGAAAGAGGTGCGCGAGGCCTGCGACCACCTGCGCGCCCACGGCAAGCCCGAGTTCATCGAGGACCTGGTGCAGATGAAGGGCGCCCCCGGCGGCGACGGCCAGGTCGACGACCCGCTCTACGAGGACGCCGTGCGCATCATCCTCCAGAGCGGCCGCGGCTCGGCCTCGCTGCTGCAGCGGGCGCTGTCGATCGGCTACACCCGCGCCAGCCGCCTGATCGACATCATGTCCGAGCAGGGCGTGCTCGGTCCCTTCATCGGCTCCAAGGCGCGGGAGGTGCTGCTCACTCTCGAGGAGTGGGAGGCGCAGCGGGAGTCTCGCTGAGCACCCGGTCGAGTTCGGCCTGGTCGATCGGCTTGGCGATGTAGTCGTCCATCCCGGCTTGCAGGCAGCGCTCGCGGTCGCCGACCATGGCGTTGGCGGTCATCGCCACCACCCGCTGGCGCGGCAACCCCTTCTCTGCTTCCCGCCGACGCAGGCGCCGGGTGGCCTCGAGGCCGTCCAGGACCGGCATCTGCAGATCCATCAGGACCAGGTCGAAGTCCTGCTGCGCCAACCGTTCCAGCGCCTCGGCGCCGTTGCCGGCCACGATCACCCGATGGCCGCGCTTCTCGAGCAGGCGGATGGCCAGCCGCTGGTTGATCGGATTGTCCTCGGCCAGCAGGACGCGCAGGCCGTCGCCGGCTGCGGCCGCGGCCTCAGGCGGGGTCGTCGGCGCCGCCGGCGCCGAGTCTTCGGCCGCGCCCAGGACCAGCTCCTGGACCGCCTCGAGCAGCTCGGACGGGTCGGCCGGGGCCGGCACCGCCCGCAGGCCGGCCCGGGCGCAGGCCACCGAATCCAGCGCGCCCTGGGACGGATCGATCACCATCACGGTCGCCGGCGGCAGCAATCCCGCCCGGCGCAGGTCTTCGGCCACCCCAACGCCGCGGCCGCCGTCGAGGCCGGTGGATAGGACCAGGACCTGGACTGGATTCGTGGTGCGGGCGGCGCGGCCGAGGACCTCCGTCAGCTCCGCGGAGTTGGCGACCGCCCGGACCGGCAGGCCCCAGGCCGCCAGCAGCTCCTCGGCGTCGTCGCGCGGGTCCGGATCCTCGATGGCCACGACGGCCGGCAGGCCCCGCAACGAGGGGATGGCCTCGGCCTCGATCCGGCATCGGCTCTCGCGGACGACCGGCAGTTCGAGGGTGAAGAAGAAGCGGCTGCCCTCGCCCTGGGTACTCTCGACTTCGAGCCGGCCGTTCATCATCTCGACCAGCCGGGCCGAGATCGCCAAGCCGAGGCCGGTGCCGCCGAAGCGCCGGGTGGTGGTGCTGTCCTCTTGGGCGAAGGCGTCGAAGATGTGATCGAGCTTGTCGGGGGCGATGCCGATGCCGGTATCGCGGACCTGGAACCGGACCCGGGCCTTTCCGGGCGGACCGGCGAGCTTGTCGATGCGCAGGGCGACCTCGCCCTTCTCGGTGAACTTGATCGCGTTGCCGACCAGGTTGACCAGGACCTGGTTCAGGCGGACGGAGTCGCCGCGGACTTCTTCCGGCACCGCCGGATCGACGTGGAATCGGAAGGCGAGGCCGTTGTGGCGGGCGCGGAGGCCGAGCGGTTGCAGGACCTGGCGCAGGGAACGGCGGAGGTTGAAGTCCTCTTCCTCGAACTCGAGCTTGCCGGCCTCGATCTTCGACAGGTCGAGGATGTCGTTCAGGATCCGCAGCAGCGACTGGGCCGAGGTGTGGGCCATCTCGATGTACTCCCGCTGCTCGGGCTTCAACTCGGTCTCGAGCGCCAGACCGGTCATGCCGATGATCCCGTTCATCGGCGTCCGGATCTCATGGCTCATGTTGGCCAGGAACTCGCTCTTGGTCCGGCTGGCCGTCTCGGCCTCGATCATCGCCGCCCGCAGCCGCTCGGCGTCGCGCCGCATCCGCTTGACGATGTCGCGGGCGATCCGGATCGCCTCGGCCGACCTGGCCCGCCAGCGGAAGGCGGTCCGGGCGGAAGAGCCGATGTGGAGGCCAAAGAAGTAGACCAGGCCGGTCTTCAGCAACGCCTCCGGCCAGACCACCGGATGCAGTCCGAGCAGGTCGGCGCCGGCCAGCATGGCCAGGAAGCCGCCGACGGCCAGGTACAGCAGCACCATCACCCGCCGGTAGCTGGTGTGGACCTGGTCGCCGGAGCGGACCATCAACAGCGGGAACATCCAGCTTTTCTCCAGGCCGGTGGCGGCGAGCACGGCCAGGAACGGCAGGATGTCGGCGGCCATGAACACCGCCCCGAGGTCGATCCGGCCGGTGCGGCGGTACCAGCGGCGCAGGATCCAGGTCGTGAGGCCGACGTAGGCGGTGGCGGCGACCACGCCGCCGGCGATCAAGAACGGCGGGACCGTTCCAGTCCTGACCAGTTCGTGGAGCCACATCGTCGCCACCAGCAGGGCGAAGCCGATGGCGCGCAGGCGCGGAATCTCGATCGCGTTGATCCGGTAGGCCTTCTTGTCCTTCTCCCGCTCGGCCGCCTCTGGATCCAGGTGAAGGCCCAGCCGTTCGATGTCCTCCTCGAGGAGAAGGTCGATCGGAGGCGACAGGTCGCCTAGGTCGCGGGAGTCGTACATCGGGCGGTTCCCTCCGGTCGGGAGGGCGAATCTCCATCGGCAGGAGTCGCCGCCCCCCTTCAGCCGGGCCCGGTTCCTGGTTTCGGCGTTAGAATCCGCCGCGGCCCCGGCAAGTCCCCGCCGAAGCCTCGTTCGGAATACGCAACTCCATGTCTGACAAGGACATCCGCGTGGCTCTGGTGCACCTCGGGTGCGCCCGGAACCTGATCGACTCCGAGACCATCCTCGGCCGGCTGGGCGCCCGGGGTTACCGGCTGACCAGGGATCTCGAAGAGGCCGACGTGGCCGTCCTGAACACCTGCTCCTTCATCGGGCCGGCGCGGGACGAGTCCGAGGCCGCGATCCGCGACCTCCTGGCCCGCAAGGAGGCAGGGCGCCTGCGCGGAGTGGTCGTCGCCGGTTGCCTGGCCGAGAAGTTCCGGGCCGAGGTCGAGGAGCGGTTCCCCGCCGTCGATGCGCTGATCGGGCTCAGCGACTACTCGAACATCGCCCGGGTGGTCGAGTCGGTCCTACGCGGCCGCAAGGTGCGGCCCGGCGACGGCGGCCGGCCGCTGGACGGCAGCTCCCTGGAGACCATCCGTCTTCTTCAGACTCCCCGCTCCTATGCCTACCTCAGGCCCAGCCACGGCTGCGACCATGACTGCGCCTTCTGCATCATCCCGGCGATCCGCGGACGCCAGCGCAGCAAGCCGCCGGAGGCGGTGGCGGCCGAGGCCGAGGCGCTGACGGCCCAGGGCGTGCGGGAGATCGTCCTGGTCGCCGAGGACACCACCGGCTACGGCGCCGACCTCGGGCCGGGCGGACCGCGCCTGCCGGAACTGGTCGAGACGCTGGCCGAGGTGCCCGGCCTGCGCTGGCTGCGGGTCATGTACGCCTACCCGAACGCCTTCCCCTGGCGGCTGACCGAGGTCATGCGCGAGCGGTCGGCGGTCCTGCCCTATCTCGACATCCCGATCCAGCACATCGCCACGCCGGTCCTGGCCCGGATGCGGCGGGGCGGCAGCTCCGATTCGGTGCGGCGCCTGCTCCAGCGCTTGCGCGACGAGGTCCCCGGGATCGCCCTGCGCACCACCGTTTTGGTCGGCCACCCCGGCGAAGGCGAGCGCGAGTTCGCCGAACTGCTCGATTTCCTGGCCGAGTTCCGCTTCGAGCGCCTCGGCGCCTTCGCCTTTTCGCCTGAGGCCGGCACCCCGGCCGGCGAGGATCCCGACCGTTGCCCCCCGGAGCAGGCGCAGGAGCGCCTGGCGGCGGTGATGGAGCTGCAGGCCGGTATCCACGCCGAACATCAGCGTTCCCTGGTCGGCAGTGAGCTGGATTGCCTGATCGACGGCCGCGCGGGCGCCGCCGCCGTCGGCCGCGGCCCGGCCGACGCCCCCGAGGTGGACGGCGTGGTCCGGATCCCTGACCCCGAGCGCAGGTTGGCTGCCGGAGATTTCGTCCGGGTGCAGGTGACCGCCGCGGCGGGCTACGATCTCGAGGCCGAAGCGATCCGGACCGTCCCCGCGCCGTGAAGGCCCGCCATCTGCCCAACCTCCTGACCTTCAGCCGCCTGGCCCTGGCGGTGGTGGCCTTCGTTTTCCTCCACCTCCTCGCCCACGCCGAGGGGCGGCCGGAGGCGATCCGCTCCCACGCCTTCATCGCTTTTTGGTTCTACCTGGTGGCGGTGGCGACCGACTTCCTCGACGGCCGCATCGCCCGCCGCTACGGCTGGGTCAGCGCCCTCGGTCGGGTCGCCGATCCCGTGGTGGACAAGGTCCTCACCCTCGGCGGCCTGGTCTTCCTGGTCGCCAGCCCGTTCCTGGTCCGCTCGGCGCCTTTCGCGCCGCGGGCCGACGCCTACGGCGAACTGATGCCGGCCTGGGCGGTGGTGGTGATCCTCTCCCGCGAGTTCCTGGTCACCGCCCTGCGCGGTTTGGTCGAGAGCCGCGGCAAGGCCTTTCCGGCCGAGTGGTCCGGGAAGTGGAAGATGACCTTCCAGTCGATCTACGTCCTGGTCATCCTCGGCGCAGCCGGCGGCGTGCCCGCCGCCCTGCGCCTCGGCTTCCTCTCCTTCGCCTGGGAGCCGCTGGTGCTGAACGGGCTGTTCTGGATCGTCGTCCTGATGACGATCTGGTCCGGCGCGAGCTACGTCGCCCGCGCCGTCCGCCTGCTCGGAGACGGCGAGGCGTGAGCAACGGCCCGCTGGACCGCCTGCAGGACCTGCTCGACGACCTCGACCGGGCCGCGCCCGCGACCCGGGCCGAGGCGGCCGAGCTGATGCGCGGCTGGGTCGCCGGTCAGGCGCAGGCGGAGCAACAGCTCGACCGCTCCGGCCTGCCCGGCCGTTTCGGCATGATCGGCGCCTCGGCCAGGATGAAGGAGGTTTTCTCCGTCCTGGCCAGGATCGTCCGCAGCGAGGTGACCGTCCTCGTCCTCGGCGAGAGCGGTACCGGCAAGGAGCTGGTCGCGCGCGCCCTGCACCGGCACGGGCCGCGCCGGCGCGGACCGTTCCTGGCCGTCAACTGCGCCGCGATCTCGCCGACGCTGCTCGAGTCCGAACTCTTCGGCCACGTCAAGGGCGCCTTCACCGGCGCCGTGCGCGAGCGCAAGGGCTACGCCGAGGCCGCCGACGGCGGCACCCTGTTCCTGGACGAGATCGGCGAGATGTCTTTCGACCTCCAGGCCAAGCTGCTGCGCTTCCTGCAGGACGGCGAGGTGCGGCCGGTCGGCGGCAACCGGGTCAAGAAGGTCGACGTCCGGGTCGTCGCCGCCACCAACCGCGACCTGCGGGCGCAGGTCGCCGCCGGCGCCTTCCGCGAAGATCTCTACTATCGACTGGCGGTGATCACCCTGGAGATGCCGCCGCTGCGCGAACGCCGCGACGACATTCCGGCCCTGGCCCGGTTCCTGTTGGCCCGGAACGCCGAGGAGGGCCTGCCTAGTGCCGAGATCGACGATGAGGCGCTGGCCGTGCTGGCCGAGCGGGACTGGCCGGGAAACATCCGCGAGCTGCAGAACGAGCTGACCCGGGCCGCCGCCTTTGCCACCGGCGGCGTCATCCGGGCCGCCGACCTGTCCTGAAGGCGGCTAGATCGACCGGCAGCCGCCGCCCGCCCCAGGTGCCGGGGCGGCTCGCGAAGCGGCCGGCCAGCTTCTTGCCGCAGTCGGGACAGGCGCCGTCGGGGCCGAGGCGCCAGGACAGGAGGCGGAAGCCTTCCCGCTCGATCAGGACGCAGCCGCAACCGGCGCAGAAGGTGCTTTGTCCCTCCGGGTCGTGGATGTTGCCGGTGTATACGTGGCGCAGGCCGCGTTCCCGGGCCAGCGCCCGGGCCCGCCGCAGGATCGCCGCCGGCGTCGGCGGCCGGTCGCGCAGCTTCCAGTCGGGATGGAAGGCGGTGAAGTGGAGCGGCGTCTCCGGACCCAACTCACCGGCCACCCAATCGACCAGGGCGGCGATCTCGGTCGTCGTGTCGTTGAGCCCGGGAATCAGCAGGGTGGTCAGCTCGAGCCAGCAGCCGCCGCGGCGGCGCAGCCAGCGCAGACTGTCGAGCACCTCGGCCAGGCCGCCGCGGCCGCTCAGGGCCTGGCGGCGGTAGAAGCGGTCCTGGAAGGCCTTGAGATCGACGTTGACGGCGTCGAAGGCGCTGAAGAATTCCGCCCGCGCCGCCGTCGAGACGTAGCCGGCGGTGACCCCGATCGTCGCCACCCCGGCGGCGCGGCAGGCGCGGGCGGTGTCGATCGCGTACTCGGCGAAGACCACCGGGTCGTTGTAGGTGAAGGCGACCGCGGCGCAGCCGAGGCCGGCGGCGGCGGCGGCGATCGTCGCCGGCGAGGCTTCTTCGCTCAGGGCGGCGGTGTCGCGGCTGCGGGAGATGGTCCAGTTCTGGCAAAAGCGACAGCCGAGGTTGCAGCCGGCGGTGCCGAAGCTGAGCACCGGTGTCCCGGGCAGGAAATGGTAGAGCGGCTTCTTCTCGACCGGATCGACGCAGAAACCTGTGCTGCGGCCGTAGGTGTCGAGGACGATCTCCTCCCCCCGCCGACGGCGGACGAAGCAGAAGGCCCGCTGGCCGTCGCGGAGCCGGCAGCGGCGGGGACAGAGGAAGCACGCGAGGCGGCCGTCGGGCAGCGGCCGCCACCAGCGGGCGGGGGCGGGCCGGCCGGCCGGCGTCATGGCCGCGGCGGCGGCTCCTCCTCGGCCGCCTTCTCGACCGGGAAGCGTTCGAGCCGAACCGGCTCGGCGGGGCCGATTCCGGCCTTCCGGCGGGCGATCGCCACTTGCTCGGCGGCGGTCTCCACTCCTTCGATCGCCGGCAGGAGGACCCCGCGGCGGCCGCCCGGGCCGGTCACCACGACCCCGTACCGGGTCGGGTCGAGATCCTCGAGGCCGGCGACCTCCTCGCGCCGGCCGAGGACGCTGACCTCGATCGCGAGGTGGGGGAGTTCCTCGGCCGAAACCGGCCGGAAACGCGGGTCGGAGAAGGCGGCCGCCACCGCCCGATCGGCGGTCTCGGCCACCAGATCGGAGTGGAGCGGCTCGAGACTGCCGATGCAGCCGCGCAGGGCGCCGTCGTCGCGCCGGCGGAGGGTGACGAAGACCGCCGCCCGCCGGGCCAGTTCGCCGCGGGCGGGCGGCAGGTCGCGCGGAGATCTCCCCTCGAGCCGGGCGCGGATCGCCTCTCGGGCCACCGCCGGCAGCCGGTTCAGGCCGGTGGCGGCGGCGGGGTCCCGCAGCACCGCGACCAGGTAGCCGACGCCGAACGGATCCTCGTAGGACAGGACCTCGCAGCCGACGGCGTCCCCGGCCGCGGCCGCGACCAGGGTGGTGGTCTCGACCACGTCCTCGGCCGCGAGCCGGCGCAGCTCCGGGTCCAGGTCGGCCACCGCCAGCGGCCGGCCGGCCGCGATCCTGGCGCAGACCTCGCGGTCGTGGTCGGCGGCGGCCGGGTGATGGCCGGCCGGAGCGCCGGGCCGCGTGCGGTGGCTCATGTCGCCGCTGGCGATCAGGGCGGTGCGGCCGCCGAGGCGGGCGCCGGCCTCGGCGACCAGGCGGCCGAGACGGACCGGGTCGCCGCCGCCCGGCCAGGGCGGCGCCAGAACCGTGGTCGGACCCTTCCATCCCGCCTCGACCAGGAACCAGAGCGGCACCACGGCGCCGTGGTCGAGTCGGTCTGCGGGCAGCCGCCGAAGTTCGACCCCGGCATCCTCGGCGGCGGCGGCCAGGGCGGCGGCCGCCGTCTCGCCGGCCGGCAGGTCGACCGCGGTCCGGCGGGCGCCGAAGTCGCCCAGGTCGCCGCGCAGCCGCGGCCCCGGCCAGATCCCCAGGCCGCGTTCCGGCCGCGGCGAGTGCGGGGAGACGAGGATCAGCCGGTCCGGCCGGTGCTCGACCAACCGGCGGGCGACTTCCCGGCAGGCATCCTGGGTCGCGGCGCATTCCCGGCAGCGGCCGCCGCCGACCGCCGGCACGACGATCGGCGGATGGGGCATCAGCGCGGCGAAGACCGGCCGGAACGAGGAAGGCGTCGGCGCGGTCATGGCCGCGGGGCTCAACCCGGAAGCAGGACCCGGAGAAGGACCGGCGCGGCCAGGAACAGGCCGGCGCAGATCAGGATCAGCAGCAGGAGATCGAACAGCACCCGTCGATCCCACCTGCGGCGCAGGCGGTAGAGTTCCTCGATCTCCTCGCGGGTGCGGAACTCGCCCTTCCACGGATAGCGCCCCCGGCGCCGCTCGGCCTCGGCGCGGGGCCGCAGCTCGGCCAGCAGCTCCTCGAGCCTCAGGGCCTTGTAACGGTCGAGCAGCTCGAGCTTGCGCTCGGTCTCCTGACGAAGGGAGGTCATGGCGCCAGGACCGGCATGCGGGTGAGGACGAAGAGCACGGCCAAGGTGGCGAGGACGCCGATGGCGCCGCCGACGCCGAGGTAGAGCAGTCCGCGCAGGACGGCGCCCGGCGCCCGCTCGGACCAGGCGGGCGGCGGCGGCGGCAGCTCGCCGGCGGCGACGGCCTCCCGATGAAGGAGGTCGAAGGCCTCGCGGCGGGCCTGGTCCTCGAGCCGGCGGCGGAGCAGGGGGGGGATGGCGGCGAAACCGGGGTCGGTCCCTACCACGGCGCCACCTCCTGCCAGCGGCGGTAACGCTCCCAGGCGGTGACGGCCAGGACCGACAGCAGCAGGCCGGCCGCCAGGGCCAGGACCAGGTTCAGGCCGAGGTTCGGGAAGTAGGGTGCGGCCGGTTCCTGGGCCCGCTCGATCAGCTCGATGTAGGCCGGGTCGCCGTCGAGGGCGAGGCGGACCTCGGCCAGTTGCAGGTCGAGGGTCTCGATCAGCCCGCGCAGGCGGGCGATCTCCTCGTCGTGCCGTTTCAGCCCGGCCTGGAACTCCGGCAGGCGCCGCCACTCGGCCAGGGCCTGGTCGAGCTGCCGCTGGCGGGCGGCGCGTTCGACCTCCAGGCCGGCGGCCTCGATCTCCAGGTCGACCAGTCGCTTTTCGAACTCCTGCCGGAGCGGGTCGGCCTCGTAGCTGCGCGAGTCCTCGAGGATCTCCTCCTCGGCCGCGAGTTCGGCGCGGATGCTCTCGACCCGCTGCTGCTGGGCCTTGACCGGCGGGTAGTCCGGGCGCTGCCGGGCCAGCATCGCCGCCAGGGCGGCTTCGGCCCGGCCCAGCTCGCCGCGCAGCTCGGCCAGGCGCGGATTCAGCTTCTCGGTCCGGCCGGCCGGGACCATCTCCGGCCGGCTGTCGCGTTGGGCGCGGACCGTCTCGATCTCATCGGCGATCGTGCCGGTCCGGATGTCGATCTGGGCCAGTTGGTCGCGCAGCTCCTGAATGGCGGCGCTGCGGGCCTTCAACTCCTCCTCGTAGTCGACCGCCTCGGCGGCGGCGAGGAAGTCGAGCCGGTCCTGTTCGGCCGCCTCCAGCTCGGCCCGGCGGGCGGCGATCGCCGACTCCAGGACCCGCGCCCGCTGCCCGAGATCCCGGCGCGTGGTCCGCCGCAGCTCCTCCTGGAGCTGGGCGACGAAGGTGTTGGCGATCTCGGCGGCCTGGGCCGGATTCGGGCTCCAGGCGGTGACGACCAAGCGGTTGAAGGCGTCGACGTCGAAGTCGACCCGGTCCTCGAGATCGGCGGCCGACACCCCTTCGAGGGCGTTGGCGACCCGGACGCGCATCTCGGCGGTCTTCAGCAGGCCGAGCAGCGAAGCCTGCTGCTCGCTGTCGCCGGTCGGCAGCTTCGGGCCGCCGGGGAGGGCGGCCTCGTCCGAGGCGAGGCTGAAGCTCTCGACGCCGGCCGGTTGGAAGGCCCGGGCCTGGCTGCGATAGACCGGTTCCATCCGGCCGGTCAGCCACCAGGCGCCGAGCAGCGAGCCGGCGCAAACCAGCAGAACCACCGGCAGGCGCTGGAGGAGGAGCGGGTAGGGGCCGTCCGGTCGGGGCAACGGTTCAGAGGGGGCCGCCCGTAGCGGCGGCCGCTTGACCCGACCCATTGTGGCCTCTCGGTCCTTGCGCGACCAGCCGCGCCGCCAGCTCGGCCAGCCCGTCGCGGAAGGCCTGCTCGGAGAAGCCGGCGGTGCCGGCCCGGATCCGCTCCGGGTCGAACTCGAGCCGCTCGAAGCGGCGCAGCGCCTCGATCAGGGCGTCGGCCGTCTGGGCGGGGAAGTGGAGGCCGCTGACTCCGTCTTCGACGGTCTCGGCCGGACCGCCGCGGGCGAAGGCGATGACCGGTCGGCCGGCGGCCATCGCCTCGACCGGGGCGATGCCGAAGTCCTCCTCCGAAGGGAAGAGCAGCGCACGACAGCCGGCCATGAGTTCCGGCAGCTCCCGGTCGGGAACGAAGCCGAGGAACTCCACGGTCGGCCCCGCCAGCCGCCGCAGCTCGCCGAGCTGGGGGCCGCGGCCGGCCACCTTGAGCGGCAGGCCGAGGCGGCTGCAGGCGGCCACCGCCACGTCGATCCGCTTGTAGGACTCCAGCCTGGCCGCGGTCAGGAAGTAGTCGCCCGGCGGCCGCCGGCGGCCGGCCTCCAGGAACGGCCCGAGTCGGACCGGCGGGTAGAGCACCTCCGCCTCGCGCCGGTAGTGGCGGCGGACCGCCTCGGCGATGTAACGCGAACAGGCCACGTAGAGGTCGGGGACGTCGGCCCGGGCCTGATCCCAGCGGCGGATGCGTCGGATCAGCAGCCGCAGGAAGGGTCGGACCGGCGCCGGGTAGCCGGCCAGGAACTCCGCCTGCCGCTCGTAGGCGAACATCATCGGCCGGTAGATGTAGCAGAGGTGGGGCACGCCGGGCGGGGCGCGCAGGCTCTTCATCCACGACACCGAGCTGGTCACGAGCAGATCGATATCCGGCTCGACCCGCAGCCGATCCACCATGCCCGGGTAGAAGGGGAGCGGCCAGCGATAGCGGCTCGGCGGCACCAGCCCCTGCAGCCGGCTCGGGCGGACGTCCCAGTCCGCGGTCATTGGGTTGCGCTCGTCGAGCAGGGTGTAGACCGGAGCGTCGGGCCAGAGCCGGTGCATCTGTTCGAGCACCCGTTCGGCGCCGCCGTGGCGGATGAAGTCGTGGGCGATCGCGACCCTCATGCCGGCGCCGTCCTCGCTTCCCGGGCCCGCTCGGTCGCCATCCGCCAGCCGCGCAGGCGGCCGCGCCAGGACGGCAACAGGCCGCGCAGGCCGTGCAGGTGCCGGTGGGGCCGGAACAGACCGATCGCGGCGCCGGCCAGGGCCCAGGCCAGGCCGGGGCAGGGGAAGTTGCCGACCAGCAGGGCGAAGACCAGGTGGAGCCAGCCGGCCGGGCCGCGGCCCCAGTGTTTGAGAAGGACGAAGGTCTCGTTGGCGGCGTTGTTGGCCAGGGTCTCGGCGCCGGCCCGGGCGGTGTTGCCCCGGCGCGGCGCCTCGTGGTGGTCCACTTCCACCTCGGGGTCGAAGACCAGCCGGTAGCCGAGACGGGCGAGACCGAGGCAGGCGTCGAGTTCGAAGCGGAAGCCGTCGCCGAGCAGGCGTTCGTCGAAACCGCCGAGCCGCCGCAGCGGCTCCAGCCGCAGGCTCATGTTGGCGCCGCGGAAGTGGTCCACCCGCACCGGCCGGTCGCTGTGCCGGGTGCTCTGGTCCAGGATCAGGCCGGGGAAGATCACCCGGTTGCGGTGGCGCGCCGGTCGGCGCCGCGGCGTGCCGTCGACGACGTCGATGGCCGGGCCGGCGACGCCGCCGATCAGTTCCTCGCGTTCATAGTGACGGGCCAGGTTCTCGAGCCAGAACGGCCGGGCGATCGCGTCGTCGTCGAGGAAGCAGGCGACGTCGCCGCCGGCCGCCGCCAGCAGGCGGTTCTCGGCGTGAACCACGCCCGGCTTTTCGATCACGACCCGGATCAGGGTCAGTTCGGGGTGGGCGGCGACGAAGTCGTCCACCGTCCGCACCCCCTCCGGGTCCTCCTGGACCCTCAGCCCGACCAGGATCTCGTCCGGCTGCCGGGTCTGCAGCGCCAGCGCCTCCAGGCAGCGGCGCAGGAGTTCCGGACGACGGAAGGTCGGGACGAGGACGGAGAACCTCATCGGCGGTCGGCGGCATCGGCCAGGGCAAGACGGTACACCTCCACGTGCGCCTCTGCACTGCGCCGCCAGGTGAAGCCGGCCGCCCGGCGGCGGCCGGCGGCACGCAGCCGTTCCCGCTCCGGCCCGGGCTCAGCGGCGCGTTCGAGGGCGGCGGCGATCGCCGCCGGATCGTCCGGTGGGGCGAGGAGGGCCGCGTCGCCGGCCACTTCGGGCAGCGAGCAGGCGTCGGCGGCGACCACCGGCGCACCGCAGGCCATCGCTTCGAGCACCGGGATGCCGAAGCCCTCGAGTCGGGAGACGAGGGCGAAGGCGGCGCAGGAACCGTAGAGCAGCGGCACGTCCTCGTCGGCCACGTAGCCCAGCCGGACCACCCCGCGGTCGTCGCCGCGGGCGACGATCCGCCGCCACATCGGCTCGAACATCCAGCCCGGGCCGCCGGCCAGCACCAACGGCCTCTTGCAGCCCCGCCGGCGCAGGATCTGGTAGGCCGCGCACAACCCTTCGATGTTCTTGTTCGGCTGCAAGGTGCCGAGTTGGAGCAGATAGCCGGGCTCGAGGCCGAAGCGCCGGCGCAGGAGGTCGGCGTCGCGTTCCGGGTCGGCGGGCGGGCGCATTTCCGGTCCGACTCCGTGGTGGGCGACGTGGACCCGCTCCGGATCGGCGCCGAGCCGCTCGATCAGATCGCGGCGGGTGAACTCGGACACGGCCAGGATCCGATCGGCGGCGGCCACCGACGGCGGCACGGTAGCCTCGAGTTCGGCCACCCACTGCGGCGGCAGGCCTTCCGGCGCCCGGCGGAAGGCGAGGTCGTGGACGGTCAGGACGCGGGCGGCCCGGCGGCAGCGGGGCAGGCGGTCGAAGGCGCCGTGGAACAGGTCGACCGGGCCGGCCAGCCGCTCGATCGGCCAGCCCAGGGCCCGGACCAGGCGCGGATGCCAGCGGCTGAGGACCGGCGCGTCGTGGCCGGCGAGTTCGAGCGCGCTGCGCATGCCGGCCAGGTGGCGCCGGCGGAAGAAGTGGAAGAAGGGTTGGAGCCGCCACTCCGCCGGCGCCACCGCCGGCAGGTGGCGGAGCAGCTCCAGGCAGTAGCGCCAGGCGCCGGCGCGGTGGTAGCCCTGCAGGGCCAGCGGCGTGGCCTCGACCAGGATCCGGGCGGCGGCGCTCATCGCGATCAGGCCGGCAGGGCCAGGGCCCGGCGGTAGGCTTCCAGGGTGCCGCGGGCGCAGGCTTCCCAGGTGAAGGCGGCGGATCGGGCGAGGCCGGCGGCGCGGAGGTCCGCCCGCAGTTCCCGGTCCTCTTCGATCCGAAGTAGCAAGTCGGCCAGGCCTTCGGCGTCGTCGGCGTCGAACAGGCGAGCGGCCCCGCCCGCGACCTCGGGCAGAGCCCCCCGATCGGAGCAGAGCACCGGGGTCCCGGCCGCCATCGCCTCCAGGACCGGCATGCCGAAGCCTTCGTAACGAGAGGGGAGGACCAGGGCGAGGGCCCCGGCCACCAGGCCGGGCAGAGCGGCATCCGGGACGAAGCCGAGGAAGCGGACCCGCTCGGCCAGGACGGGATGCCGCTCGGCCGCCCGCCGGACGTCACGGCTGCCCCAGCCGGCCCGGCCGGCCACGTCGAGGCCGGTGCGGAGGCCCCGTTCCGCGGCCAGAGCCAAGGCCTCGAGCAGGACCGGCAGGTTCTTCTTCGGCTCCACCGAACCCAGGAACAGGAAGCGGTCGCCCTCCAGATCGCGTTCCTGCCCGGCTCGGCGGAAGCGCTCATCGACGCCGAGAGGCACCACCGCCGTCCGGCCGGGCGGAACCGAGCAGGTTCGGACGAGATCGTCGCGGGCGAAGGCGCTGTCGCAGATCCAATAGCAGGCTCGCTCCAGGGCCGCCTCTAGACCGCGCTGGAGCCGGGCGGCCCACTCCGGGGCCAGGAACTGCGGATGGTGCAGGAACATGAGGTCGTGGCAGGTCAGGACCAGGCGGGCCCGGCCCGGGAACGGCCAGACCGGTTCCGGCGCGTGGACCAGATCGTGCGGGCCGGTGAACCACTCCGCTCGGGCGCCGAGGCGCCCGCAGGCCTCGAGCCAGCGGGGGCTGGCCCACCAGTGCCGCAGGTTGGCGCCCCGACGCCGGAACTCCTGCATCCGCCCCACCCTCCGGGGATGGAGGAAGGCGCTGAAGATCAGGATCTCCTCCTCCGGCCCGGTCTCGGCGAGCAAAGCCGGCACGAGCTGGCGCCAATAGGACTGGACTCCTCCCAGGTCTTCGCCGCGGGCGAGGTGCCAGCCTTCGAGAAGGATCTTCACGCCAGGAGTTCTCGGTAGGTCGCGAGGACGGCATCGAAGTGGGCCGCCGGGTCGCAATTCTGGCGGATCCAGGCGTTCAGGGCGGCCCCGCGCTCGGCGCAGGAGGCCGGATCGGCCGCCGCCGCGCCGAGAACCTCGGCCAGGGCGCCGGGATCCTCGGGGGGGAAGGTCCAGCCCCGATCCGGCGGCGCCAGGATCTCGGGTGCTCCGCCGAGGTGGGTGGCGGCGCCGGGGCGGCCGAGGGCGCCGCCCTCGAGCAGGACGAAGGGGGAGTTCTCCGGCACCCGGGAGGGCAGAACGACCAGATGGCAGCGCCGGAAGGCCTCCTGCATCCGCTCCCGCCCCAGACGGCCCAGGAAGCGGACCCGCTCCGCCAAACCGAGGGTTCTCGAGGTCTGAAACAAGTCTTGGAGCTGGTCTCCTTCGCCGGCGACCTCCAGAGTGGCTTCCGATGGACCGGCAGCCAGGGCTTCGAGGAGCAGGTCCAGGCCCTTCGACCGGTAGAGGCTGCCGGCGAAGAGGAGGCGGAGCGGCCCCGGGGGAGCCGGCCTGGGGTCGAAGGCCGGGACCGGCAGGCGGAGGAGCCTGGCCTTGCCGGGAGGGAAGGGCAGGGCATCCAAGAGGGCCTGGGAAGGGCAGAGGAAGACGTCCACCATCTCCATCAGGCGCCGCCGAGACGAGGCGAGCGAGACCCGGTCCAGCCACCGGCGGATCGGACCGGTCGGTCCGGAACGATCGAGACCGAAGGGGTTGGGGTCCAGGAGGCCGAAGTCGTGGACCGTCATCACTACCGGCAGCCCGGACGAGGCCAGGACTGGAGTCACCGTGGCCCGGAACGGGGTCCAGTTCTGGAGGTGGACGAGATCCGGCCGGATCCGGTCGATCCAGGAACGCAGCTCCCGGGCGAGAGGGCGGTGGAAGGCATGGAAATCCAAGCGCCTCCGCAGAGCGCTCCGGGCCCAGGGATACCGCCAGGCGCGTTCTCGCGGGGCCCAGCCGGGCGCTTCATCCAGGCAGAACAGGGCGTTCTCGTGCCCCAGCTCCTGGAGACGATCCAACAATAGGCGGAGATAGCGCGTGGCGCCCCCGCGGATCCGGGGGGAGTCGTGGAGGTGGAGGATCTTCACGGCGGCCCCGTCGCGCGGAATAGCTTGCCCGACCGGCGGCGAAGGATCCAATCCAGCGCGAAAAAGCAGACAAAAAGACCTAAGTGCCTTTTTAGTAAAGGTTTACATTATCTTCTCAGCCGCAGGGAGAATGTCCATCGCCGCTCTACCGAACCGAAAAATCCGGCCTCATCCTTGCTGAGAGGTGGTTTTTTAGGAAGTTGGTATTTCTGCCGGCCGTTCTTGGTTTTCGGGAAAACCGCCGGCCTCCCTGCCGATCCCCTATGCCAAGGACGCCGATCCTGCTGGACCGGGAATCCCGCAAAAGAGGGTTGCCCGCATCCAGGAATCCGGCACAATGTTCCGCCAAAATTCGCCGGGCCACCCGGCTCGGCGGATTGGAACCCAAAGGACCCCGCCGCTTCCGGGAGGAGCCGGAAGGGCGGGCGCATCAGCCCGCTCGGCGGGTCAACCCCACGCCCCGATCCCGGGGCTCCCTAGGAGGACATTCAGGAGATGAAGGTGCGCTTGCTTCCCCTGGCGGCTGTCGCCGCCATCGCCATGGGTGCGCAGGGCTTCGCCCAGCAAGCCCAGGGCGACGACCTGGATCGCGCTCTGGCCGATCTGAACTCCCCGCTCACCGCGCCGCTGCCGGGCACCGTCGACGCCCCGCAGTCGAACAGCGTGAGCTTCTCCGGCTATGCCCGGGCCCGCAACACCTGGCTCAACCCGGCCGGGATGGCTTCCAACCAAAAGGCCATCGACGTCCGGATCGTGCTGAACGTGGGCTTCGAGGTCACGCCGAACAGCCGGGCCTTCCTGAGCTTCAACGGCGCCGAAGGCTGGGGCACCATCAACGCCTCGGCTCCGACGCAGATGAACCAGCCCGGTGCGAACAACCCGACCAACGCCGCCGACACCGGCAGCCTCGAACAGGCCTGGTTCCAGGCCGACGACCTGGTCGGCGACGGCGGCACCGCCACGATCGGCCGCAAGTTCTTCACCGTCGGCTCGGGCCGCATCGTCGGCACCGACGAGTGGGATCAGATGCCCCACGCCTACTCGGGCATCTGGTACGCCAACGGGATGGATGACTGGAACCTCAACCTGTTCATGGTCCAGGACATCTTCTTCGGCATGGCCGACGGCGGCTTCGGTAACGGCGACATCGACCTCTACGGCTTCTCCTTCGACTACCACCTGAAGGACCTGCCGGCCCTGGGCGATGTGAACCTCACCCCGTACATCCTGCGGATGTCGGACCGCAACACCCTGACCGCGGCCAACTACAAGAACTGGTACGGCGCCGCTCTCGACGGCAACCTGCCGGTCGCCGGCATGAGCTACGACGCCGAGCTGGTCTGGGCCCGCGACAACGCCATGTCGACCACCGACAGCGCCTGGGCCGTCAACCTGGCGCTCGACCTCGAGCAGATGATCGGTGAGATGCCGGAGTCCCTCAGCCCGACCCTCGAGCTGGGGATGGCCTCGGCCGAGAACTCGGTCGTCATCAACCCGTCCTACCACAACTCCGCCGGCCTCTACGACCTGCTCGGTCGCGGCGGGGTCTGGGGCGGCGCGGCCGACACCTGGCAGGCCCATCTCGGCATCACCCCGATGGAAGGCTGGGACGGCAGCATCGGCTACATCCACTTCGACCAGAACAACAACTCCGGCATCGACGGCTGGGAGCTGGACGTCGAAGTGGGCACCGAGCTCTCCGGCAACGTCCAGGCCTGGCTCGGTTGGGCCATGGTCGACCAGAACCCGAACTCCTCCAAGGACTACGTGGTCTACGGTCAGCTCGGCCTGCCCTTCTAGGGTCTAGCAAGTTCGCGCTTCGGCCGGGGCCGCCGCAGGGCGGCCCCGGCTCTTTTTCTCAAGGCAGGAGATCGACCAGCCAGGGTAGGGAGGAAAAGGAGAAGCGACCGCCGGCCGGGTCGCGGGCGACGAGCACGAACGCCACCTGGCGGCCGGCGTAGCCGGCCGGAAGCGGGCCGCCGGTGTCGAGAACGGCGGTGGCGGCGCCGGCCGGATCGAGGACCCCGCTGAAGCCAGCCAGCATCGAGTTGCCGCCGGCCAGGACCCAGTCGGTGAGTCCGTCGGGATTGAGACCGAGGTGGACCTGGTCGTCCACCAGCGGCCCGCCCAGGTCGTAGCCGGGTTCGGTCCCGGACCAGCCCATCAGAATCCAGTATTCGTGCCCGGCCAGGGTGGGGTCGGTGGCGGCCTGGAAATCGATCCGGCCGCCGGTGGCGACGCTCACCGACTCGGCGCTGCCGAGAAACGGCGCCGGCTCGCCGGCGAGGATCTCCGGAACGGTGAAGCGGGAGAGACCGGCCGGATCGAGCGCCTGGAGGAAGTCGAGCCAGTCCAGATACTGGGCCCGGTCGTCGGCGTAGTCCTGGACGTGGAAGGTGAAGCCGAAGGTGGACGGGGCGCTGGTCGCCAGGTAGAGCCCCTTGAGGGCGCTGAGCTGAGCCGGGTCGAAGGCGCCGAGGTAGGCGTGGTCGATGAACCAGACCCCGTAGGAGTTGACGACCCGGAAATAGGGCAGGCTGACGGCGCAGCCGACCGCCCGGCAGCCGTCGGTCCCCCAGGGCATGCCGTAGGGCTCTTCATAGACGATCGAGTCGTCGAGACCCCCGAACCGGACGCGGCCGCCGGGAATCCCGACCAGGTCGGCCATCCGGTCCATCAACGCCTTGAAGTCGGCCATGGTGCCGCGGTACGGATCGGCGGTCGGCGGCGGGGTGAAGCTGCCCGGCTCGAGGTCGGTGAAGCCGTCCCAGTACGGATGGGTGACGTCGTGGTGATGGGCTCCCAGCGCGTGGCCGGCCGCCAGCCAGGCCGCCACCTCGGCCTGTTTGTTCGGGTCGGCGATCACCGCGTCGGCCCACGCGGAGCCGAATTCCAGACTGACCTTGACCTGCCGGGCGGAGGCCTCGGCGATGAAATCCGCCAGTTGGGACCAGTTCGCCGGGGTGTACTCCTGCTGGTCGCAGTGGACGACCTGGAAGGTCCGGGGCAGGGGCCCTCCCTGGGCCGGGAGGAGGAGGGGGAGGATGAGCGAGGGGAAGAGCATGGTGTTGGAATCGGGGTCCCGCGGCCGGGTTTCGAGCGGTTTGGTCGATCTCCGACCTGAGCCTAGAGTTCTCCGCCATGGTCCGCCTGGTCCAGCCCCTGCCCGACGGTCCCCTGGACGTGGTCGGAGACGTCCACGGCCATCTGGCCGAACTGCACGAGTTGCTGGCCCGACTGGGCTACGACGAGGAGGGCCGCCATCCGGACGGCCGGCGCCTGGTTTTCGTCGGCGACCTGGTCGACCGCGGCGAAGACAGTCCTGGGGTCTACCGGCTGGTCCGCCGCCTGATCGAGGCCGGTCGGGCGCGCATGGTGCTCGGCAACCACGAGCTGAACCTCCTGCTCGGCAAGGTGCGAAGCGGCAACGAGTGGTTCCGCGGCCGGCCGCAGTGGACCCGGGACGGTCGGCTCGTCCGCCAGCAGCCGGCCGGGGCCTGGTTGCGGGCGGAGATCCTCGACTTCCTGCGCCGGCAGCCTCTGGTCCTGGTCGGCCCGCACCTGCGGGTGGTGCACGCCTGCTGGCACGAGCCGGCGGTGGTCGCCGCCGCCCGCGCCCGCGACGTGGTCGAGCTGTTCCGTCGCCGGGAGGCGGAGCTGAGGCGCGAGCTGGCCGGGGAGAGGGACGACGTCGTCCGCACGATCCGGCTGCAGAACGGCAATCCGGTCGCGGTTCTCACCTCGGGCCTGGAGGCGCCGCACCGCGGCGAGCCGTTCCGCGCCGGCGGCCGAGAGCGGTGGACGATCCGGGCGCCGTGGTGGCGGGAATACCGCGACCGGGTGCCGGTGGTCTTCGGCCACTACTGGCGCTCGCCCCTCTCCTGGCAGGCGGTCAAGCGGACTCCCGGCCCCTTCGACGCCGGCGGCGGCCGCGATCCCTTCGCGCCGCTCGGTCCGCGCGGCACCGCTTGGTGCATCGACTATTCGGCCGGACTGCGCAGCGCCGAGCGCCGGCGCCGGCCGTGGCAGGGGCCGACCGGCCTCCTGGTCGCCCTCCGATGGCCGGAGCTGGAGGTCGCGGCCGCCTCTCAGGCGGCGCTTTCGTCGGTCTCGACCTCGCGGGCTTCGGCCCAGAGGTCGTCCAAGGCGTAGAACTCCCGCGCCTCCGGCGTCAGCAGGTGGACGACGACCACGCCGAAGTCGAGCAGCAGCCAGTGGGAGCGGTGGTCGCCCTCCAGACGGCCCTTGGCGAAGCCGAGTTCGCGGGCGGTCTGGTTCAGGGATTCGGCCAGACCGCGGGTCTGGCGCGGCGTGCCGGTGGTGGCGATGACGAAATAGTCGGTGATGAAGAGGAGGTCCGCGACCTCGAGGACGCGGACCTCCTCGGCTTTCATCTCCCGCGCCGCCGCCGCAAGGGCGAGGGCGAGCCGGCGGGCCTCCTCGGCCGAGCGGGTCGGGGTGCGGCCGCCGGCCACGGACCTAGCTGGCGAAGAAGGGCAGCAGCAACAGGCTGACCACCGACATCAGCTTGATGAGGATGTTCAGCGACGGGCCGGAGGTGTCCTTGAACGGGTCGCCGACCGTGTCGCCGACCACCGCGGCCTTGTGCGGGTCGCTGCCCTTGCCGCCGTGGTGTCCCTTCTCGATGTACTTCTTGGCGTTGTCCCAGGCGCCGCCGGCGTTGGCCATGAAGATGGCCATCATCACGCCGCCGGCCAGCGAGCCGGCCAGCAGGCCGCCGAGCATTTCGAGGCCGCCGAACTTGCCGACCAGGATCGGGGCGAGGACGGCGAGCAGGCCGGGCAGGATCATCTCCTTGATCGAGCCCTTGGTCGAGATGGCGACGCAGGAGGCGTAGTCCGGCTTGCCGGTGCCCTCGAGGATGCCGGGGATCTCCTTGAACTGGCGCCGGACCTCGGCGATCATCGCGTAGGCGGCGCGGCCGACGGCCTGCATGGTGAGGGCGCCGAACAGGAACGGCAGCATGCCGCCCAGGAACAAGCCGATCACCACCATCGGCTCCGTGATGTCCAGGCTGAAGCCGGTGCCGCCGGTGATCTCCTTGGCGGCGGTGCCGAAGGCCGAGAAGAAGGCCAGGGCGGTCAGCGCCGCCGAGCCGATCGCGAAGCCCTTGCCGATCGCGGCGGTGGTGTTGCCGACCGCGTCCAGCGCGTCGGTCCGCTCGCGCACCTCGGCCGGCAGTTCGGCCATCTCGGCCATGCCGCCGGCGTTGTCCGCCACCGGGCCGTAGGCGTCGACGCCGAGCGAGATGCCGAGGGTCGAGAGCATGCCGACCGCGGCCAGCGAGATGCCGTAGACGCCGCCGAAGTGGTAGGCGACGAAGATCGCCACGGCGATGACCAGGACCGGCGCGGCGGTCGACTTCATGCCGACGCCGAGGCCGCCGATGATGTTGGTCGCGGTGCCGGTCTCGGACTGCTCGGCGATCGACTGCACCGGCTTGAACTCGAAGGCGGTGTAGTACTCGGTGATCTTGCCGATCACGACCCCGGCGGCGAGACCGGCGACGATGGCCCAGAACAGGCCCATGCCGGTGTAGGTGAAGTCGCCGGCGGTGATGTCGGCCAAGCCGTTGGTCAGGAACCAGGCGAAACCGACCAGCAGAATCGAGGCGATGAGCAGGCCGCGGAACAGGGCCGCGTGGATCTTTTCCTCGTTGTTGGTGCGGACGAAGAAGGTGCCGATGACCGAGACCAGGATGCCGCCGGCGGCGAGTTTCAACGGCAGCAGGACCAGCGGGCCGGCCTCGGGCCGGCCGAGGGCGATGGTCGCGGCGATGGTCATCGTGGCGATGATCGAGCCGACGTAGGACTCGAACAGGTCGGCGCCCATGCCGGCCACGTCGCCGACGTTGTCGCCGACGTTGTCGGCGATGGTCGCCGGGTTGCGCGGGTCGTCCTCGGGGATCCCGGCCTCGACCTTGCCGACCAGGTCGGCGCCGACGTCGGCCGCCTTGGTGTAGATGCCGCCGCCGACGCGGGCGAAGAGGGCGATCGAGGAGGCGCCGAAGCTGAAGCCGAGGACGTTCTGGAGGGCGGAGGCGTCGGTGCCGTACCACGAGGTGAAGGCGGTGATGCCGAGCACGCCGAGACCGACCACGGTCAGGCCCATCACCGTGCCGCTGGAGAAGGCGACGGTCAGGGCGCCGGACAGGCCGGTCCGCGCGGCCTCGGTGGTGCGGACCGCGGCCCGGGTCGCGGTGTGCATGCCGATCCAGCCGGCCAGGGCCGAGGCGAAGGCGCCCGCGAGGAAGGCCAGGACGGTCTCCAGGCCGCCTCCCTGGTCTTCGGGCAGGGCGAAGAGGGCCGCCGCCACGATAACCACGAAGATCGCCAGGATCTTGTACTCGGTGACCAGGAAGGCCTTGGCGCCATCCTGAATGGCTCGGGCGAGTTCCTGCATCCGGTCCGTGCCGGCCGGAGAACTCATCACCTTGCGTTGGAACAGGAAGGCGGCGACCAGGGCGACGGCCGCGCCGATCCAGGGGAGGTATTGATCCATCAGGCGGGGGGTTTCGGGGGGTTCAGGCGCCGATTCGAGGGGTGGCGCCGGAATTGTGGCCGGACATTCTACTCGTCCGCCCGGGAGTCGTCAGGGGCGGATGGGGACTCCCGCCGCCGGCGGGAACGGAGCCGCAGGAGGGTCCGCAGCCGGTTCCGGCGCTTCCAGCCGGTGCGCCAGAAGAGGAAGGCGAGCAGGGCCAGCCCGGCCAAGGCCAGCGGCAGGTCCCAGGTGCGCAGGAAGTGCCGGGCCTCCTCGAGGTTCTCGGCGAAGTACCAGCCGACGAACACGGAGATCGGCACGGTCAGGAAAGCGCCGAGCGAGTCCAGGAACAGGAACTTCCAATAGCGCATTCCCAGGTTACCGGCCACGAAGTAGGCCACCATCCGGAAACCGGGGATGAAGCGGGCCGCGAAGATGGCTTTGGTCCCGTCCAGGGTGAAACGCCGGTTGAAGCGCGCCCGCTGCTTCCGGCCGAGATGCCGGCGGAGCAGAGGCCAACGGTAAACCCTTTCTCCCAAAGTCTTTCCGAGCAAATAGATGACCGAGTCGCCGGCCAGGATGCCGCACCAGCACCAGAGCAGGGCGGTCTGGTATTCGAGATGCCCGTGGGCGACGAAATAGCCGCTGCCGAGGATCACGATCTCCTCCGACCAAGGCGGCAGTCCGAGGCCGCAGAGCACGAGCAGGCCGAAGGCGGCCGGCCCGGGGTACTGCTCGAGGAGATGGAGGACCCCGTCCAAAGCGCCCGATTCTACGGTCCGAGCCGGTGCAGGCCGGCCAGCACGACTTCCTCCCTTCGATCCGGGTCGAGTTCGAGGAAGACCCGATAGGCGGCGGGGTCCGGCTCCAGGCCGGGGCCGCCGGCCGCGAGCAGGGTCGGCATCCAGGACACCCGGAGGGCCTCCTCCGGGCCGGCGAGCGGCAGGACGCGGCGGGCGACCAGGAATTCGTGGAGGAGGAGGCTGCGCCGGCTATCCGGCAACAGGGTGCGGGCCTGGCTGAGGGCTGTCAGAGCCCGGCGGGCGGCGGCCAGGGATTCCGAGGGCGGGATGCCCGGTCGGGGCGCCGAGAGGTCCAAGCCGACCCGATGGAGGGCCAACAGGAAGGGGGCGGGCGGACCTCCCAGCCGGAGCAGCGAGGCGGCCAGCTCGAGTTCGAGCCGAGCGTCGCCGCGGGCGGCGGCGGCCTCGACCTGGCGGGCCAACCACCAGGTCCGAAGCGGCGCCAGCATCCGGAGCCAGAAGGCACCGGGAAGGCCGGGAAGGGGGAGCAGAGGGACCAGCAGCAGTCCGGCCAGCAGTCGGGTCGCAGGCCTCGAGAACGGCCTCATGCAGCGGTCCTCCGCCGGCGGCTGCCGGCCAGGAACAAGGCGCCGATCCCGAGCCAGACCGAGACGGCCCAGAACGGGGTGGTGCCGGCGCGTAGTTCGCAGGTCGGCCCGACGGCGGCCAGGCCCTCGACCGGAGGGAGCCAGCTGGCCGCCGCGAGCAGGCCGCGGGCGAGTAGAGCGAGCGGAGAGGAGCCGGGGGGGGCGGCGGCGCTCGGTTGCCAGGCGGCCAGGGCGCCCAGGCCGAGCGCACCGAACCCGGCCAGGAGGCCGCGAACACCACGACGAGCCAGGAACAGGGCTGCGGCCCAGAGCGGGAGGAAGAAACACCCGAGCCCGGCCAGCAGGAGCGGTGCGCGGTCGGCGCCCGGGCGGGGCACGACCAGGCGCACCCATTCCGGGTCCAGCACCGCGCCGGGCGGTCGGAGGAGCACGAGTTCGCCGTTCCTTGCCTCCTCCGGATCCAGCGGCCAGACCACCGGCAGGCCGGGTGTCGCCGGCCGTCGGCGGCCGCCCGCGCTGACGATTTCGGCGGATTCGGCCGGCGCTTGCTCCCACTCCAGGATGAACTCCACCCGGGCCGCCGGCGGGCAGGGCCGAGGCAGGTGGAGCCGCCACTCGTCCGGCTGGACGCCGACCGCCAGGGCGAAGGAGGACTCGCCTGGGTCGACGCCGGGCCGGAGCGCCGGCGCCAGGAGCAGGAGGCCGGCCGCGGCCAGGGCCAGGGTCCCGGCCAGGGTGACCGCCGCGAGATCAGCCATCGGGGTCCGCCAACCGCCCGGATCCCGCAGTCGTTCCTCGTCCTCCCAGCCCTCGCGGCGGCGGCGTTCTCCAAGCCAACCGGCGCGAAGCACCAGCGCGGCCGGCAGGACCGCGACCAGGCCGAGGTAGTCCCCGAGCGAGCCGGTGCCCAGGGTGGCCTCGGAGGCGGCGATCGCGGCCAGGAGCAACCAGACCGCACCGAGGAACAGGCCGCCGCGACCGACCACCCGGCGGAACGAACCGGCTAGAAGGAGGCGGTTCACCTCGTCCTCTCCTCCCTGGTCGGCAACCCGATCCGGGCCAGCACCGGCGCCAGCCCGTCGCAGCCGGTCGCGGGAGGGGCCAGGATCAGGGCCGCCGGACCATTCTCCTCGGCCAAATTCCGCCGAAGCAGCTTCATGCCGTCGGGGTCGAGAGCGGTCTGGGGCTCGTCCAGGATCACCAGCGGCGGCCTCCCGAGCCAGGCCCGGGCCAGGTTCAGCCGCTGCCGCCAGCCGCGGGAGAGTTCGCCCACCCGGCGGCGGGCGTCCGGCTCCAGTCCGAAGCGCTCGAGCGCTTCGCCGGCGAGGCGGCGGGCTTCCGCCGGCCGGGAGCCGCCCAGCGCGGCCAGTTCGGCCAGCATCCGGGCGAGCGGTAAGTCGGCCGGGAAACGGGGTTCCTGCGGCGCCAAGCCGACTCGGTCCGGGCGCCGGATCGCGCCGCCGGCCGGCCGCAGCAACCCGGCCACGGCCAGCGCCAGGCTGCTCTTGCCGCTGCCGTTGGCGCCGAGGACCAGACCGCGCTCGGCCGGCGCGAGGTCGAGTGAAAACCCGGCCAGGACGACCCTTCCGCCTCGGACGAGGCGGAGATGCCGGATCGTCAACAGCGGTTGCGGGTCCATCCCCGGCCCATCCTAGGTTCCTCGGTCGGTACCATGCCGCGCCATGAAGCTGCGCCGACGCGACGGCGGGCAGGAGGTGGAACTCCGTCCCGGGCTCGAGATCGGTCGCCGGGCCGACTCCGGGCTGGTGGTCGAGGACGGCAGCGTCTCGCGCCGTCACGCCCGGGTGGAGAGACGCGGCGACGAGTGGTGGCTGGTCGATCTCGGCTCGTCGAACGGCACCCGCCACAACGGGCGCCGCAGGAAAGAGTTCCCGATCCGCGCCGGAGATCTCGTGACCTTCGGCGCGGTGGCCTTCGACGTAGTCGGGCCCGCCGCGGCCGCCGCCCCGGCTGCCGCCGAGGCGGCGTCGAGGCCTGCTCCGGCCGGGGCCAGCCGGCCGGAGGAGGACATCGCCGGTGAAGTGGCGGCCGAGAGAGCTCGGATCCACGCCGAGTTGCGTGGGCGCCGGCGGGCGCGCGGGCTCGGTGACCTGAACCAGCTCTCGTTCGAGGCGCAGGTCCTGGTGGGGCTGTTCGGGCTGATCTTCCTGGCGGCGGTCGTTGCCGGGGTGCTCTGGCTGGGAGGATCCCTCTGAATCTGGTCCCACCCGGTGGCGCTTGTTTCCGGCTTCCGGTGTAACCCCAGCCGCCCGTGGAACCGAGCGAAGGCGCTCCGCTTGTTGATCGGGGTCCGGTCGCCGGCATCTGACCTCGAGGCTGAGCGGACGGCCCGTGAGCCGGTGCGGACGCGAAGATCCGGGCACGCCGGGGCCACGGGACCGGCGCCCCCTTCCCTCGGCCCGGATCGTCGAAGAGAGAGGGTATCCGGTGGTGCGATCCCGGATCCGGGCGCCGCTCGGAGGCCCCCCTTGCCGGGACGTCCAGCAACCCGGTCGGTTACACCGGCGAGCCGGAATCCGCGCCAGAGGGTGGGGCCAGATTCAAGCGGCGGAGAGCCTGGTCCAGGATTCGAGCCGATTCCGCCCACCGGAACCGGGCGGCTCGTCGCCGTCGGCGGAGCCGCGCCGCCGGATCGTCGCCGGTGGTCAGGATCCGGTCCAGGGCTGTAGCCAGGCCTTCGTCGTCCCCCGGCTGGAACCACTCCGCCTCCTCGCCGGCCAGTTCGCGGTGGACCGGGATGTCACTGGCCGCCACCGGCGCACCGGCGGCCAAGGCCTCGGCAAGGGGCAGGTCGAAGCCCTCGAAGGCCGAGGGCCGGACCACGGCGGCGGCGCCGGCGAGCAGGGCCGACAGGCCGCGGTCATCCGGTTGGACCGCCTCGACTCCCGGCGGCAGCCGGCGACCGGGCCGGCCGGTCAGGATCAGGCGCGGACGGTTCCGGCCCAGGAGACGCCAGCCCGCGAGCAGGGTGGCGAGGCCCTTGTGGCGGGCCCAGGGGCCGGGAGCGAGCAGGAAGCAGCCCGGGGCGGGGGAGGAGGCGGGCAGGTGGTCGGAGCCGTTCGGGGCGAGGATGAGATCGGCCTCCGGCAGCAGCGCCCGCAGCCGTCGGGCGGTGGCGGCCGAGACCGTGACCACCGCCGCCGCCGCCCGCGCCGCCGGCGGCAGAACCCGGCGGGTCCACCAGCGTCGGCCAGGTGGCAGGAGTCCGGGAGCGTCCCAGGCCCGGGTGTCGTGGATCGTGAGCAGGAACGGGATGCCGCCCGGGACCGGCGGGGTTTCGGTCAGGAGCAGGGCGCAACCGCGGTCGCGCAAAATCGTCGGCAGAGCGGCGCGGGCCCGCCAGGCCCGCCGGGGACCGGGTCCGGGCGGGACCGGCAGTCCGACCACCTCGACCCGATCGGATCCGGCGCCGCGAGCGGCCAGGGCGCGGCCAAGTTCCTCGGCGGCCTCCCGACCGGTGGCGAGCACCGGACGCCAGCCGAGCCGGGCCAGTTCCGGCAGCAGGCAGAGGGTGCGGCGGGCGGCGCCGGTGGTGGCGCCACGGTAGGAGGTGCCGTCCACCGCCAGTCGGAAGGGCGCGGCGGTCACTCCGGAACCTCCCAGCCGCCGCCGGCGACGACCAGGGGCCAGAGTTCGAGCAGCCGGCGGGCGGGCAGGTCCTCCGGGAAAGCGGCGGCGCGGGCGCGGCCGGCGGCCACCAGCCTCGACCGTTCCGGGCCGATCGCCCGTTCCATCGCGGCGGCGGCGGCGGCGGGATCCTGGAAGTCGATCAGGAGGGCGGCGTCTCCGGCCACTTCGGGGAGCGAGGAGGCGCGATGGGCGATGACCGGCGTGCCGGCGGCCATGCCCTCGAGCAATGGCAGGCCGAAACCCTCCGATTCGCTCGGCACGAGCAGAGCGGCGGCACCGGCGTAGAGCACCGGCAGCAGTGGCTCGGGCACGTAGCCCGGCGTCCGGACCCGTTCGGCCAGTCCCAGCCGGCGAGCCAGGGAGCGGGCCTGCTCCAGCCGCCGGTTGCGCGGTCCGGCCAGGACCAGGTCGATCTCGGCGCCGGTGCGATCGAGGAAGGCGCGGAAGGCGCGGATCGCGTGCGGCAGTCCCTTCCGTTTCAGCGCCCGGCCGACGACCAGGAAGTAGCGCCGTCCGGCCGGGAGCCCGAGATCCTGCTCGAGCCGGATCGGGTCGGGCTCCGCCCCGACCAGGCGGTGGTCCACCCCGTGCGGCACGACCACCGTCTTCGGCCCGGCGGCCGGGTGCAGGGCGAGGAAGTTCAGGCGCGTCCGCCGGCTGACGCAGACGACCAGGTCGGCGGCGCGGGCGACCGCCCAGGCGACGGCGCGGCGCTTCCACAAAGGACCTTCGTCGCCGACCCCGCGGGTCTCCAGCCAGGAGATCTCGTGCATCGTCGCCACCCTCGGCCGGTCGAGCAGGAACGGGATGGCCTGCACCGGCGAATGCCAGAGGTCCACGCCTTGGCGGCGGGCGAAGGCGGCTGCCAGTCGTTCCCGCCAGCCGCGCCGCGGTCGGCCGCCGAGGGCGTGGAAGCGGAAGCGGGCGTCCGGTTCGGGCGGCAGCGCCGGCGGGCGGCGAGGGGCCACCAGCAGGTATTCGTGGTCGGCATCGGCATCGGCCAGGCCGCGGAGGAGCTGGAGCAGAGCCTTCTCGACTCCGGTCGGCGGCGTCCGCTCGAGCACCGAAACGTCGATGGCGACCCGCATCGGCTCGGTCGCCGGTCAACCGGCGGCGGCGCTTTCCCGCTCCCGCCGCGCCTCGGCCGCCTGGCGGTAGACCTGCCAGGTCCGGCGGGCGGCCTCCTCCCAGGTGAAGCGGTGCGAGCGCTGGAGCAGCACCGCGGCGGCCTGCCGGCGCCACGGGTGTTCGCCGAGGATGCGTTCGATCCCTTCTTGGATCGAGTCGGTCTCGCGCGCCTGCACCCGCATGGCGCCGGCGCCGGCGACCCAGGCCGGCGCGGTGCCGTCGGCGACCACTACCGGCTTGCCGCAGGCCATCGCTTCGAGCACGGGCAGCCCGAAGCCTTCGTGCAGGGAGGGGTAGACCAGGGCGATGCAGCCTTGGTAGATCCGCACCAGCTCCTCGTCGTCGGTGTCCTGGAGCCAGCGGATCCGGCGTCGGTGGCGGGAGGCCTCGAGCCGGCGCAGGAAGTCTTCGCATTCCCAGCCGGTGCGGCCGACGATCACCCAGTCCGGGGCGGCGTCGCGGTCCCAAAGGTTCTCCAGCGCCTGCAGGATGCGCGAGTGGTTCTTGCGCGGCTCGATCGTGCCGACCGTCAGCAGGTAGTCGCCGGCGCCGGGGACGTGGTCGGCCGCCGGCCGGAAGCAGGGCGCGACCCCGTTCGGCACCACGGTGACGACCGCCGGGTCAACCCCGAGCAGCTCGGCGTCGTGCCGGCCGGGCTCGCTGACGACGATCACCCGGTCGGCGGCGGCCACCGCCCGGCGGACGCGGTCGAGCAGCACCGAGGTGTTCCAGCCGTGGAACTGCGGATCGACGGCGAAAGCGGCGTCGTGGAGCGTCATCACCGTCGCCGCCGAGCGGACGGTGGGGTAGACGTAGTCGGTCCAGTGGAAGACCTCGACCGGCGCCGGCCAGCGGCCGGCGTCGAAACCGGGGACGCGGTTCAGGAGCGCCATGCCGCGAGCCGGCAGCAGGCCGCGGTGCATCCGATAGCGGCCGGCGCGGAAGCCGGTGGTGGCGACGCGGCCGCCGCGCCAGGTCGGGGCGTAGAACTCGAGGAAGGGGCCGTCCTCGAGTTCGCACAGGGCGCGGGCCAGTTCGCGGCCGTAGCGCGCGATCCCGGCGTGGCCGAAGAGCGCCGGGCGGATGTCGAAGCCGACCCGCATCATCGCGCCGGATCCTAGCGCGGCGGGGCGGTTCGGGACCGCCGGCGCAGGAGCAGGAAGGCGCCGGCCAGGGCCGCCGCCTCGGCCGCCAGCCGGGCCCAGGCGGCGCCGGCCAGGCCGGCGGCCGGGATCAGGGAGATGCCGGCGGCGGCGGCCAGGACGAGCACCAGCAGGGCCAGGCCGAGGGCCTCGCGGGCGGCGCCGGCGGCGACCAGGCCGGTGGTGAGCAGGCTGCCCGGATAGACCAGGGCGGCGGCCACGGCCAGGATCTGGAGCGGCCCGGCGGCGGCGGCGAAGCCGGAGCCGAAGGCCAGGGCGACGAACATCGGCGCCAGGGGCCAGGCCAGCGCCGCCGCCGGCAGGGCGACGAGGGCGGCGCGGCCGGCCAGGCGGAAGCAGGCGCGGCGCAGCTCGGCCGGGCGACCGGCCCGCGCCGCCAGCGCCGGCATGGCGACGGTGCCGACGAAGGCCGGGAGCTGCAAGGCCAGCAGGAAGACCTTGCGCACCGGCGTGTAGACCCCGGCGGCCGCGGCGCCGAGGAAGGCACGCACGAGCAGGAGGTCGAGCCGGTTGTAGCCCTCGCGCGCCAGGGCGCCAGCGCCGAGCGCCAGGCACTCGCGGGCGAAGTCCGGGCCGGGGCCGGGGGCGGCGCCGGCGTCCCGGCGCCAGCGCCGCAGCGGCCGGCCGGCCAGCGCGGCCAGGGCCAGGCTGCCGGCGGCGCGGGCCAGATGGATCCCGGCCAGGAGCCAGAGCGGGTCGCGCACCCCGCCGGCCAGCGCGGCGGCCACCGCGCCGAGCCCAGCCAAGGCGGAGACCGCGCGCACCGCCGCCGGCGGCCCGAAGCGCAGGCGGAGCTGGAAGACGACCGTCCGCGGCGTGGCCAGGTGGGCGCCGAGGCAGGCGATGCACACCAGCAGCCCGGGGTGCCCGGCCGGCACCAGCGGATCGAAGGCTGCGAAGGCGGCGACCAGCGCGGCGGCAGCGGCGGCGGTGGCCAGCCGGAAGCGCACCGCCGCACCGAGGGCCGGCGCCAGCACCGCCGGTTGCGCTCCGGCCCGGCGCACCAGCGCGTTGCCGGAGCCGAAGTCCACGAGCACCTCGCTGAAGGCGAAGAGGGTCTCGTAGACCCCGAACACCCCGAGGGCCGCCCGTGGCAGCTCCCGCGCCAGCAGCACCAGGACGACGAAGGCCGCCGCCGCCTGGCCCGAGCGGCCGAGGACCTGCGCCGCGACCCCGGCGGCGTAGCGCCGGCCGGTGGCGGCGGGAACCCCGCCCGCCGCCTCAGGCGGAGGCGCCGGCGAGTTCGGCGTGGAGCCGGCCCCGGACCGCGGCGGTGAAGGCATCGGTGCCGAGCGTACCGCCGAGGTCGGCGGTGGTCTCGCCGGCCTCGATGGTGTGGCGCACGGCGGCGTCGAGCAGGCCGCCCAGGCCGCGGAAGCCGCAGTGGTTCAGCAGCATGGCGAAGGCCAGCAGGGCGGCGGTCGGGTTGCAGACGCCGCGGCCGGCGATGTCCGGCGCCGTGCCGCCGGCCGGGTCGAACATCGCCAGCTCGACCTCGCCGTGCTGGTCGAAGCTGTAGCTGGCGCTGGCGCCGAGACCGATCGAGCCGATCATGCCGCAGGCGGCGTCGGACAGGAAGTCGCCGTACTCGTTCGGGCAGACCACCACCCGGTAGTCCTCCGGCACCATGATCAGGCGGGCCAGCAGGGCGTCGAACAGCTCGGCCCGGTGGGGGACCTCGGGGTGACGCGTCGCGACCTCCTCGGCCACCTCCTCGAACAGGCCGTCGGTGGCCTTCTGGATCGTGTACTTCGAGGTGCTGACGACGCCGCAGCCCAGGCGCTTGGCCAGGTGGAAGGCGAACTCGCTGGCGTGTCGGCTCGGCTCCCGCTCGATCACCCGCACCGAGACCGCCGCCTCGCTGCCGATCCGGCGGCCGGCGTCCTCGTAGGTGCCGCCGACGGCGATGCGGACGATGTGCAGGTCGACCTCGCCGTCGTGCCGCCGCGGCACGCCCGGGATCACCGCCACCGGCCGGTGGATGACCGAGAAGCGGAAGCGCTCGCGCAGGACCTTGTTCGGCGACTCGGCCTCGGTCACGGTCGGGTACTTGAGCGCCACCCGGTGGGCGCGGATGGCGGCCTCGGCCTCGGCGTAGGCCGCCTCGGCGCCGGCGCGGCGGCGCTCGAGGGTGAGGTCCACCGGGTGGAAGCGGACCTCGAGCGGCAGGGCCGCGGCGATCGCGTGAACGGAGCGGGAGAGCTCGGGGGAGATGCCGTCGCCGAGGAACTCGGCGACGTCCAGGACTTCGCGTTCGGTCATCATGGTGGTGGCGGGTCCCGGCGCCGGCAGGGGGGCCGGGAACCCCGCATTCTACCCGCCGGCGCCGCCCGCCGCCCGCCCCGCGCCGCCTAGAGCGGGTCGGCGTGCACCGTCGCCCGGCAGCGCGGCAGGGCCGCCTCGATCGCCAGGCCGACCTCCTCGCTCAGGTCGTGGGCGGCGATGAAGCTCAGGTCGCGATCCAGATCGAGGTGCAGCTCGAGGAAGGTCTCCGCGCCGCTGCGCCGGGCCCGCAGCTCGTGGAAACCGCGCACCTGCGGCGCGTACTCGGCCACCACCCGCAGGAGCGCCGCCTCCTGCTCGGGCTCGAGACCGCGGTCCATCAGGTTCTCGATCCCGGCCAGAAAGACCTCGCGGGCGCTGTTCAGGATCACCGCCGCGATGCCGAGGCCGACCACCAGGTCGGGCCAGGCCTCGCCGCCGAAGAGGGTGCTGGCGGCCAGACCGGCGATCACGCCCAGGTTCAGCAGCACGTCGGTGGCGTAGTGGGCGCTGTCGGCCTCGAGCGCCGGCGAGCCGGCCTCGCGGGCCGCGGCGCGCAGCCGCCGGACCCACCAGATCGTCACCGCGGTGCTGAGCAGCATCACCGCCATGCCGGCCCAGTGCCGCTCGACCACCGCGTCGCCGTGCAGCATGCGCCGCACCACCTGGAGCGCCAGGCCGGCGCCAGAGGTGAAGATCAGGAGCGACTGGAACAGCGCCGCCAGCCCCTCGGCCTTTCCGTGGCCCCAGGGGTGGTCGGCGTCGGCCGGCCGCTCGGCGTGCAGGACCGCCCAGAGGACGATCAGGGAGGCGAGCAGGTCGAGGCCCGAGTCCAGCGTCGAGCCGAGCACGCCGGAGGAGCCGGTGGCGAGCCAGGTGACCAGCTTCACCAGCAGCAGCCCGGTGGCGACCTTGACGGTGCCCGTGGCGGTGACGGACTTCAGGGTGTCGGGGTCGCTCATCGCGGGCTGAAAGGAAACCGGTATCGGCGGCGTCCATATTAGGCTGTCGCGATGGCCGAGCCCCGTTCCGTTTCCGCCCGGTGGTTGCCGGCGGCGGCCGCCGTGCTGCTGGCGGTGGTCGGCTGGGTGCTGCTCGGCCCGAAGGCGGCGCCGCCGTCGCCGCCGCCGGCGCCCGCTCCGACCGTCGCCGAGGCCGAACCGGATCTGGCGGCGGCCGGAGCCGCTGAGCTGCGGCCGCTTCCGGGCGAGGGGCCGATCGTGGTCGAGCTTCGTTCCCTCGGCGCCGACGACCAGGCCGACCGCCTGGTTCGGATCGACGGCGAACTGCGCGGCCGCGTCCTGGGCGAGGGTGGCGAGCCGCGGCCGCACGCCCTGCTCCGGGTCCGCGGCGGGCCGCAGGACGGCCTCGAAGCCGAGGCCGACGCGGAAGGCGCCTTCCGGCTGATCGGCCTCCTGCCCGGCACGCACCTGATCGAGATCCGCGCCGGCGGCTTCACCGCCGTCCGCCAGCAGCGGGTGCTCGCCCACGGGCCGACCCGGCGCGAGTTCATCGTCGGCCGGGCGATCCCGCTGGCCCTCGAGGTGCACGGCCACGACGGCGAGCCGTTGGCCGGCGCCCGGGTGGATCTCGGCGCCGGCGGCGAGGTGCTGGAGACCGGCGAGGACGGGTTGGTTCTGTTTCCGGCCGTGCCGCGCGGGCCGCGCGTGGTGGTGGCGGTGAGCGCGCCGGAGCACGTGCCGCTGCGTCAGGAGCTGAACCTGATGCCGCGCAACCCGGGCGGCGCGCCGGTCCGGATCGACCTGCCGCGCGGCGGCCGGATCCGCGGTCGGGTCAAATCCTGGCCGGGGCCGCCGCTGCCGGTCGTCACCATCGTGCCGCGCGAGGACCGCCCCGGTTCGTGGTCGGTGGCTTGGGACACCTGGCATCAACTCCCGATCGATCCGGACGGCTGGTTCGAGCTGAAGGGGGTGCCGCCGACTCGGGTGGTGGACGTCCGCGTCTTCCACCCCGGCGGCGTGGCCGAGCCGGAGATGCGTTCGGTTCGGGCCGGGGTCGAGACGCCGACCACGGTGGTCTTCAACATCATCCGGCGCGACACCCGGATCTCCGGCCGGGTGGTCGATCCGGACGGTCGGCCGGTGCCCGGCGCCAGGGTGGTGCTCGAGGCGGCCGACCCGGCGGCGGTGCTCGGCCGCCTCTACCCCGGTCTCGCCCAGGGGCCGGTGGCGGCGGTGCTGCCGACCCCGGCGGCGCTGCGGCGCGAGGTCCGAGCCGACGGCGCCGGCCGCTTCGACTTCGACTACGGCGACCACCCGCCGGGCAGCGGTCACCTGCTGCTCCGGGCGAGCAAGGAAGGCTACGCCGCCGCCAGCAGTCTGGTCCGCAACGCCCGCAGCAACTTCTCGCTGGTGCTGCGGCCGGTGCCGCGCGACGCCGAGATCGTGTTGCGCCTGCCGCCCGGAGCCGCGGCGCCGCCGGTCGAGTGGTGGCTGGACGGCCGTCGGCTCGACCGGGACGGCCCCCGGCTCGGTCCGGTCGATCGCGGCCACTACGAAGTCCGGGTCCTGCGCGGCGACGAGGAGCTGCTGCCGCGGCAGGTGCTCAGCGCCGAGCCGCGGCTGGAGCTGGAACTCGGCTGAGGGCGGGGGCGGCCCGGGCTAGAATCCGCCGGCATGCGGACCGTCTCCCTCGGCGAGCGGCTGGACCGCGACACCCTTCTCGCCGCCGCCCGCGGCGAGCGCCTGAAGCTGCGATTCGGCGCCGAGGCCCTGGAGCGGGTCCGGCGGGCGAGGGCGCTGGTGGACCGGATCGTCGCCGGCGAGCAGGCGGTCTACGGCGTCAACACCGGTTTCGGCGCGCTGGCCCGGGAGCGGATCCCGGCCGCCGAGGTCGGCACCCTTCAGCGCAATCTGCTCCTGTCGCACGCGGTCGGCGTCGGCCCCGATCTGTCCGCGGTCGAGAAGCGGCTCGCCCTGCTGCTGCGGATCCACTCGATCTGCCGCGGCGCCAGCGGCGTGCGCCCGGAGGTCGTGCGCTGGCTGATCCGGCTCTTCGACAGCGGTTGGCTGCCGCGGATGCCGGAGCAGGGCAGCGTCGGCGCCAGCGGCGACCTGGCGCCGCTGGCCCATCTCGCCCTGCCGCTGATCGGGGCCGGCGAGCTGGTCTCGCCGGAGGGCCGGGTGGTGCCGGCGCGGCGGGCGCTGGCGCGGATCGGGCTCGAGCCGCTCGAGTTGGCGGCCAAGGAGGGGCTGGCCCTGATCAACGGGGTGCAGGTCTCGAACGCCGTCGGTTTGGCCGCCTGGGCCCGGCTGTGCAACCTGTCCGCCACCGCCGACGTCGCCGCGGCGCTGAGCGTCGAGGCGCTGATGGGCAGCCACCGGCCCTTCGACCCGAGGGTCGTCCGGCTGCGGCCGCACCGGGGCGCCCGCGCCGCCGCGGCCAACCTGCGCCGGCTGCTGCGCGGCTCGCAGGTCGTGAAGAGTCACGCCGGCTGCGGCCGGGTGCAGGATCCCTACTCCTTCCGGTGCACGCCGCAGGTGCACGGGGCGGCCAGGGACGCCCTGCACTACCTGGAACGGGCGCTGCTGCTGGAGGCCGACAGCGCCACCGACAATCCGCTGGTCTTTTCCGACCGCGGCGACACGATCAGCGCCGGCAACTTCCACGGTCAGCCGATCGCCCTGCCGCTCGACCACGGCGCCCTGGCGGTGACGAGCTGGGCCAACATCTCGGAGCGGCGGATCAGCACCCTGCTCCACCCGGCGATGAACAACATGCTGCCGGCCTTTCTCACGCCCGAGCCGGGGCTGAACTCGGGGCTGATGATTCCGCAGGTGGCCGCCGCCGCCCTGGCCAGCGAGTGCAAGGTCCTGGCCCATCCGGCCAGCGCCGACACGATTCCGACCAGCGCCGACCAGGAGGACCACGTGTCGATGGCCAATCACGCCGCACGCAAGCTGCGGCAGGCGGTCGGCAACGCCGAGCGGATCCTGGCCATCGAACTCTACACCGCCGCCCAGGGGCGCGAGTTCCACCGCGAGCTGCGCGCCGGCGCCGGAGCCCAGGCCGCCTACGAGCTGCTGCGCAAGCACCTGCCGCCGCTGCGGGGCGACCGCTACCTCGGTCCGGAGCTGGACAAGGTGCACGAGCTGGTGGCCGCCGGCGCCGTCCGCCGCGCCGCCGAGGAGGCCATCGGCCGGCCGCTGGCGCCGTGATCCTCGCCCTCCTGCTCTTCGCCGGCGCGCCCGGACCGGCCGTCCAGGAGCCCGCCGCCGAGGAGCCGACGCCGGCGGCGGCGATGCTGGCGGCGGCCGAGGAGCTGGCGGCCCAGGGCAAGTATCGGGCGGCCTGGAACAAGTACCGAAACCTGATCCGGCGTTATCGCAACTCGCCGGAGGCGGCGATCGCCGCTCGGCGCGCCGGCGGCGCCAACGGCTTCCTGGGCTGGGCCGATCTGCGCCGCAGCGGCCCTTCCGCCAATCGGGTGGACGTGGTCGTGATGGGCGACGGCTACACCCTGGACAAGCAGGACTCGCTCGACCGCTACGCCCGCTACGTGCCCGACATCTTCGCCCGGCACGAGGTCTTCGGCGAGTACATCGGCTACTTCAACTTCCTGCGGGCCAACGTCTTCAGCGCCGAGAGCGGCATCGACGGCTACGGCCGCGACTTCGACACCGCCCTCGGCGCCGCCAACGTCAACCGGCGCAGCGGCGGCCACGTCTCGGTCGATCGCGCCAAGGTGATGGCCGTGCTCGACGAACTGCCGGAGCACGACCACTTGGCGATCGTCTTCGTGCGCGGCACCGCCCCCGGCACCGGCGGCGGCGGCGTCGCGACCATTCCCGGGCGGCCGGAGGGGGACATGCTGATCCACGAGTGGGGCCACGCCTTCGCCGGCCTGGCCGACGAGTACTCGGACGACGTCGGCTACACCGGCGATCCCGGCACCAGCGTCAACGTCAGCAACGACCCCTCGCCGGAGCGGGTCCCGTGGCGCCACTGGCTGGAGGCCGGGGTCAAGGGCGTGGGCGTGTACCTCGGCGCCGCCGGTCGGGCCAGGGGGGCGTGGAAGCCGACCGTGCGCGGCTGCGCGATGCAGAACGGCCGTTCTTTCTGCGTCGTCTGCCGGGAGGCGCTGGTTCTGCGCATCTACTCGCTGGTCGATCCGATCGACGACTGCTCACCGCCGGCCCAGCCGCTGGTGCTGCCGGCCGGCGCGCAGCCGTTGACCGCCTCGGCGCCGCTCGAGTTCCGGCTGACCGTGCTGGAACCCGAGAGCCATCGCCTCCAGGTGGCTTGGTGGGTGCTCCCGCCGGAGGAGGCCCCGCCGCCGCCGCGGCCGCTCGGGGGCACCTTCGCCGCCGGCGACCGGCGCCGACGCGGTCCGCTGGCGCCGATTCCGGCCGAGCCGGCGGCGCGCACCCGGCCCGGCCGAGGCGGCGTCCATCGCTTCCGGCTTGATCCGGATCGGCCTCCCGGCCTCTACCGGGTGGTGGCCCGGGCCTGGGACGACACCCGGCTGCCGGGCGAGCGCCATCCCTGGGTGCTGAAAGACGAGTACGGCCTGCTCGAGTCCGAACGGGCCTGGTGGGTGCGGATCGACTGAGGCGATGCGGCTCCTGCACCGGCTCACGACGATCGTCGGCCTGGCGGCCTTGATGCCCAGCCTCGGCGCCTGGGCCGGCGGCTTCTGGTGGAGGTTCCTGCTCTGGGAGCACCTTCGGCTGTTCTGGGCCGTCGGCCTGGCGGTCGCGCTGGTCGGCGCCCTGCTCGCCCGCCGTCGGCGCTGGGCGGCGTTTTGGGCCGGCGCCTCGTTGCTGAACGGGGTCCTCCTGCTGCCCTTGCTCCCGTTCCCATTCCGGGCGGAGGCGGCGCCGGCCGGCCCCGTTCTTCGCCTGGCCCACGCCAACCTCCAGGTCTCCAACCCCGAGCCCGAGCGGGCGCTGGCCTGGCTGACCCGCCTGGATCGGGACTGGGTGCTCCTTGAGGAGTGTTCGCCGGAGTGGCTGCGGCGGATCGAGGCGGCCGGCGACCGCT
Source organism: Planctomycetota bacterium (assembly GCA_003696625.1). Lineage (GTDB taxonomy): Bacteria > Planctomycetota > UBA1135 > UBA1135 > UBA1135 > J029. Next base: position 44,577 of record RFGR01000014.1, read on the forward strand.
GGGAGGTGGCGGCCGCCGACCCGAAGGGCGACCCGACCGGGATCGCCCTGCTGGCCGCGAAGGAACCGGCGGCCGATTCCGGCTGGCGCCTGGCCTGGGCGCGGGTCGTCCAGATGAGCCCGACCTTCGGCGACCGGCCGGCGATCGAGGCCCTGTTCCAAGGCGCGGGCCGGGAGGTGGTTCTGCTCGGCTTCCACGCCCAGCGTCCGGTCAGCGAGACCGAGTCCCTCGGACAGGCCGAGGACTACGCTTGGGCCGAGGCCTGGGCCCGGCGTCAGCTGGCCGGCGGGCGGGAGCCCGTGATCCTCGGGGACTTCAACTCCACCCCCTGGGCGAGCCGGTTCCGGCGGCTTCGGCGGCGCGCCGGCCTCCGCGACAGCCTGGCCGGGCGGGGACTCCAGGGCAGCTGGCCGGTTGCTCTGCCCGGGCCGCTCCGACTGCCGATCGATCACGCCTTGGTCGGCCCGGGCCTGCGGGTGCTTGAGCGACGGCTCGGCCCCGAGATCGGTTCCGACCACCTGCCGCTGCTCCTGACGGTGGCTCTCGGGCCGGTTCGGTCGGCGCCGCGACGGGCCCCGTTCGAATCGACCGCCGGCAGCTCGTTCCGGGCGCTGGCCCGTGGAGCGGACGGCTCGCTCTGGGCCGGCGGCAGCGGCGGCGTCCTGCTCCGGAGTGCCGACGGCGGTCGGAGCTGGGAGCGGCTGCCGGCGCCCGCGGCCGCGGACGGCTCGGACTTCGACTTCCGCGATCTGGCCGTGTTCGCCGGCGGCGAGGTCTTGGCGCTGGCCTGCGGTCCCGGTTCGGCCTCACGGGTGTTCCGAAGCGTGGACGGCGGTCGGAGCTGGCAGGAGGCGCTGCGCAATCCGGATTCCGCAGGTTTCTTCGACGGCTTCGCCTTCTGGCCCGACGGCCGCGGCCTGCTCTATGGGGACCCGGTCGATGGCGTCTTCGCGGTCTGGAGGTCCCCCGACCGGGGGAGGAGCTGGGAGAGGGTGCCGCCGACCGCGATGCCGGCGGCGCTCCCGGGCGAACATGGCTTTGCGGCCAGCGGCGGCGGGATCGCCGTGGCCGGCGAGGATCGAGCCTGGTTCGTGACCGGCGGAGAGGCGGTCCGGGTTTTCCGGAGCGCCGACGGTGGCCGGAGCTGGCAGGCGGCCGAGCTGCCGCTCGCCCGGGGCCCGGCCTCGGCCGGCGCCTTCGCGGTGGCCTTCGACGAGGAGGGCCGGGGAATCGCGGTCGGCGGCGACTCCCTCCACCCGGCCCGCCCCGGCCGAATCGCGGCCTGGAGCGGGGACGGGGGCGACACTTGGCGGCCGCTTCGGCCGAGGGACGGCTTTTTCCTGTCCGGGGTGGTCTGCGCCCCGGGCGGAGGTTTCGTCGCCGTCGGTCCGGTGGGGGGGCTCCGGTTCGATGCCCGGGGTGAGGAGCTGGGAGGGTTCCTCCCCGGAGGAAACGTGCTCCTGCTCGGAGAGGGGGGCCGGCGGGGGTGGGTGGCCGGTCCGGCGGGAATCCTGTTGGAGATTCCAGGGCGGACGAGTTGGGCAGAATGATTCCCTAGACGGGAATCCGACATCCTGATGCGAGATCAGGATTCGTTGCCCTCCAGGCAGTTTCAGAATCCACCGATTCAGATCCTGGTCATCTCAGCCTCCTGGGGTTAAGGAAAACCCAAACGGGACGCCGGAGGCGTTCCGGGCAGATCTGTCCCTCCCATCATGAACCGCTCCACCCGATTCCGTTCGGGAGCCCTGGCGGCCCTGCCGCTGCTCCTGGCTCTGCCGGCCTTCGCGCCCTCCGGGAACCCCGCCTTCGACCAGGCTCCGGCCCGGGTCGTCGGCGCCGCGGTCCCCGGAGGTCTCCGTGTGGCCGTTACCATCCCCTCGGCCAACAAGGTCGTGCTCCTGGACCAGACCGGCCGGACTCTGAAGGAATTCGACCCGATCCCCGAGCCCGTCGGCCTCGGCGCCGGCGGCGGGCGGGTCTACGTCGGATCCTCCGCCCACGGCTCGGTCCAGGTCTTCGACCTCCAGGCCCGACCCCAGGGAGTGCTCGGCGCCGGCAACGGCGAGTTCGAGCGCCCGACCGACATCGCCGTCTCGCCGGTCGACGGCCGGGTCTTCGTGGTCGACGCCGGCCGGGCCGAGATCCGCGGCTTCGACCCCGCTACCGGGCAGGAGGTGGCCCGGATCGGCGACGGCGTCCTGAGCCAGCCCTCGGCGGTGGCGATCGCCGCCGACGGAACGATCTTCACCGGCGACCTGGTCCGCGGGGTAGTTGATCGTTTCGATGCCGCCGGCAATCACCTCGGCAGCTTCACTACTTTCGGCAGCAACCCCGGCCAGACCGTCCGGCCGACCGGGATCGCCTTCGACGCCCGCGGCCGGGTCTACGTGGTCGACACCTACCTCGACCAGGTGGACGTCTACCAGGCCGACGGCACCTTCATCACCACCCTGGGCGCCTTCGGCAACGGTCAGGGCCTGATGATGAACCCGCTCGACGTCTGGGTCAGCCCGACCAATGGCGCCGTCCTCGTAACCGACCTCGGCGACTGGGAGCTCGAGGTCTTCCCCGCGGTTCCGTGAGCCTGGAGGAGCCGACCATGATCCGCACCGCGATCCTCTTCCTGGCGCTGGCCGCGCCGCTCGCCGCCCAGGACGCCCCGCACAACGCGACCAACGGCATCGACTGCTTCAGTTGTCACGTGATGCACAACGCGCCCGGGGCCCACTACACGAACACCCAGGGGGCGATCAACCTGTGCATGTCCTGCCACAACCCGCTCGGGGTTTTGCCGGTCTCGACCCACTCGCCGGGCGGCAACGACATCGCCTGCACCCAGTGTCACAACCCGCACACCCAGGAGCAGACGGCGACCTACGGCTCGACCTTCTCGTTCCTGATCCGGACCGTCATCGACACCCCGAACAGCGGCAAGCTCCCGGTCAAGCTGATGGGACCGACCGGGCCGAACAGCTTCGCCGACGGCGACACCACCTATGACGGCGTCTGCGAGGTCTGCCACACGGCCACCGCGCACCACCGGAACAACCCGAGCGGCGACCACCTGCACAACGCCGGCGCCGACTGCACCCAGTGCCACCCGCACGAGGACGGCTTCCAGCCGACCGGCGGCGATTGCCTGGCCTGCCACAACCAGCCGCAACCGCCCGGCCAAGGCTACCGGCGCCAGGTGGTCGAAAACAACGGCGACGGCAACGGCGACTTCGTCAAGCCGGTGCACCACGTCGACGACGGCTCCGGTAACGAGGCCGTCACCGCCGGCGACTGCACCACCTGCCACGACCAGAGCAACCACCAATCCAACCCGGATCCGGAGGTGCTGCTCAACGACGTCGACGGCGGTCCGTCGATCCGCTTCGACGGCTCCCACGATTCGCTCACTCCGTTCTGCCTCGCCTGCCACGACGCGGATCACGCCGGCGGCAACGCCCAGCCCTTCACCACCCCGGGCACCCCGCCGGACATCGAGCAGCACTGGAGCAACCCGTCGCGGCACAGCGTCGAGGCCCTCGGCGCCAAGTGCTGGACCTGCCACCAGAACGCCCACGGCTCCGACAACCCGCACTTCGCCGTGGCCCTCGAGGAGAGCCTCTGCCTCGGCTGCCACTCGGGCGTGGTCGGCTCGGTCAACATCGGCAACGAGCTGGCTAAGACCTACAACCACCCGGTGCAGCTCTACAGCGGCACCCACACCACCGGCGAGGATCCTCTGACCATGCCGCGGCACGTCGAGTGCGAGGACTGCCACAACCCGCACGCCGCCAACACCCTGCTCACGGCGCCGGCGCCGGCCACTCCGGGCGGTCTGCTCGGCGTGAACGGGGTCGACACCAACGGCGCGGTGGTGGCCGAGGCGGCCAACGGCTACGAGGTCTGCTACAAGTGCCACGCGGCCACCAACCTGGGCAACCCGGCCCTGCCGCGGGTGGAGGTGCGGACCGACGTCAGCGTCGAGTTCGACCCGGCCACTTCGGGCGGCTACCACCCGATCGAAGCCGCCGGCGCCAACTCCAGCGTGCCGAGCTTGATCAACGGCTGGACTACCTCGAGCGTGATGCGTTGCGAGGACTGCCACGCCGGCGACAGCGGCGTCAAGGGCCCGCACGGCTCGAACAACCCGTGGATCCTGAAGAAGACCTACGTGACGGCCGACAACACCGCGGAGAGCGCCGCCAACTACGCCCTCTGCTATGAGTGCCACAGCCGCGCCTCGATCTTGGGCAACAACAGCTTCAAAAAGCACAGCCTGCACATCAGCGGCGAGAAGGCGCCCTGCTCGGTCTGCCACGACGGCCACGCCAGCAGCGGGAACCACCTGATCAACTTCCGCACCGATGTCGTCAGTCCGAACTCGCAGGGCAAGCTCGAGTTCATCGACGACGGCAACGGCATGCACGGCACCTGCAACCTCCGGTGCCACGGCAAGGACCACCGGGGCAAGAGCTACTGAGCGATCCTGCCGCCGGTCGAGGAGCCGGGTGCCCGGACGGGCGCCCGGCTCCCGCCGTTTCGCCCCCTGCTCGAGACCGACCATCGCGGTCCCTGCGCCGGCGGCGCCGACCGCGACGGATGCCCGCTCTGCGGCGGCCCGCTCCTTATCCGCCCACCTGGTCGGCCGCTGTCACCTCGGCCGAGCGGTCGTCGGCCTTCTCGGCTTGGTATCGGACGCGGAGGGTGCCCCCGCCGCGGACGATCCACTGACAACGGACCCGGCCGCGGCCGGGGACGCCTTCCTCGAGCAGCAGCCGGTGCGGCTCGCTGTCGGCCATGGCGAAACGCTGCGGCCGGAAGCGGTCCGCGAGCCGGCCGCCGGCCAGGACCTGAACCCCGTCGCCCTCGAGCACGACGAGGTCAGGGCGGCCGATGTGGTTGCGGGCCGCCCAGGCCGAGCGGCTGGGCAGGACGGCCTTGTTCTCGAGCACCGCCACCACCCGGCGCAGACCGCCGCCGAGGTCCTCGGCCGTGGCCGACACGATCTCGACCCGGGGCATCTCCTCGGCGTGGCGGGCGCAGAACATGGCGTTGCGGTGCAGCATCTCCTCGATCATGAAGCTGGGCGCCACCCGGCCGTGCTGCCGCTTGAAGCCGCCGATCTCGATCGTGCCGTAGAGCGGGTGCTCGACCTCGTGCCAGTCGATCCAGACGTCGCCGAGCATGACCGAGTCGTTCCAATCGAGCTGGTTGCGGCGGTTGGTGGCGTACCAATTCTCGCCGGTCCGCTCGCGGGTGCCGCCGAAGTACTGGGGACTGGCCCAGAGTTCGTTCGAGAACGAGAAGACCCCCAGCCCCTCGTAGACCCAGTTCACGAAGCCGCCGTGGACCGGGTACAGGTCCTGCCAGAGGATCATGTAGCGGTAGAAGGGAAGCATCAGCTCTCCCTCTTCACCCAGCTCGTCGTAGGCGGCGACGTCCGCGGCCGGATAGGGACCGATCGACTCCTGGCCGGGGCCGCGCAGGATCATCCCGCCCGAGTTGTGGAAGCTCTGGGCGGCGGCGACGTTGGGGTGGGCGAGGAGGAAGTCGGCGATGGCCCGGGTCTCCGGGAAGCAGAGCGGGTAGTCGCCGGCGCCGTACTGGATGTGCGGCGGCTGCCAGTCGGACGGCCAGTTGCGGTTCATGTCGTAGCCGCCGGGGCCGTCCTCGTTGATCCGGCCGTCGCCGTCGTTGTCGATCCCCTCCGAGCCGAGGAGGAGCCAGTCGCCCTGCTTGTCGGTGCCGCGCACCGGCAGGAGGATGCGCGGGTCGTCCGGATCCTGGTAGTGGGTGCCCTCGCCGAGCGGCACCCGCTTGCGCATCATGCCGATCTCGCCGTCGCCGTCGAGGTCGTCGTAGCCGTCCTCGTCGACCAGGCCGTCGCGGTCGTTGTCGTAGGGTCGCTTGCCGCTGCGGGAGCTGGAGGCCGTGTTCGGAGCGTCGAACCAGTGGTCGCGGCCGTCCGGATTCTGGCTGGGCAGGATGTAGAAGGCGCGCTCGTCGAGCAGCTTCCGCGCCCGCTCGTTGGTCTCGTAGTGTTCGAGCAGCCACCAGGCGAGATAGAGGGCCGCCTCGCCGCCCTGGACCTCGTTGCCGTGGACGTTGCCGTCCACCCACATCGCCACCTTGTCGTCGGCGGCGCCGGTGGCCTGGTTGGTGAGCGCCATCAGGACCATCGGTCGCCCCTCGTAGCTGCGGCCGATCTCGCGCAGTTCGACGAAGCCGGGCCAGGTGTCGCGCATCCGCTCCATCCAGGCGTTCAGCTCGGCGTGGCGGTAGTAGCGGTTCCAGGGGATCTCGAGCTTCGGCTGCCAAGTGCCGCCGGCTTCCTGGGCGGCGACGGGGACGACGCAGGCGGCGGCGAGGCCGGCCGCGAGCAGAGTGGTGCGAGCGGGACGACGCATCATTCGACCTCCAGCGCCGCATCGACGCTGCCGGCGGTGAGGGATTCGGCGTGGATCCGGGCCGGCCCGGATCCGAGCGGCAGGCGGTAGAGCCAGCGGAACTCCTGGTGGCCGCCGAGGCCGGCCAGGCGCTCGGCGAACAGGCGGTCGCGGCCGCCGAGGAGGACGCCGCCCTCGGGAAGCTGCAGCTCGATTCGGATGCGGGGCAGGCGGCCGGTACGCCGACCCATCTCGGTCACGGTCGGCAGCAGGCCGGTGTTCACCAGGGTGGCGCGGGCCTCGCACACCCCTTCGCCGAGATCGTGGACCTCGATGCCGCTCCACTCGAGTCGGGCGAAGTCATCGGCCAGCGAGGCCAGGAAACCGGCCCAGGTTTCGGTCAGCGCCGGGATCCGCTCCACCGGCGGGTTGTCGCGCACGAGCGGCTTCCAGCCGCCGATTTCGACCGGGCCGAGCTGGGGGTGGTCGAAGGGGCGCCAGGACACGAAGCCGGCGCCGCCGTAGGCGGCGTCGTTCCAGGCCAGGAGGTCCGCCTCGGTGGGTTCGTCGCCCTCGCCGGCCGGCGGCGACCAGAGGGCCGACTCGAGCACCAGGCGGCCGGCCTGGAACCGCGCCCAGTCGGCGAAACCGCCCGAACCATGCGGAGCCGAGCGGGGCTTCGTCCTCGGCGGCCCTTGCTCCCCATCCTTCGCCTCGGGGTAGAGGCGCTCGGCCAGCAGCCGGATCAGGTCCGCGTCCTCCTTCGGCGGCTCGGTCGAGTCGGGGCCCGGCTCGGCCACGCCTTCGGCCGGCCGGGCGAGGCCGTCCTCGGCCCCGAAGACCAGGACGACGGCGATGTTCGGACGCTCGAGGACGAAATCGGCCAGGGCGCGGTTCAACGGTTCGCTGAGCGGGTAGGGGCCGGCGGCGGGCTCGTGCTCCCGCCAGCGGTGCGGCCAGTTCGCTTCCAGGCGGACGCCGCCCGGCCCGTCCTCGTTGAAGGCGCGGTCGCCGTCCTCGTCCAGGCCTTCGTCCAGCAGCCGCGACGTGGGCCGGTCACCGTGGGCGGGATCGGCCCGTCGCATGGCCCGGTCGTCGTTCGGGTCGGCCAGCCAGTCGCCGGCCGGGTCCGGGATCCGCATCTTCAGGACGAGACCGTCGCCGTCGAGATCGTCGGGCGGGTCCTCGTCGGAGCGGGCGTCGTGGTCCTCGTCGACCGGCGCCCCGCGCCAGGCGAAGCCGTCGGCCAGAAGGTGGGCGCTGGCGTCGGGGTTGGCGACCGGCACCAGGTAGACCGTGGCGGCCTCGAGTAGGGGCGAGCTGCCTGCCGCCAGCTCCTGGGCCAGCCCCCAGGCGACCTGCGAGGCCACCGGGCGGGTGCCGTCCGGATCGGCCACGACCAGCACCGCCTGCCGGCCGACCCCGCCGCGCTCGCCGAAGCCGAGGAGGAGGAGCGGCCGGTCCTCGGCCGAGCGGGCGAGTTCCCGAACCGTCACCCCGTCCTTCCCGGCCAGCTCGCCGCAGTGGGCCAGGATGTCGTCGGCGGAGAGGTAGCCGCCGGGCGGAAGAGTGTTCGTACTCTTCTGTTGGGCTGGGAGTGGAAGGAAGGTGCAAAAGGCGAAGAGGATCCCGGCGGGGAGACGGTGGAGGCTGACCATGGGGGGAGGCGGGCAGGATGACCGCCGCGGAAAGACTACGGCGTCGGTTCCGCAGCGTAGGCTGGAAAACTCCACCCGACCATGATTCCGGTTCTCCTCCTCGCCGCCATGCCCCTTCCCACCCCCCAGGACCTGATCCGGGAGGGCGAACTCCTGCCCGTCCTGGAACTGCCCGAGATCGACGGTTCCGGCCTGGTCGATCTCGCCTCCTTCCGCGGTCGCAAGCTGCTGCTGATCGAGTTCGCGAGTTGGTGAGCGGGCTGCCGCCGCCATGTGCCGGTCTGGCACGAGGCCCTGAAGAAGATCCGGCGCGAGACCGGACTGGCGGTGGTCGGCATCACCCAGGAGCAGCACCCGGAGCGCTGCTCCCTGTTCCGGCAGTGGCAGGAACTCGATTGGCCCATCCTCTGGGACCCCTTCAACCTCACCGGGGCCGAGATGGTGCCGAACTTCACCGCCGTGGACGAGCACGGGGTCGTGCGGCTGCGGCGGGCGCGGCTGGAGAGCTTCCGCCAGGATTTCCTGGATCGGACGTTTCCGGCCTCGGGCCCGCCGGCGGACCGGCTGGAGGGAGTTCCCGGCCTGGGCGCGATCCGGGCCTTCCTCGCCGCCTCGCCGGCCGAGCGCGACGTGTCGGCGCTGGTTGCCGCCCTCGAGGACCTGGCCCGGAAGAACCCGAAGGACGCCGCCCTCTCCTTCCGCCTCGGAGTGGCCCTACGCTTGCGCCACGACTCCCCGGCGCGCCGGCCGGACGACTTCGGCCGCGCCGTCGCGGTCTGGTCCCATGCGCTGGCGTTGCGGCCCGGCCAGTACATCTGGCGCCGGCGGATCCAGCAGTACGGGCCGCGGATGGACAAGCCCTACCCCTTCTACGATTGGATCGGCCGGGCTCAGGCGGAGCTGCGCGCCCGCGGCGAGGAACCGGTCGCCCAGCTGGTACCGCTGGCCGCCGCCGAGCGAGCCGAGCCGAGCCGCGGACCGGCGGCGACGGGGAAGCCGCCCGTCGAACCCGATCCGCGCGGCGGCGTGCCGGCGGATCCGGGTTTCGTCCGCCTCGAGACGGTCGCCGTGCCGGGCACCGGCGATCGCCCGGTCTGGCGCCTTTACCTCTCGCTGGCGCCCGCGCCGGACAAGGGCGTGAGCTGGGACAACGGCGCCGGTCCGCTCCAGGTCTGGCTGGACGCCGGCTCCCTGCCCGCCGGCGCCCTGCTCGACCGGCAGCTCCTGGAGGCCCCGCTGCCGGACCGGGAGCACAGCTCCGAGGAGCGGGTGCTCGAGGCCGAGATCGCGCTGCCGGCGCCGGGCGCCGGCGCGGCCGAGCTGCGCGGCTACGCCGTCTTCGGCATCTGCGAGGAGCAGACCGGCGCCTGCCGCTGGCTGCGCCGCGACTTCCGTCTCCCGCTGGTCTGGGACGGGGCGTAGCCGGCGCGGCGCCGGGCCGCCGCACCGCCACGCCCGGGCGCAGGCGGTGTACCGGCTCCGCCCGCCGGTGGCCGGGGCTCAGCCGAGGGTGATCCGCAGGCCGTTCGAAGCGGCCTCGCCCGATGCGACCCAGACCTGGAACCAGCCGCGCGCGCCGGGAGGCGCCGAGGGCGGCAGGGTGAGGGGGAAAACCAGGCCGCCCTGCGGATCGAGGGGCAGGTTGTCGAAGCGGTGGTCCGGCCTGGGCACGACGGTGCCGCCCAGGTAAGGAAGGTCGATCCGGGCGGTACCGGCAACCAGCACCGCCAGACCCGTGGGGGGGCCGCCGGAGAACTGGAGCTGGACCCGGGCACCGGCCGTTCCAGGCCCGGCGCCGCGCAGGAGCGGGAGGCCCGCGGGGCCGCGCTTGCCCAGGCCGAGGTGGGTCCAGGGCTCGAAAGCCGTGGCGTTCAGCAGCACCGAGACGGGGGCGGGCCGGCCGAGGTTGCGGTCGGGCACGACCAGGTCCGGGCGGCCGTTGCCGTCCAGATCGCCGGCGGCCGCGGTCTGGGGCTGGGAAGCGAGATGGAAGATCTGCTCCGGATGGAAGGTGCCGTCCCCGTGGCCGGTGCGAACGCGGGCCTGGGCGAGGTAGGAATGGACCGAGACCAGGTCGGGAATGCCGTCGACGTTGAGATCGGCCGCGTGGAGGGCGGTGACATCGTCCGGGAAGGAGAGGGTGACGGCCGACCGGACCCCGCCCAGGCCGTCGCCGAAGGACAGGACGGCCTGGCTGGAGTAGAGGTCGGCGGCGACGAAGTCTTCCGCCCCATCCTGGTCGAAATCGGCCACGGCCAGAGCGGCGTGGCCGCCGCCGAGCCAGTTCCGCTGGGGGAAGTGGCCGGTGCCGTCGTTGAGGAAGGTGAAGAGGCCGTAGGCCGTCAGGACGATATCGAGGTCGCCGTCGTCGTCGAGGTCGGCAAGCTCGAGGTGGCGGGCCTTCAGGCCCGTGGCGTTCGGCAGGTGTTCGGCGGCGCCGAAGAGGCCCCCCTGGTTGCGGAAGACGGTGAGGCCGTAGAGGACGTTGTTGGCGCAGACCAGATCCGGGTCGCCGTCCCCGTCGAGGTCGCCGCTGCGGAAGGCGATCGGGAAGCGGCCGCCGGCGAGGACCTGGCCCAGGATCGGTCGGGCGGGGTCGGCCGGGTTCCCGTACCAGACCTCGATGGAGGTGCCCTGGTTCCAGCCGTCGCCGAAGACCAGGTCCGGCCAGCCGTCGGCGTTGAAATCCCCCGTGCCGACACCCCAGCTCGGGAAGGAGGAGGGGATGCTCTCCTCGTTGGGGAAGGCGCCGGCGCCGTTGTTCCACTTGATGGTCGGTTCCGGGTCGGCCGAGGAGGGAACGACCAGGTCGAGGTCGCCGTCCCGGTCGAGATCGACCAGGGCGAGATCCTGCGGCTGGCTGCCGGCGAGCGGCCAGTCCGTTCGGGGGAGGAAGGAGACGGTCGTGCCCTGGGGCAGGGCGGCGAGGAAGAGGGGGACGGTGAGGAGCATGGCGGTTGGATCTCCAGCCTATGGGACGCCGGGCCAGCCGTTTCCAGGGGCCGAGGCGATCCCCGCCGGGCCGCTCCGCCTGCCCCAGCGGAGCCCCGGCCCGGCGGGGCCGCGAAAGATGGGGGATGCCCCCTTCCCCGGATCTTCTCTCCCTTCACTTGGGAAGACGGATCCGGCCGCCGAAGGTGACGCCGGTATTCCCGGCATCCCGAGCCGGTTCCGAGCCTCCTAGAATCGAGTCATGGCTGCGACCGAGACCCGCACTCCGCTCGAGATCACTCCCGGCCCGCAGCGTGCCCCGCGCGGTACCGAGCTGCATTGCCGCACCTGGCACGCCGAGGCGGCGCTGCGCATGTTCCTGAACAACCTCGACCCCGAGGTGGGGGAGGATCCGGCCAACCTGGTCGTCTACGGCGGCACCGGCCAAGCGGCGCGGGACTGGGACGCCGCCCGGAAGATCGTCGCCACCCTCCAGCGGCTGGCTCCGGACGAGACCCTGCTCGTCCAGTCCGGCAAGCCGGTGGCGGTCTTCCGCACCCACACTTGGTCACCCCGGGTGTTGATCGCGAACAGCAACCTGGTCGGCAAGTGGGCGACCTGGGAGCACTTCCGCGAACTGGCCGCCAAGGGCCTGATGATGTACGGCCAGATGACGGCCGGATCCTGGATCTACATCGGCACCCAGGGCATCCTCCAGGGCACCTACGAGACCCTGGCCGCGGTCGCCAACAAGCGCTTCGGCGGCAGCCTCAAGGGCACGCTCACGGTCACCGCCGGCTGCGGCGGCATGGGCGGGGCGCAACCGTTGGCGGTGACGATGAACGAGGGGGTCTGCCTGATCGCCGACGTCGACGGCGAACGCCTGGCGATGCGCCGCCGCACCCGCTATCTCGACGAGATCGTGGACGGCCTGGACGCGGCGATCGACCGCGCCTTGCAGGCCAGGGAGCGCTCCGAGGCGGTCAGCGTCGGGGTCGTCGCCAACGCCACCGAGTTGCTCGGACGGCTGGTCGAGCGCGGCATCACTCCCGAGGTCCTGACCGACCAGACCAGCGCCCACGATCCGCTGAACGGCTATGTGCCGGACGGGATGTCCCTGGCCGAGGCGCTCGAACTGCGCCGGCGGGATCCCGATGAATACCAGCAGCGCAGCTTCGCCACCATGGGCCGCCACGTCCGGGCGATGCTCGAGCTGATGCGGCGCGGCGCCGAGACCTTCGATTACGGCAACAACCTGCGCGCCTTCGCCAAGGAGAAGGCCGGCGTCGAGGACGCCTTCGCCTTCCCCGGCTTCGTTCCGGCCTACATCCGGCCGCTGTTCTGCGAAGGCCAGGGACCCTTCCGTTGGGCCGCCTTGAGCGGCGATCCGGAGGACATCCGCAAGACCGACGAGGCCATTCTGCGCCTGTTTCCGGAGAAGGAGCACCTCTGCCGCTGGATCCGGATGGCCGGCGAGCGGGTGGCCTTCCAGGGCCTGCCGAGCCGGATCTGCTGGCTGGGCTACGGCGAGCGCCACGTGGCCGGGCTGGAGTTCAACCGCATGGTCCGGGATGGTGAGCTGAGCGCCCCGATCGTGCTCGGTCGGGACCACCTGGACTGCGGCAGCGTCGCCAGCCCCAACCGCGAGACCGAGGCGATGAAGGACGGGACGGACGCCGTGGCCGACTGGCCGCTCCTGAACGGCATGCTCGCCGTGGCCGGCGGCGCGAGCTGGGTGAGCATGCACCACGGCGGGGGAGTGGGCATCGGCTACAGCCAACACTCCGGCCAGGTCTGCGTCTGCGACGGCACCCCCGAGATGGACGAACGCCTGCGCGCGGTCCTGACCAATGACCCGGGGATCGGGGTGGCCCGGCACGTGGACGCCGGCTACGAGGAAGCCGTGGCGACGATGCGGGCACGGGGGGTGGACGTGCCGTGAGGTCTTCGCCGCCCGGACTTAGGCAGGCCGGAGCCAGTCGCTCCGGATCCGGTCGGAGGCTTCGGCCCCGGGACGGCCGGATCGGTCGACCGGACCCCGACCCGCCTCCCTGGACCCGCTCCGGGTCCAGCGGAAGGGGCCGGATTCATTCGGCGTCCTCGCCGCCGTCCAGGTAGCCGAGCGCCTGCAGATCGCCCTGCAGCGCCGCGGCGCCGGCGCCGCCGTGCCAGGTGCCGCCCTCGACCTCGTCCAGCAGGATGTACCAGCCGTGCTCCTTCATGGCTTGGAACAGGGCCTCGGCCACCTCCGGTCGCTCCCGGGCCAGGTCGTGCTGCTCGAGCGGGTCGGCTTCCAGGTCGTAGAGGTGGATCTTGACCCCGTCCGGGTTGACCTCGCTCACCTCCTCGCGGATCAGCTTCCACAGCCGCCCGTCGTAGCGCATGGCGATGCCGCGGAGCTGCCACGGCGGCTCGCCGTCGCCGCCGGTCTCCATCGGCGCCGGCCGGTCCTCGCCACCGCCGGCGCGGAGCAGCGGCAGCAGTGAGTGGCCCATCGCCTCCGGCGTCGGCTGGGCGGCGCCGGTCAGATCGAGGATCGTCGGCAGCACGTCGAGGAGCGGCACCTGGGTGTCGATCCGCAGGCCGGAGAAGCCCGGCGCCCACAGGACCAACGGCACGTGGGTGAGTTCCTGGTAGAGCACGTGACCGTGGCCGAGCGAGCCATGGTCGAGGAACTCTTCGCCGTGGTCACCGACCAGGACGACGATCGTGTCCGGGTGCTTCTCCCGCACCCGGCGGATGAAGGGTGCCAGGGCTGAGTCGGTGTAGCGTTGCTCCTCGTCGTAGGCGTCCTTCAGGTGCTGCAGCCGGCCGCCGCCGAGGTCCAGCTCGCCGGCGTGGAACTTGCGGATTTGGGCCGAGTTGAGGTTGAAGTCGGTGATTCCGCTCTTGTCCCACATGCCGCGGAACCCTTCCGGCGCCTCGTAGGGATGGTGCGGATCGGTGACGTGCAGGTAGCAGAAGAACGGCCGCGAGCCGTCCCGTCGGTCGATCCAGCGCTCCATGTCGGCGGCCATGTCGCCGGCGTCCACCTCCCAGGAGACCTTGGTGAACTCGCGGAAACCTTGGCCGAAGCCGAAGTACGGCACGATGTTGGCGTTGTTCGAGATCGCCATCGTGTCGTAGCCGGCGGCGGCCAAGCTCTCGGCCAGAGTGCGGTGGCGCCGGTCGAGGGCGACGAAACGGCGGCTCGAGCCGGCCGGCATGTGGGACATCGCCCCGTGTCGGGACGGGGTCAGGCTGGTCAGGATCGAGGCCACCGAGGGGCGGGTCCACGGCGCCTGCGCCACCGCCCGCTCGAAGACCACGCCTTCCTGGGCCAGCGCGCCGATCTCCGGCCAGGTCGGCCGCTCGTAGCCGTAGAAACTGGTCCGGTCGGCCCGCCAGGTGTCGACCAGGATGAAGAGGACGTTCGGGGCGCCGGCCGGCGGGGCCGGGCGGGTCAGAACGGCGACGGCCCGCGGCGCCAGGGCCAGGGCGAGCACGAGCAGGAAGCCGGCCGGACGGCCGAAGGTCCGGCTGCCCCAACGCAGCAGCCGCGGTAGGGCCGAAGCGCTCCGGCGCAGGAACTCGCCGGACAGGGCTAGAAGCAGGGTCAGGACGGCTGCCGCGGCGGCCTCCTTGACCGGGGCCGCCCGGGCCCAGAAGTCGATCTTCAGCCAGCCGAGGTCGGGGTCGTTCCAGTCCTGGACGCGGATCTCCCGCCAGGTTTCGAAGGCGCCGACCGCGAACCAGGCGAAGAGGAAACCGCTGGCGGCGGCGACCAGGCACCGGAGGGGACGGATGGGGCGAGGGACCGAACTCATGATCGAACTGCGCATCCTACCCGGCGCCGATCCTCCTTGATCGGCCCGGCCGACGCCCTAGGAGGAGGGATGTTCCGGCCGACCGCCTTGCTCCTCCTCGCCGCCGCCGGCTGCGCCGCGCCTGCCGCCGAGCCTCACGATTCCTTCTTCGACCTGTCCGCGGAGTCGCTGGCGGGAGAGACGGTCGATTTCGCGTCCTTTTCCGGCCGGCCGGTGCTTGTCGTCAATACCGCCAGCCGCTGCGGCTTCACGCCCCAGTACGCCGGCCTGGAGGAGCTGCACCGGCGCTACGGCCCACGGGGCTTGGTCGTCCTCGGCTTCCCCTGCAACCAGTTCCGGGGCCAGGAGCCCGGTACCGCGGCCGAGATCCGCGCCTTCTGCAGCGAGGAGTACGGCGTCACCTTCCCGCTGATGGCCAAGGTCGAGGTGTTGGCCGGGCCGGGCCAGTCGCCGGTCTTCGCCGACCTCGGCCGTCGCAGCGGCCGTCTGCCGGAGTGGAACTTCGCCAAATACTTGGTTTCCCCCGACGGCCGGAGCGTCCGCTTCTTCCCCACCCAGGTGCCGCCCGACGACCCCGAGCTGATCGCCGCGATCGAAGCCGCCCTGGGCGGCTGATTCCGCCCGCCGCCGCTCGGCGCCGGCTGGCGCGGCGGCCGGAAGGCGGGACAATGGGGGGCCCGGCCCAGCCCTCCACCCGCCGATGAGCCAGCCGCAACCTTTCCCGGCCCCTTCCCAGGACCCGAACACCTGGACGCCGCAGGACGCCGCCGCCCTCTACGGGGTGGACGCCTGGGGCCAGGGCTTCTTCGCCGTCACTCCGGACGGCCGCCTGACCGTCCGGCCGACCAAGGACCCGGCCCGCGAGATCGATCTGCTCGAGGTGGTCGAGGGGATGCGGGAGCGCGGCTTCACCACCCCGATCCTGCTCCGCTTCAGCGACCTGCTCCAACACCGCCTGAAGGAGATCCGCGACGCCTTCGACCGGGTCATGAGCGAGGTCGGCTATCGGGGCGGCTACCGGTGCGTCTATCCGATCAAGGTCAACCAGCAACGGCACGTCTGCGAGGAGCTGGCTCGCTTCGGCCAGGAACTCGGCTTCGGTCTCGAGGCCGGTTCCAAGCCGGAGCTGCTGGCGGTGCTCGGCCTCACCGCCGGCCGGCCGGAGATGCCGATCGTCTGCAACGGCTTCAAGGACGAGGAGTTCATCGAGACCGTGATCCTGGCCGCCAAGCTCGGCCGCAACATCACGCCGGTGGTCGAGAAGCCGAGCGAGCTGGGGCTGCTGGTCGGCGCCGCCCGCAAGTACGGGGTGAGGCCGCAGATCGGCATCCGGGTCAAGCTGGCGGCGCGCGGCGCCGGCAAGTGGGAGGCCTCCGGCGGCTCGCGGTCGAAGTTCGGCCTGTTCGTGTCCGAGGTGCTCCAGGCGCTCGAGCTGCTCCAGCGCGAGAACATGGCCGACTGCCTGACCATGCTCCACTGCCACATCGGCAGCCAAGTCCACGACATCCACCACCTGGAAGACGCCGCCAACGAGATCGCCCGGGTCTACTGCGAGTTGCACCGGCTCGGCGCCGGCCTGCGCGCCCTCGACGTCGGCGGCGGGCTCGGTGTGGACTACGACGGCAGCCAGACCAACTGGGAGTCCTCGACCAACTACCGACTCGAGGAGTACGCGGCGGCGGTGGTCGGCAAGGTCCAGGCCGCCTGTGATCAGGCCGGCGTGCCGCACCCGGAGATCCTGTCCGAATCCGGCCGGGCGATGGTCAGCTACTCGAGCGTACTGGTCTGCAACGTCCTCGGCAGCAGCAGTTTCGACGCCGGCATGACGCTCGAGGAGATCGAAGCCGGGGCGCGGGCCGACGGCGACGACGCCCCGCAACCGCTGCGGGAGCTGCTCGAGGTCCGGCGCGAGCTGGCCGCCGGCAAGCTGCGCTGGGCGTTCCACAAGGCCAGCGCCGCCCGCGACCAGGCCCAGTCCCTGTTCAATCTCGGCTATCTTTCCCTGACCGACCGCTCGGCCTGCGACGAACTCTACTGGCGGATCTGCCGCCGGTTGTGGGAACTCGCCCAGGAAGAGGAGGAGATCCCCGAAGAACTGCAGCCCCTCGGCAGCACCCTCAGCGACATCTACTTCTGCAACTTCTCTCTTTTCCAGTCGCTGCCGGACGCCTGGGCCATCCGGCAGGTCTTCCCGGTCTGCCCGATCCACCGCCTGGACGAGCGGCCGACCCGCCTCGGCGTGCTGGCCGACATCACCTGCGACTCGGACGGCCAGATCGGCCAGTTCCCCGACAAGCGGCAGAACGAGGTCAAGCAGGTGCTCGAACTGCACCCGCTGCGGCCGGAGGAGCCCTACTACCTCGGCTTCTTCCTGGTCGGCGCCTATCAGGAGATCCTCGGCGACCTGCACAATCTGCTCGGCGACACCCACACCGTGCACGTCCGCCTGGACGAGGACGGCGACTGGGAGGTCGAGGAGGTCGTCCGCGGCGATTCGGTGCGGCAGGTCCTCCAGTACGTCAACTTCCGGCCGGAGGTCCTGGAGGAGGCCCTGCGGCGGGAAGTCGAGAAGGCGATGCGTCGGCAGCGGCTGACCCTGCGCGAGGGCCGCTCCCTGCTCCACTTCTTCCGCGAGGGCCTGGAGGGCTACACCTACCTCGAGGAGGCCGAGCCCGAGGTTCCGGAGGCGCCGTCGGCGCCGGCGATCGTGGAACCCGAGCCGGCTTCGGCCCATCCCACCGAGCCATGATCCTGATCCCCCTCCTCCTCTTCCCGGCCCCCCTCCCCCAGGAGCCGGCCCAGCTCCATGTTCTTTCCGCACAAGGGTTTGGAGTCGATCGGATGAGCCGGGCCGAGGCCCTCGGGCGGGCCTTTCTGGCCGAGCACGGTCGCCGTGGCGAGCTGCGGCTGCGTCGCGATCTGGGCTGGTCCCGGACCGCGGACCGGCTGCTCTTCGACCGGCTGGTGGACGGCTACCCGCTCCGCGGCGAGGACGTCAAAGTCGTCATGTTCCGAGACGGCTCGGCGATCGTCGAGGGCGCGGCCCGGTCGATGGCCGGCGCCCGGGCGGTGGTCGCCGTGCCCGAGGAGGCCGCAGTCGGCACGGCCCTGGCCGCGGTCGCCGCCGACGGGGCGGCCTCGGTCGTCCGCGCCCGCCTCGCCTGGGAGGGTCGGCGTCTGGTCTGGGAGGTGCGGCTGCTGATCGACGGCGACGGCACCTGGAGCGAGGACCTGCTGGTCGACGCCGCCGACGGCGCTCTGGTCGGCCGCCGGGATCTGCGCCTGTTCTGCCTCGGCGGCGGCCCCGGCGGCCGCGCCACCGGCAGCGGCCAGGTCTTCGACCCGAACCCGGTCCAGACCCTCGACGACCACAACCTTCGCGACCAGAACGATTCCAACGGCGCAGTTCCGGCCTCCACCTACTTCCAGGTGACGCTGCTGGACTTGGCCGGCACCGGCTACCTCGACGGCCCCTGGGCCTCGACCTCACCGACCTCGAACCGGGCCTACGAGCCGAGCGGACAGTTCATCTACCAGCGCAACCCGGACCAGTTCGAGGAGGTGATGTGCTATTACCACGTCGATGGTTTCCAGCGCTACCTGCAGTCGATCGGCCAGACCAACGCCAATCGGCGCCAGCAGAAGATGGACGTCAACGGCACCACGGTGGACAACTCGTGGTACGACATGGGCACTCGGATCATCACCTACGGTTCGGGCGGGGTGGACGACGCCGAGGACGCCGACATCATCATCCACGAGTACGGCCACGCCCTGCACCACGACGTCCAGGGCAGCATCGGCGGCGGCCAGAACGGTGCCATGTCCGAGGGCTACGGTGACTACTTCGCGGCCAGCTTCTACGACGACGCCCTGGTCGGCGAGTGGGACGCCACCTCCTACACCTGGGGGTCGATCCACTATCTGCGCCGGGTCGACGGCGACAAGCACTATCCGGGCGACCTCAACGGCTGGGTGCACGATGACGGCGAGATCTGGTCGGCGGCGCTCTGGGACATCCGCATGGCCGTCGGTCGCGAGATCGCCGACAACATCATCGTCGAGGCGATGAGCCTCCAGTCCGGCAACAGCGGCATGGTCAGCGGCGCCAACTGGCTGCTGACGGCCGAGCAACAACTCTACGGCGGGGCGTGGCGGCCCTACCTCGAGTGGGCGCTCGACCGCCGCGGCTTCCTGCCGCTGCCGAGCGGCACGGTGGTGCTGTCGCCGCAGGATTCGTCGCCGATCTCCGGCACCGCGACCACCCTGGTCCTGACCGCCGCCAACCACGCCGGCAAGGGCTACAAGATCCTGGCCTCGCGCCAGCCGGGGCCGAATCCGCTCGGCCCGCCCTGGAACGTGACCATCCACGTCGGCCTCGATCTGCTGTCGCTGTCGCTGGCCCAGCCCGGCTTCGTCGGCACGATCGGCGGCACCGGCACCGCCGGCGCCACCGTCCTCATCCCGGCCAGCATAGAGCAGAAGCCGGTGGTCTTCCAGGCCGGAGTGTTCGACGCCGCCGGCAACCTCGTCGAGCTGAGCAAGCCCTGCGCGATCCGGACCGGGATCCACTGATCCGCATTCTGAACCGACGCCGGAAGGCGCTTTCTTCCCTGGCGGGGGAGGAGGTCGCTTTCCGGCGGCGGTCGGTTTCTCGGCCAACGGAGCCGAACTTCGGCCGTAGAAACAGGGTTCGGCCCTGGAACCGGCTCGGTTCCCGCAACCCAGACCGCTGACCATGGCTTTGCGTACGAATGCTCCCGATTCCTCCCGTCGTTTCACCAAGATCGGCATCTTCTTCGACGGCAGCTTCTTCTCGCACGTCAGCTTCTACTACAAGTGGCACCATCCACGCCGGATGCGCCTGTCGCTGCCCGGCATCCAGCGCTTCGTCCGCCGCCGGGTGGCCGAGGGCGAGGGCCTCGACGAGCGCTTCTGCCACATCGTCGACGCCCACTTCTTCCGCGGCCGCCTGAGCGCCCGCGAGGCCCAGGAGCGTGAGGCCCTCTTCCGCGAGCGGATCTTCGACGAGGCGCTGATGCGCTCGGGCATCGAGACCCACTACCTGCCGGTGTCCCAGAGCAAAGAGAAGGGGGTGGACGTCCTCCTCGCTCTCGAGGCCTACGAGCGGGCGGTGTTCAAGGCTCTCGACGTCTGCGTCCTGATCGCCGGCGACGCCGACTTCGTGCCGCTGGTCCGCAAGCTGCACACGCTCGGCACCCGGGTAATGGTCCTGGGCTGGAACCTCGAGTTCGATGACAAGGACGGCGTCCACCACGAGACGCGTTCCTCGCACAACCTGCTCGAGGAGGCCACCTACGCCGTTCGCGTCCACGAGGAGATCGACGCCGTCCAGCCGGGTGAAGACCCGCTGATCGACGAGATCTTCTACGACCCCAGCGGCGGCGGCGGCGACCTGGCCGAGGCCGAAGAGGCCCTCGACGACGACGTCATCACCCTGCGGGCGCCGCGGCGCCCGGCCGCCGACCCCGACGCCGAGCGCAACCGCTTCAAAGGCCGGGTCATCCACCTGCAGGACACCTGGGGCTTCATCTCGCGCGAGGGCGACGAGAAGGACTTCTTCTTCCACGAGACCGACCTGCACGGGGTCGAGTACGAGGACCTGAAGGTCGGTTCTTGGGTCAGCTTCATCGCCAGCGCCAACGACCGCGGTCCCTACGCCCGGCAGGTGCAGAAGGCCGAGCCGCCCGAACCGACCGAGTCGTAGTCGGAACTCCTCCGCCCGGGTCGAGCCGGCGCGGGCGTAGGCTGGTGCCGTGCTGCTCCAGCCGCTCCTCGGCATCCCGGTCTTGGTCGCGCTGGCCTGGCTGCTGAGCACCGACCGCAAGGCGGTGCGCTGGCGGCCGTTGCTCGGCGGCCTCCTGCTGCAGTTCCTGCTGGCGCTGGTCGTGTTGCGCACCCGAGTGGGCGCGGCCTTCTTCGACGGCGCCCAGGCCTTCTTCCTGGCCCTGATCGAGTACGCCAAGCAGGGCTCGCGCAGCATCTTCGGCGACGCCGCCCTCGGCCTGGCCGACGGGCCGCCGCTGCTGGCGGTGCTGGTCGTGGTGACGGTGGTCTTCTTCTCGTCGCTCTTCGCCGTGCTTCACCACCTCGGGGTCGTGCGCCTGATCGTCGGCGGCATGGCGCGGCTGATGGCGCGCACGCTTGGCACCTCCGGCGCGGAGTCGACCAGCGCCGCGGCCAACATCTTCGTCGGCCAGACCGAGGCGCCGCTCCTGATCCGTCCCTACCTGGCGGGGATGACGATCAGCGAGGTCGGCGCGGTGATGTCGGTCGGCTTCGCCACGGTCGCCGGCGGGGTCTTCGCGATCTACGTCGGCATGTTGAGCGGAACCGTGCCGGGGGTGGCCGGCCATCTGCTCGCGGCCAGCGTGATGTCGGCGCCGATGGCCCTGGGCCTGGCCAAGGTCGTCTTCCCCGAGACGGACCGACCCGCCACCCTCGGCGTGGACGTCGCCCAGCCGCGCTCGAGCTACGTCAACCTGGTCGACGCCGCCGCCTCGGGGGCCGGCGACGGCATGCAGCTGTCGATCAACATCCTCGGCATGCTGATCGCCTTCCTGGCCATCCTCCAGCTCCTGAACGGGCTGCTCGGGATGATCGACGACGGCCTCACCCTGCAGCGGATCTTCGGCTGGCTGCTGGCGCCGGTGGCCTGGCTGCTCGGCGTGCCGGCGCCCGACGCCCAGGCGGTGGGGGGGCTGCTCGGCACCAAGATCGCGGTGAACGAGTACGTCGCCTACGACGCGCTGGCGAAGCTGGGCGCCGCCGGCGAGATCGACGAGCGCTCCCGCATCGTCGCCAGCTACGCCCTGTGCGGCTTCGCCAACTTCTCCAGTATCGCCATCCAGATCGGCGGCCTCAGCGGCATGGCCCCCGAACGCCGCGGAGATTTCGCCCGCCTCGGCCTGCGGGCGATGCTGACCGGAGCCCTGGCCAGCTTCTGCACCGCGGCGACGGCGGCGATCCTGCTCTGAGCGGCGACCGGCACGCCCCTTGCGGCCGGCCCCGTTCCCTGGCAGATTCGGAGGTGCGCATGACTGGATCCCTCCTCTCTCGTCGCCGCCTCTTCCGGGCCCTGCCGGCCCTTCTGCTGCTCGCCGCCCCGCTCGCGGCCCAGGCCGACTTCTCGGCCAGCGTCAGCTTCGGTGACAGCCTGACCCACAACGACCTGCTCGGCCTGGTCTACGGGAATCCGCAGGACCTCTACGGCAAGGACCCGTTCCACGCCTCCTGGAGCAAGGGCGCGCAGCCGGGTGACCACCTCAGCAACTATGCGGTCGGCGGCTCGGAGAGCCGGCACCTCCACACCCAGATCGAACTCTTCGACTTCATGGTCCTGATCGGGGTCGAGCCCGAGCCGACCCTGATCGACGTCGAGATCGGCGGCAACGACTTCCTGAACAACCGCGACCTGCTCGCCTCGGCTCCGCCCGGGGTGGATCCGATGGTCGACGACGTGGTCGACCGCCTGCTGGTGCGCCTGGAGCGGGACGTTCGCCATCTGGCGCGCAAGTACCGGCAGGCGAAGATCGTCCTCTGGACCATCCCGGACATCGTCCTGGCGCCGGCGGTGTGGGGGCGCTACAGCGCCACGGAGGAGGCCAACATCCGCGCCCACCTGGCGCGGGCGAACCAAGCCATCCGAGCCGCCGCCGCGGCCCGGCGCATCGCGGTTTATGACTTCGCCGCGGCCTTCGCCGGCTACGTGGCCTCGCCGCCGGCCTTCTACGGCCACCCGCTGGTCGGGCCGCCGGCCTACGGCGACTACGACCACCTTTTCGCCGACGACATCCACCCCACCGCCGTCCACAACGCCCTCCACGCCAACGGCATCCTCGACGCCCTCGAGGCGGCCTGGGGCGGCAGCTTCCCGCGCTACAGCGAGCGCGAGCTGGCGGACCTGGCGCACATTCCCTGAGTTCCCGTCCGGGTCAGGTCAGCCCGATCGTTTCCTCCCGGCGCCCTGCCGGGTGTTCTCCTCGATGGCGATCAGGAGCCGGATGAACTCGGCCGAAGCCCGGAGCGCGGCCCAAAGCAAGAGGGAGCCGACGAGCCCGACAAGCAGATAGATCGCGCCCAGGAACCGCTCCTGGTTCGTGGCCCAGGGCCAGGGGATGAGTTCCGTGGCCAGATGGAAGATCCAGAAGAGGAAGGAACCGGTCGAAACGACCAGCGCCAGGGCCGCCTGGAGGCCGGCGATGATTCGAAGAGCGGGCCAGGACTTCGGAGCTTTGGTCTTCATCATGTCCTTCCAGGCTACCCGGAGGGAGGAACCCAAGGCGAGTCGTCTCCGAACGGGGTCAATCCGCCGTCGGCGGCGCCGGCCAACTCCCCCGCGGCGGGTGGAACCTGGCGTGGCAGGAGGTGCATTCCCAGGCGGGATCGTCGTTCGTGACGCAGCAGCCCCCGAGGATCGTGCGCCGCTCCCCCGGCCGGCGGGCCGGTTCCTCGAACGAAGGGAAGTAGCCGTAGATGATGTCGGCGATCTTCTCCGAGCCGCACTCGGGGCATCTCTCGGGCCGGCCCGGAACGCGGTGGATGGTCGATGCCATTTCTCACCCCTCAGGCAGGCCGCTGCCGGCGGAGGATCAGGGCGGCGATCCGGGGGCTGGTCGCGAACAGAACGACGCCCCAGATGGCGGGCATGGCCGCCGTCAGCAGGCCGAGGAGACCGGCGTTCGCGGCTGCCGAAGAGATCTGGACCTGCACGCCGTCGGGGATGCCGTAGAGGGTGTTCCGCACGGCAGTCAGGGCGATCAGGGCGTCGGTCAGGAGGATGCCGCTGATGAGGATCGCGACGACGGCGACTACCTGGAGAGCGGCTTGGATGGGATTGACGAGCATGGATTCCAGATCCTCCCGGATGGGATTGGGGGAGGGACACCAGGGATCCTACCGCCTGTTCCCGGCGCCCTCACCGATCCTGTCCGGGAAGGGGCTCCGCAGCCGGGGCAAGGAGCGGGGTTCATCCCCTGTCACTTCCACCCGCGCGGGCCAGCCGAAAGGCCAGGGTGGCCACGACGCCCTGGCTCAGGTCGGCGAGGGCGTGCAGGGCCATGGCCGGCAGGAGCGACCCGGACCCGAGCACGACCAGGGTGAGGAGGCGGAGGTCCGCCCAGGAGCGATCGGCCGAGATCCAGAGGACGGCCAGGACGCCGACGAGCCCCCAGCCGATGATCAGCCAGCTCGTCCAGGCCCATCTCCGGGCCCGGCCGGGGTCGCCTCGGTGCCGCCAAAGGAAGGCAGGCCACAGGACGAAGTAATCGCCCAGGAGCAGGAGCGCGATCAGCGCCAGGAAGGCGAAGTCGGCCGTCTTCCAGGCTGCCCATCCGGTTCGATCATGGACCGAGAGACCGGCGCCTCCACCCCAGGAGCCTGGCGGGAGCGGCTAAAGGGGTGTGAGAGTTCCATCGATCCCCTGACTCAGGCTCCGGGCATCAGCAGAAGGACGCCGAGGGCGGCGCGCAGCACCTGGGCGGCGGAGGGCTTCATCCACCCGCCTACGCCCGGTGCCCGGGGATCGTCGGCCAAGCCGGCCTCGTGGCTTCGGTGGACCGGGTTCACAAACCGGCCAGCGCCAGGAGGAAAGGCAAGCAGAGGAAGCCGATCAGGGTGGTCCACCAGAGGGAGCGGTTGGCCTCGAAGCGGAGCAGCAGAGAGAAGAGGAGCCAGGACAAGCCGAGATCGATCACCGGCGAAACCAGCCGTTCGACCAGGGTCATTTCCTCGAACAGATCGAACAGGACACCGGCGCCGGTGTAGATGCCGACGCAGAGTTTCACGTCGGCGATCCGCTCGAGCAGTTTGATCAGACCGAAGAGGAGGAGGTAGCTGAACCACATCGGCTGCCGCCGACCCTAGTCCGGCGCGCTCACGGTGATGTCGGCGTTGCTCGTCCGCAGGACCAGGAAGCCGCCGGCCTCGCGGCGCAGATTCTCGACCCCGCGAATTCGGCCGTTGCTGGTCGAGGCGGTGGCGGCGGCGCGCAATCGGCCGCTGCAGCTCAGGGCGATCGCGCCGTTCGAGGTCCGGACCTCGCCGCGGCCGCTCCAGTCGCCGATCAGGTCCACGGTGACCGAGGCGTTCGAGGTGTGGATGTCGAAGTCGGCCACCGGGCCGGACAGAGCCACCGAGCCGTTCGAGGTCGCGAGTTCGGCCCGGCCGGCGCAGCGCACCTCGACGGCGGCGTTCGAGGTGTCGGCCCGCACGGTCGGGAAGGGATCCTCCACCACGATGCGGCCGTTGCTGGTGTCGAGATCGAGAGCGATTCCGGCCGGTACGCGCAGGTTCATCGCCGCGGCCCAGCGGTGCAGCCCCGGCGGGATGTCGACGTGGATCCGCAGCACGGAACCGCTGCGTTCGGCGACCACCGCCATCGCCGCCAGCTCGTCCTCGGCCTCGAGCCGGGTGTCGGCCCAGGCGGTCAGGAGGGCCTCGCAGTCGATCTCGCCGCCGCCGCCCTGGACCACCCGCAGCGAGCCGTTGCGGCCCTCGACCCGCACGGTGGCGGCGCCGTCGAGGGCGAAGGTCGCATGCCGCTCCTCCCGTGCTTGCTCGCGGGCGCCGTCACCGATCGCGATCACGCAGGAGGAGGTGAAGAGGAGGACGGGCAGGGCGAGGACCGAGGGGCGGGCCATGGGGAGGATCGGGGTGGGCGGTCAGGCGGCCAAGAGGGCGGGAGCGAGTTCGAGGAGGTAGCCGATCCAGGCGGCGCCGAGCGAGACGCCGATCACGGCGAACAGCGCCAACGGGGCGAGGCGGTTGACGGACGTGGTCTTCATGATGGCCGGTTCTTGGGAGCCGGAGCCGGCCGATTTCGGCCCTGTCGCCTATCGGCATGAGAATTGCCCGGAGAGAAGATCGGCGGGGACCCACACCGGGGCGGGCCACCCTACGATGCGGGCATGGCGATGCTGGAAGGAGAACGGGTCGCCGCCCTGGCCGCCGCCCTGGCCGAACGCCTCGGGCCGCCGCCGGCGGTGGCGGTGGTCCTCGGCAGCGGCTGGGCTGAGCAGGCGGCCGGACTGCTGGCGGCCCCCACCGCCCTGCCCCTGGCCGAGCTGCTCGACTGGCCCCTGCCGAGGGTGCCCGGGCACCGGCCCGAGATTCTGGTCGGGGACCTCGACGGCGTCCGCGCCGCCCTCTGCGGCGGTCGCGTCCACGCCTACGAGGGCCGGCCGGCCCGCGAGCTGGTCCGCGGCGTCCGCGCCCTGGTCCGCTGGGGGGCGCCGGCGGTGCTGCTGCTCAACGCCGCCGGTTCCCTGCGCGAGGACCGGCCGCCCGGCTCGCTGATGCCGTTCGCCGACCACCTCGATCTCGGCCTTCCCAGCCCGCTGGCGGCCGACCAGAGCGAAGACGGGGCCCCGCTCTTCCTCGACCTGGTCGACCTCTACGATCCCGCCTGGCGCCGGGCCCTGCTCGCCGCCGAGCCCGGACTCCGCCCCGGGATCTACGCCGGCCTGCCCGGCCCGAACTACGAGACCCCGGCCGAGGTCCGCATGCTGGCCGCCCTCGGCGCCGACGCGGTCGGCATGAGCACGATCCCGGAGGCGGTCGCCGCCCGCGCGGCCGGCGCCCGGGTGCTGGCGATCTCGCTGCTCAGCAACCCGGCGGCGGGGATCGGCGGCAGCCGGCCCAGCCACGAGGAGGTCCTGGCCACCGCCGAGGCCCACGGCGCCGAGGCGGCTCGGGTGCTGGCGGCGGCGGTCGCCGCCGCGCCGCGCGGCTAGAATTCCGCTCGGGATTGGGGCTGGAGGCGGGCCGGAACCGGTCCTAGAAGCTCCTCCCTGCATCCCGCAAAGCCCACACCCAGAGAGAGAAATGAGCGTTCTCGTCGGAAAGGAAGCCCCCGACTTCACCGCGACCGCCGTCCTCGCCGACGGCAGCTTCAAGGACGACTTCAAGCTGTCGGATTTCCGCGGCAAGTACGTCGTCCTCTTCTTCTACCCGCTCGACTTCACCTTCGTTTGCCCGAGCGAACTGATCGCCTTCGATCACCGGCTGGCCGAGTTCGAGAAGCGCAACGTCCAGGTGATCGGCTGCTCAATCGACAGCCACTTCACCCACCTGGCCTGGCGGAACACGCCGGTCAACGAGGGCGGCATCGGCCCGGTCAAGTACCCGCTGGTCGCCGACCTGACCAAGAACATCGCCCGCGACTACGACGTCCTGATCAACGAGGCGGTCGCCCTGCGCGGCTCCTTCCTGATCGACAAGGACGGCGTCGTCCGCCACCAGGTGGTCAACGACCTGCCGCTCGGCCGCAACATCGACGAAATGCTGCGCATGGTCGACGCCCTGCAGTTCACCGAGGAGCACGGCGAGGTCTGCCCGGCCGGCTGGAAGTCCGGCGATGAGGGCATGAAGCCGAGCACCGAGGGCGTGGCCGAGTACCTGGCCGGACACGCCGACCAGCTCTGAGCCGCCGCGGCGGCCCCCAGCGCGAGGCGCGGGTCTAGAATCCGCGCCTCGCGTGCGTTCGCTCGTCCGGGCCTTCTACCGGGCCAACCAGGCCCTGAAGCAGTCCACCACCGTCTACATGGTGGTGGTGGCGTCCCTCGTCGGCCTGATCGCCGGCTACGGCGCCGTCGGTCTGCGCCTGATGATCCGCTGGTTCAAGGCCTGGATCTGGGATACCCCGGGCCTGCCGGACGAGGCCTTCGACCTGCTGCTCTGGGTCCAGGGCCTGCCCTGGTGGTGGTTGGTTCTGGCGCCCACCGTCGGCGGCTTCGTCGTCGGGCTGCTGGTCCACTACGGCGCCAAGGAGGCCAAGGGCCACGGGGTGCCCGAGGTGATGGAGGCCGTGGCCATCCGCCAGGGCCGGATCCGACCGCGGGTGGTGGGGGTGAAGGCGCTGGCCTCCAGCCTGTGCATCGCCTCCGGCGGCTCGGTCGGCCGCGAGGGGCCGATCGTTCAGATCGGCTCGGCCATCGGTTCGACCATCGGCCAGATCCTGCGCCTCGGGCCGCGCCGGATGCGGACTCTGGTCGGCTGCGGCGCCGCCGCCGGCATCGCCGCCGCCTTCAACGCCCCGGTGGCCGGGGCGCTGTTCGCGGTCGAGATCATCCTCGGCGACTTCGGCGTGCCGCAGTTCTCGCCGATCGTCATCTCCTCGGTCGTGGCCACCGTGGTCGCCCGCCACTTCCTCGGCGACTTCCCGGCCTTCGAGATCCCGGCCTATTCCCTCCACCACGCCGGCGAGCTGGCCGCCTACGCGGTGCTCGGTTTCCTGGCCGGGATCACCGCCATCGTCTTCACCAGGGTGCTGCACTGGTCCGAGGAAGGCTTCGAGCGGTTGCCGATCTGGGGGCCGCTCAAGACCACCATCGGCGGCCTGGCGGTCGGCCTGCTGGCGGTCGGCGTGCCGCAGGTGCTGGGGGTCGGCTACGAGGCGATGAACACCGCCCTCACCGGCCAGGCCACCCTGCTGGCCCTGCTCGGCTTCCTCGGGGCCAAGCTGCTCGCCGTCTGCCTCACCCTTGGCTCCGGCGGTTCCGGCGGCATCTTCGCGCCGTCGCTGTTCCTCGGCTCGATGCTCGGCGGCGCCGTCGGCGTGGCGGTGGACCACTGGTTCCCGGGCGCCGCCCCGCCCGGAGCCTACGCCCTGGTCGGCATGGGGGCGGTGGTGGCGGCGGCGACCCACGCTCCGATCACGGCCATCATGGTCCTGTTCGAGCTGACCACCGACTACAAGATCATCTTGCCGCTGATGATCTCCTGCATCATCGGCACGCTGGTGATGTCGCGGCTGCACAAGGAATCGATCTACACGATCAAGCTCAAGCGCCGCGGCATCAACATCCGCGCCGGCCAGGACGTCGACTTGCTGCGCTCGATCCCGGTCCGCGAGGTGATGCGGCGGGAGCCGGCGGTGGCGGCGCCGGGCGACCCGCTGCTGCCGGTGCTGCAGCGCCTCTATCAGGGCGAGGACGACTGCATCTACGTGGTCGACAAGGGCGGCCGTCTGACCGGGGTGATCGCCCTCAACCACCTCCGCTCGGTGCTCGAGGACCTGCGCGAGATCCAGGAACTGCTGGTCGCCGACGACGTCGCCGTCGCCGAGTGGCCGGCGGCCCAGGCCGGCGACACCCTCGACCGGGTCGTCCGCCGCCTCGAACAGGGTTACCGGGACGAACTGCCGGTGCTCGAGGAGGGCCGCCTGGTCGGCGTGGTCCACGTCTCGGACGTCCTCGACCGCTACCGGCGCGAGGTCTTCAAGCACCAGATGGCCGACACCCTGGCCGGCAGCCTGCCGGTCGGGTCGAGCGAGGAGACCCCGGTTCGGCGGGTCGGGGACAACCTGATGGCCGAGGTGGACGCGCCGCCGCAACTGGTCGGCCGGACCCTGGCCGAGGCCGACTTCCGCGCCCGCTTCGGAGTCAACGTGCTCTTGGTCAAGCCGCCGGCGCGGCCGGGGCAGGAGTCGGCGCCGCACGCCCCGGCCGCCGACTACCGCTTCCAGCTCGGCGACCGCCTGGTCGTGTTCGGGCCGCCGGAGGCGGTCCGGCGCCTGCGGGTCGTCTGAGCGGCGACCGGGGTATTCTCGGGCCGTCATGAAGATCTACACCCGCTGCGGCGACCACGGCGAGACCGGCCTGTTCGGCGGCGGCCGGGTCGGCAAAGGCTCGCTCCGGATCGACGCCTACGGTCAGGTGGACGAGCTGAACTCGGTCCTCGGCTGGTGCGCGGTCGCCGCCGACGGCGACACCGGCGAGCGGATTCTGGCCGAGCAGGCCCGGCTGTTCGTGCTCGGGTCGTGGCTGGCCACACCGGCCGCGGCGCCGGCCGCGGCCCGCGACCGGCTGCCCGCGTGGGACGAGGACGCCCTCGGCCGGCTCGAGGCCGAGATCGACCGCTGGCAGGCCGAACTGCCGGAGCTGCACAGCTTCGTCCTGCCCGGCGGCGCCGAGGCGGCCGCCCGCCTCCACCTGGCCCGCGCCGTCTGCCGCCGGGCCGAGCGGGCGCTGGCGGCCCTGGCCGACGAGGAGGCCGTCGATCCCCGCCATCAGGCCTACCTCAACCGCCTCGGCGACTGGCTGTTCGTCCTGGCCCGTCGGGTCAACCATCTGGCCGGCGTGGCCGAGCTGCCCTGGACGCCCTAGTCGGCGCCCGCAGCCGGCCGTCGGCTACTTCTTCCGTCCCTTCTTCTCCTCGTCCAGCAACAGGATCTCGCGGAAGCCGGTCCGGCCGGTGGCGGCGCCGGTGACCGGCGGCAGCTTCTCGAGCACCCGCACTTCGAGTTCGCGCAGTCGGAGCGGGCGGCGGAACGACAGCTCGACCCCCTCGCGGACGTCCGTCCGCGCCATCGTCAGCTCGTGCTTGCGGCCGTTGACCGTGACCCGGATCCTGGCCGGCAGGTCGAACCCCGCCTGATCGGGTCCGGACCAAGCCGGCAGCAGCCGGATCGCGGCCACTCGCAGGTTGCGCTTGGGGGCCAGGCGGATCCACGGTTCGGGATCCTCGGCCGTCGCCAGCCAGCGGCTGCCGCCGACCCGGTCGAAGGCCCGCACGGCGGCGTTGTAGCGGCCGTCGTGCTCGCTCGAGGCGGTGAGCTGCTCCATCGCCGAGGCGTCGATCGGCCAGGCCCGGTCCAACCAAGCCGCCAGGCGCCGGTCGTCCTCGGTCACCAGGCCGCGGACGTTCAGCACCAGCGGCCCGGAGGAGACCTGGACGAGGTCGGCCGGGTCATCGCTGCCCGGCAGGGCGAGCCAGGCCCGCGCCTCGAGGGTGAGGTCGCGGTTCTCGCGGAGATCGAACTCGAGCGGGAAGCGCGGCGCGGCCTGGGCGGCCGCCATCGCCGCCGGATCCTCGGGCCGGACGACCTGGATTTCCTCGCCGTCCAGCCACCAGGAGAAGCGGAGGATGCGCGGCCGCGGCTCGCCCGGGTTGGCGTAGAGTTCGACGACTTCACGATGGAAGCCGGCCAGGAAGGCGGTGCAGTGCGGGAGGCCGGCGGCGGTGATCAGCAGGTCGGCCTTGCCGTCGTCGACGTTGGTCCAGCGCCGGACCCAGAGGCCGGGCCGCGGTTCGCCGCCGGTGTTGACGTGGGCGGTCGCCCGGCTGAGGGTCAGGAGGGCGAAGGAGGTGTTGATCTCCTTTTCGCCCCAGGGATTGGCCCAGGCGCCGCCGCCGCCCTGTTTGGCCAAGAGGATGCGGCAGGCGTCGGCGTACCAGTCGTGACCGCCGATCATCTTCTTGCCGGACAGGGCGGCGCCGCGTTCCATGCCGTACCAGGCGTAGTAGCCCCAGCGGTTGAGGCCGTTGCCGCCCTCCCACTTCTGGTCACCCAGCCAGGTCCCGCCGAGCCACTCCTCGGCCCGGGCCAGGGTGCGGTCGATGGCGTCGAGGGTGCTCTGCCGTTCCCCGCGCGCCGCCAGCACGCGCCGGGCGGCCGACAGGCAGCCGAAGCCGGCCAGGGTCATCGTGATCGTCGGCCGGCCGCCGGCGTGGTAGGGGAAGCCGCCGTCGCTGAGCTGGTCCTTCTCGAAGAACTCGGCCAGCTCGCGCCAGAAGCGGTTGTCGCGCTGCCAGCCGTTCCGGTCCAGCGCCTCCATCGCCACGACCGCGAACTGGGCGTTGGAGAGATCGCCGCCCGGTTGATTGGGCAGAACGTGGGTGTAGTGGTAACGCCCTGGGTGGTGGTCGAAGAAGACGTCGGCCGCCCGCTCGATCCGGGCGCCGAAGCGCTCCGGGTCCATCGAGGTCAGCAGGAGCACGCGCAGGGCGGCGTCGTAGGTCTGGAAGGGCGGGTGGCGGTCGAGGAAGTCCAGGGCCAGGACCAGGCTCCGGTGCTCCGGCGGCAGGCCGGACTTGAACAGCGCGTAGGCGGCCAGGGCGGTCGGCCCGGCCGGATAGCTCTGCTCCATCCAGTCGGTCCAACTTCCGTCTGGATACTGGTTGTCGATCAGCCATCTCACCCCCTTGGCGATCGCGGCGTCGACCGCCGCTTCGCTCGGCGCCGCCGGCTCTTGCGCCGGCGCGATGAACAGGGCGAGGACCAGGAGCGGGTTCATGCGCGGCTCCGGAAGCGGCTCCGCCGGGAACGGCCGTCCTGGATCATGGGGTCGAGCAGACCCTGATCGAGGGCTTCGCGGGCGCAGCGCTCGCCCTCGGCGATGATCTCGGCGGCGCGGTGGAAATCGAACAGCCCGACGCCCGGCAGGCGCGGCGTGAGCAGCAGATCGGGCGGATCGAGCTGCATCGCCAGCCGGGCCAGGGCGAGCTGGGCGAAGGCCATGGTGTCTCCGACGATGTCGGCGAAGCCCGGCGCCTTGTCCGGCGGTCGGTGGGTGAGGCGCTGCCAGAACTGGACCGCCCGCCCGGCCAGGCGGCGGCCGGCGCGGTCCATCAGCCCGGCGGTCTGCTCCAGGAGCTGGCGGGCGCGTTCGACCGCCTCCGGATCCTGGGGAGGCTCCGCCGGCGCCGGCGGCGGCGCCTCGGTCTCGGCCCCGGCGGCCTCGGCGGCCTCGGCCGGGGTCGGTTCCGGGAAGCTGGCGGCGTGCAGGTCGACCGCGATCACGTGCCGGTACCCGAACTCGCGGGCGGCCGCCACCGGCACCGGCGCCACCGCGCCGCCGTCGGTCAGCCAGCGGTCGCCGATCCGTTGCGGCTGAAAGACTCCGGGAATCGAGGAGCTAGCCTTGATCGCCGCCACGAGTCCGCCTGACCGCAGCCGCACCTCGTGGCCGGTGGCGAGATCGGTGGCGATTGCGCAGAACCCGACCGGAAGGTTCTCGATCCGGCGGTCACCGAGCAGGGTCTCCAGGATGTGGGAGGTTCGCTTGCCGCCGAAGAAGCCCGACACCGGCAGCACGGGATCCAGGAACCAGATCACGCCCTGGCGGTCGAGGCCGCGCATCAGCGATTCGTAGGTGTCGAGAGCGGCACCGCACCAGAGGCCGCCGATGACCGAGCCGATGCTGGTGCCGGCGACCGCCTTCACCGGCACCCCGGCCTCCCGCAAGACGCGCAGGATGCCGATGTGGGCCAGTCCGCGGGCGCTCCCGGAACCCAGAGCGACCGCGGTGCCGGGCCGGGGCCGGGAACGGTCCGCGAAAGGCACCATTGCTCGGAGATTACCATTCCGCCATGGCCGCCGGCTTCCCTGAGTCGATCGATGACCGGCTTCCGGACGACCTGCGTCCGGGCGAGACGGTTCTGGTCAGCGCCTGCCTGCTCGGTGAGGACACCGCCTGGGATGGTCGCGACAACACCGTGCCGGCGCTGGTCGCGGCCCTCCACCGGGCGCGGGTGGAGATCCTCAGCCTTTGTCCGGAGATGCTCGGCGGCCTGCCGGCGCGCCGCCCGCCGGCGGAGCCGGAGCGCGGCGACGGCCGTCTGGTCGCGGCCGGGCGAGCCCGGATCCTCACCCGCGGCGACGGCCGCGACGTGACCGACGCCTTCCTCGCCGGCGCCCGGGAGGCGGCCGCGCGCGCGGTCGCCGCCGGGGTCCGCTACGCCTTCCTCCAGGAGCGGTCCCCCTCCTGCGGCGTGGCCTGGACCCACGCCGGCGGCGCCACCGTGCCCGGCCCCGGAGTGACGGCCGCGCTGCTGGCCGAGGCCGGCATCACCGTGGTCGGGATCGGCCGCGGGCCGCGCCCCGGCGGCTAGGATCGGGGGTCCATGGACCTTTACGAGGAGATCGTCCGACTGCGCGCGGCCGGCGCCCCGGCCGCCCTCTGCACCGTCCTCCTCGCCCGCGGCAGCACTCCGGGCAAGGAGACGATGAAGATGCTGGTCCGGGCGGACGGGACCACCTTGGGCTCGATCGGCGGCGGCTGCGTCGAGGAGGACTGCCGCCGGCTGGCCCTGGAGGTGATCGCCGAGGACCGCGCCGCCACCCGCACCTTCCACCTGAACCAGAAGGACCTGCCCGAGTCCGGCCTGATCTGCGGCGGCCAGGTCACGGTCCTGGTCGAGCCGGTGGTGCCTCCGACCCTGGTGCTCTTCGGCGGCGGCCACGTGGCCGGATCGGCGGTGCGGGTGGCGCGGGAGTGCGGCTGGCGGACGGTGGTCTGCGACGACCGTCGGGAGTACGCCGATCCGGCCAAGCATCCTCTGGCCGACCGCTGCTTGGCCGGCCCCTGGGCGGACGCGGTGGCCGGCCTGGCCCCGGCCGAGCACCTCTGGATGGTGGTGGCCACCCGCGGCCACACCGACGATCTGGCCGTACTCCGCGAGCTGGCGGCCCGGGAGTGCCGGCCGCGCTACCTCGGCCTGCTCGGTTCCCGGGCCAAGAAGGCCACCCTGGAGCGGATCCTGGCCGACGAGGGGGTGGATCCGGACTTCATCGCCCGGATCCGGACCCCGATCGGACTGCCGATCGGCTCCCGCACGGCCGGCGAGATCGCCGTCTCGCTGATGGCCGAGTTGGTCCGGATCCGGCGGTTGGGGGAGAAGGGCGGCCTCGAGCGGGATCCGGCCGGCGACAAAAGCGGTGTCCGGGAGCCGGAGCCCCGCTAATCTGGTTGCCCCTTTGCGGGCCCGATCCCCCCGAACGAAGGAAGAATGCTGATCAGCGCCGCCCTGACGACCGCCCTGTTCCTGGCCCCCGCCCTGCCCCAGAACGAGATCGTGCTGGTGGACGGCAAGGTGATCCCGGTCAAGTCGATCCAGACCGAGACCTACAGCGAGGTCACCTACAAGACGCTGAACGGCGGCGACGGCCGCAAGGACGCCTCTCTCGTCCGCGAGGTCCGCCACGACACCGGCTCGGCCGTGCTGGAGGACTACGTCACCGGCCTCGAACTGATGGACAAGGGGGACTTCCGGAACGCGATCCAGTACTTCCAGCTCGTCCTGCAGGATCGCGGCGCCAGCCATGGCCGGAACGCCTGGACCGTCCAGCACTCCTGGTACCGGATCATGCTCTGCGCCTTCGCCGACGCCAACTACAGCGGCGTGGTCGAGGCCGCCGATGCCCTGCTCCAGGCGGTTCCGGACACTTTCTTCTACGGTCCGGCGCTGATGATGAAGGCCCAGGCCTTGGCTCTGCGCGGCGATCGGGCCGGCGCCGAGAGCGCCTACCGCGACCTCGCGGCGGCGGTCGACCAGAAAGGGCTGCCGGAGCGCTGGGCGCGGGAGGCCGAACTGGGGCTGGTCCTGCTCGACTCGAGCCTGCGCGGCAACGCCAAGCGGACCAAGCTCGACCAGATCCAGGCCCGGAACGAGCGGGAGTATCCCACCGTCGCCAGCCGCGCCAACGTCGAGATCGGC
This sequence comes from Planctomycetota bacterium, assembly GCA_003696625.1. Classification (GTDB taxonomy): domain Bacteria; phylum Planctomycetota; class UBA1135; order UBA1135; family UBA1135; genus J029. The sequence goes on from RFGR01000014.1 coordinate 79,590, forward strand.
ATGAGCTACCTCGAGGAGGAGGACCTCGAGCGGGCCGAGGGCTTTTTCCAACGGATCCTCGATCAGGGCCGGGCCGACGACATGACCGAGGCCTACGCCTGGTTCGGGCTCGGCCAGGTCGCCTACAAGCGCGGTCTCGCCAGCGACGACCAAGAGGCGGCCCACGAGCTGTTCTTTCAGGCCGGGCTGGACTTCCTCCGGGTCGCCCTGATGTATCCGCAGGTGGTGCAACTGGTGCCGGAAAGCCTCTGCCAGGCGGCGATCTGCTTCCACCGCATGGGTGATCGGGAGAGCAAGACCAAGGCGCTGCGGATCAAGAACAAGCTCCTCGAGCGCTTCCGGGGTTCCCCGCAGGCCAAGCGCTGCGAGGAGGAGCTGCGCCGCTGAGCTGGCGCCGGCCGGCCGTCGGCCCGGACCGCCGGAGTTCTCCACAGGAGTAACTGCGGCGGTCCGTTTTCGTCCTTTCTCCCGCCGCGACCACGGCAGGAGGAAGGAATGGAAGGCATCCCGACCCAGATCGGCGCCTGGACCCGCCAGGTCGAACGCTTCCTGCGGCAGCGGCTGGCCGATCCGGAGCTGTGCCGGGACCTGGCCCAGGAAGCCGCCGCCCGCTTGATCCAGGCCGCCCGCTCGGGCCACCGGCTGCGCAATCCGCGCTCCTGGATGTTCCGGGCCGCCCACAACCTGGCGGTGGACGAGGTTCGCCGCCGGCTCCCCGGGCCCCTCGGGGTGGACGTGGTCCAGTCCCTGCCGGACCCGCGAACCTGGTCTGACCCGGGCGAGCCCTGCTGGGAACTGGCCGGGCACCTGATGCGGCGCAGCGAGCTGTTGGAGCTTCTCCCCGAGGCGATGGACCACCTGCCCGACCACTACCGGCGCGTCCTGGACCGGCGTTACGGGCAGGAGGAGAGCTGCGCCCAGGTCGCCGACCGGGAGGCGATCAGCGAGGACAACGTCAAGGTCCGCCTTCACCGGGCCCGGCGCCGGCTGCGGGAACTCCTGGTCCACGCCGCCCGGCACAACCCGGAGCCCCTGCGGCGGGCCGAGGCCGAGGATCGGGCGTAACCCGGCGCGGTCCGCGCCGTCTTCCGGGTGCGGCTGCGCCGAGACCAACCCCACCGCAGCGACGGAGAACCATGATCCTGAGTTTCCTGATGTCCGCCCTGGCCCTGCCGCAGGAGCAGGCGCCGGCCGAGATCCCCAAGCTGGCCACCGCCCAGGCCCAGCTCGACCACGCCAAGGAGGTCAAGAAGGAGAGCCGCGGCACCAAGGGCGCCGCCCGTGCCGCCGCCCTCGACCGGGCCTGCGCCGCGTACGGCGCGGTGCTCGAGTACTGGCCCGACAGCGGCGCCATCACCGCCGAGGCGGCCTTCCGCCAGGGCGAGATCCACCGCACGCAGGGCAGGCCCGGTCCCGCCAAGGGGGCCTTCCTGGTCGCGGTCGAGCAGGGGGCGGGCACCCGATTCGCGCCCCGCGGCCTGCTCGAGATCGGCCACATCCACCGGCGGGCGGCGGAGTTCCCGCAGGCCCTGAAGTCGTACGCGGCGGTCCTGAAGCGGCAGGAGGCTTCCCTGCGGGACCGGAACGACGCCTTCGAATGGATCGGCAAGGTCCACCTCCAGCTCCAGGAGTGGCCCGAGGCCGCCCAGGCCTTCCGCTCCTGGGCCGACAACGCCGAGGGTCCGGTTGAGCTGGTCCGCGCCGCCGACTTGGAGTGCCAGGCCCTGGCGGCGGGCGGCGATCCGGCCACAGCCCGCCGCCGCTTCGACGAAGTGACGGCCCAGGTCGAGCCGTTGGCGGCCGAGCCGGGGAAGGAGGCGGTCCGCCTGCGCAAGGCCCTCGAGCGCTGCAAGGCGCCGGCGGCGATCGCAGCCGCCGAGGAGAAGGCCGCCGCGGCCTCGGCAGCGGCTGCCGGCGGGGCCGGAGTCGGCTAGGCCTCGGCCACGACCACCGCGGCCGCCATGCCGTTGGTGTGGGTGATCGAGACTCTCAAGCCGCGGAGGCCGCGCCGCCGCGCGATCTCCGCGGCCGCCCCATGCAGGGCCAGGCGGGGCCGGCCCCGTGCGTCCCGGAGCAGCTCGAAGTCCTGGAAGCCGACCCCGCTCTGGCCGAAGCCGGCGCCGAGGGCCTTCATGCCCGCCTCCTTGGCCGCGAACCGGGCCGCGTAGTGGATCGCCGGCTCCCGGCGTCCGGCGCAGTACTCCCGTTCGGCCGGCGTGAACACGCGGGCCAGGAAGGTGTCGCCGCTGCGTTCGATGGCGGCCCGGATCCGCGCCACCTCGACCAGGTCGATGCCGAGGCCGGGAAGGTCCTGCGGAAGCACGGCCGGAGGATAGCGTCCGCCGCCGATCGCCGGCCGAGGTTTGCGCCGGACCGCGGCCGGCGGAATCATGGCACGCCGCCGCCATGTCCAGATCCCTCCTCGAGGCCCTGAATCCCGCGCAGCAGCGCGCCGTCGAGCACGGCGACGGGCCTCTCCTGATCCTGGCCGGCGCCGGCACCGGCAAGACCAGGACGATCACCCGCCGGGTCGCCTATCTGGTCCAGGCCCGGGGCGTGCCGGCCTCTCGGATCCTGGCCATCACCTTCACCAACAAGGCGGCCCGGGAGATGCGGCGCCGGATCCGCGAATGGGTGCCCGAGACCGGCATGTGGATCGGCACCTTCCACGCCACCTGCGCCCGGATGCTGCGGATGGACCCGGAACCGGTCGGCCGCAGCCGCGGCTTCACCATCCACGACGAGGACGACCGCCGCCGCCTGGTCCGAAACCTGATTAAGGATTTGGGCTGGGATCCCCAGGTCTATCGGCCCCGGACCTTCCTCGGCACGATCTCGAACTGGAAGCGTCGCCGGATGGGGCCGGCCGCCGCCGCCGAGGAGGCCGCCCTCTACGGCCAGCGCGAGGAACGGGCGGCGCAGCTCTACGAGCGCTACCAGGCCGAACTGGACAAGCAGGACGCCCTCGACTTCGACGACCTGCTGCTCAAGGGGCTGGAGCTGGTCGAACTCGACGCCCGCGGTCCCGGCCGCTGGGTCGGCCGCTTCGACCACGTCCTGGTCGACGAATACCAGGACACCAACCAGCTCCAGTACCTGCTGGTCAAGGCGCTCAGCTCCACCCACGGCAACCTCGCCGTGTGCGGCGACCCGGACCAGTCGATCTACCGCTGGCGCGGCGCCGACATCCAGAACATCCTCGACTTCGAGGAGGACTTCCCCGGCACCGAGGTGGTCCGGCTGGAGCAGAACTACCGCTCGGTCGGCAACATCCTCCGCGCCGCCCAGGCGGTGATCCGGCACAACCGCTCGCGCAAGGAGAAGGATCTCTACACCGAGCGCGAGGCCGGGCCGCCGATCACGGTCCAGGAGAGTCCCGATGAGGAGATGGAGGCGCTGGCGGTGGCCCAGCGGGTCCGCTCCTGGATGGCGACCGGCACGCCGGCGCGCGAGATCGCGGTCTTCTACCGGACCAACGCATGCTCGCGGCCGCTCGAGGGGGCGTTCACCCGGCTGCAGGTGCCCTACCAGGTGGTCGGTGGTCTGAGCTTCTTCGAGCGGCGCGAGATCAAGGACCTGCTCGCCTACGGCCGCATGCTGGTCAATCCGCGCGACGACATCGCGGTCGAGCGGATCCTCAACGTGCCGCCGCGGGCGATCGGCCGAACCACCCTCGACCGCCTGCGGGCCTGGGCCGGCGAGCTGGACGAGAGCTTGCTCCAGGTGATGCGGCGCTCCGAGGTGCGTGAGGCCCTCGGCACGCGGGCGCGCAAGGCGATCAACGGCTTCCTGGGGCTCTACGCCGGCCTGCTCGACTCGGTCGAGCGGGCCGAGGACGCGCTCCGCCGAGTGATCGACCGCACCGGCTACCGCCGCTACGCGGAGGCGCTCGGCGACACCGAGGACGTCGATCGGTTGGAAAACATCGACGAGCTGCTGGCCTTCGCCGCCGAGTATGACGAGCGCTCCGACGGGGGCCTGCGCGGCTTCCTCGAGGAAGTCGCCCTGCTCACCGACCAGGATCGCTGGGAGGAGAACGCCCAGCGGGTCTCGCTGATGACCGTCCACACCGCCAAGGGGCTCGAGTTCGACCGGGTGGCGGTGGTCGGGCTCGAGGAGGGCCTGTTCCCTCACGCCCGGGCGCTGGAGGATCCGGACGGCCTCGAGGAGGAACGGCGGCTGTTCTACGTCGCCCTCACCCGGGCTCGCGAGGAGTTGTTCCTGAGCCACGCCCAGGTCCGCTACCGCACCGGAGCGCCGGGGCCGCAGAGCGGCTCCCGGTTCCTCGACGAGTTGCCGCGGGAGGTGCTGGCCGGCGAGACCCTCGAGGAGGCTCTCCCCGAGCAGGAGGCCGCCGCCGAGGAGGCCGGAGGGTTCGCACCGGACGACTGGGTCCGGCACCGCACCTTCGGCATCGGCCGGGTCGAGAAGGTGATCGGCTCGGGCATCAACCAGCGGGTGGTCGTACGCTTCGAGGACGAGGAGGACGTCCGCCACCTCCTCGTCGCCTACGCTCCCCTCGAGAAGCTGGAATGAGCCGCCTGGCCGATCTGCCCCGCGAGACCTTGGTCACCTTCTTCGGCCTCGGCCACGCCCCCTTCGCCCCCGGCACCTTCGGCACCCTCGGCGGGGTGGCGCTGGCCGGGCTGGCCGGCGCCTGGCTGGCCCCGGCGGCCTACGCCCCGGCGGTGCTCGGCGGCGCCCTGGTCCTGGCCCTGCTCGGCGCCCCGGTCGGGGCCTGGGCCGAGCGCCGGTGGGGGAGGAAGGATCCGGGGCAGTACGTCCTGGACGAGGTGGTCGGCTACCTGGTCGCCGCGGCCTGGCCGGTCTGGCCCGGCTGGGCCCACCTCGGCTTGGCCTTCCTGCTGTTCCGGCTCTGCGACATCCTCAAGCCGCCGCCGGCCAGGCGGCTGGAACGGGTCTCCGGCGGCTGGGGTATCCTCCTCGACGACGTCGCGGCCGGGGTCTGGGCACTGGCTCTGCTGGCCCTGGTCCGCGTCCTCTTCCCCGGCCTCCTGGCTCCCGTCCCTTGAGCCCTCCGCCCGACCGCCTCGAGCCCGCCCCCCGGCGCCGGGCCGGAAGCGGGATCGCCGCCCGCTTCACGCTCGGCCTCGGCCTGGTGGCGCTGCTCTTCGCTGGCCCGGCCACCTTGCTGCTGATCCGCGGCGTGCGCGACCTGAGCGGCGAGACGGCCGAGCAGGCCTGGCTCGGGATGGCTTTCGAGACCGGTCGGATGATGGCCGCCGGGGCCGAGCTGCCGGAGGCGCCGCTCGCCGCCCGCCAGCACAGCGGTCCGGCGGGGGTGGTGGTGCAAACCGCCGACACCGAGGTCCGGATCGGCCCGGAGCGGCGGCCGGCCCGGCTCTTCCGGGTCGTCGCCGGTGACGACGGCGCCCTCGGCCGGGTCGATCTCTACGCGCCGCCGGGACCGCCGGAGAGCGGCAACCGCCTGCTGGTGCTGGTCCTGCTCGTCACCGGCGGCCTGGTGCTCGTGGTCGTCCTCTTCGGCGCCGTGACCGCGCGGCGGGTGGCGGTGCCGCTGCGCGAGATGATCGACGACGTGCTGGCGATCAGCCGCGGTCGCCTCGACCACCGGATCCGGACCCGGCGCGCGGTCGGCGAGGTCGTTCTCCTGGGCCGGGCGGTCGAGCGGATGGTGGCCGACCTGACCGAGGGCCAGGAGAGCCAGCGCCAGCTCGAGCGGCGGCAACGGGAGATCGAGGTTCTGCGCCAGCTCCGGCGCAACCTGCGGCCGATGACCCTCGAGCCGCCGACCGGCTACCGGATCGACTCCGCCCTGGTCGAGGCGGCCGGGCCCGGCACCGGTGACTTCGTCGACTGCCTGGCCGACGGCGAGGGCCGGCCGACCCTGGTGGTTGGAGCCACCGCCACCCGCGGCCTGCCCGGGGCGCTGTTGATGGCGATGACCCGGGCCTACCTGCGCGGCGCCGTGCTCGGCGGCGCCGGGCCGGCCGAGGCCTGCGACACGACCAACTCCTCCCTGAACCGCGACCTCGCCCGGGGCCTCTACGCCTCGGCGATGGTCGCCCGGCTGGAGCCCGCCGACGGCTCCGTCGAGCTGGTCTCGGCCGGCCACGAGGCGCCGGCGGTCCGCTGGGACGCCGACGCCGGCCAGTTCCGCAAGCTCCAGCCCAACGGCATCGCCCTGGGCTTCGACCAGGGGCCGGTCTTCCGCAAGTCGCTCGAAGTGCTGCGCCTGGTCCTCCACCCCGGCGACGCGTTGTTCCTGTTCTCGCCGGCCGCCTTCCGGGTGCACGGCGCCGGCGGCCGGGAGCTGGGCGAGAAGGGGGTCTACGCGCTGGCCCGGATCGCCGTCGAGCAGGGGCTCGAGGCGATGCAGGAGCGGCTTGCCGCCTTCCTCGCCGGCGCCCCGGACGCCGACCTCGCCTTCGCTCTGGTCCGGCGCGAGAGCTGAGCCTTCCCGACCCGCCATGCAGATCCGCGACTTCCAGCAGCTCATCGAGCGCATCTACTACCGCAAGGACTCTTCCCGCGGCCTGGCCGCCACCCACATGTGGTTCACCGAGGAGGTCGGGGAGCTGACCCGGGCCCTGCGCCGCGGCCAGGATCGGGCCAATCTCGAGGAGGAGTTCGCCGACGTGCTCGCCTGGCTGAGCACCCTGGCCTCCATCGCCGGGGTCGATCTCGAGGAGGCGGCGGCCAAGAAATACGCCCAGGGCTGTCCCTACTGCCGGTCCACTCCCTGCTCCTGCGGTTCGGGCTGAACGCGCGGCCGGGGGCGGCGGAAAAGGAAAGTGGGACAGCCCGAGCCGCCAGCCCCCTGGATGAATCCTTGCGGCGACTCGAACTGTCCCGAGAGGCCCAACCTGACGATGCCGAGCCTGCTGGTTCCGAGAGGTATGATGGGCTCCGGGCGGGGATGGTTCCGAAGATTTTCTGGAGGCCCAAGTGACTGCTGGAAAAAGACTTAAAGTCAAGTGCCCGGACTGCGGTGAACTTCTCGAGGTGGACCCCTCGAGCGGCGAGGTGCGAGCCCTGGGCAAGGAGGCGGCTCCCGCCGACCTCGACGAAGCGGTGGAGCGTTCGGCCCGGCGCCGGGCCAGGGTCGAGGACGGCTTCGCCGCCGCCCTCGAAGCCGAGCGGCGCCGCAAGGAGGAACTCGAGCGGGCCTTCCGGAAGGCGGCCGAGAAGGCCAAGGACGGGCCGATCGAGCGACCCGACGAGGACCGCTGGCGCTGAGGTCGGTCAGCGCCGGCCCGCGAAACGCTCGGCCGGCGGTCGGCCGAAGCGGGCGAAAAGCAGGAACAGGGCCACGCCGAGGCCGAGGAAGTAGCCGGCCAGCGGGAGCCAGCCGAAGGCGAGCCCGTCCTCCCCGCCGAGGCGGTTGTAGCGGTGGATCGAGTGGAAGACCGCCAGGAGGAAGAGCTGGGTGAGAGCGCCGAACCAGGCCATCCAGGCCTGGACGAAGCGGAAGGAGTCCTGCCGGCGCTCCGGCGCGAACCAGTAGTCCTTGTGCGGCACGTTGAGCAGAGCCAGCGGCAGCCGCGGCAGCAGGAAGGCCAGGCCGCCCAGGATGAGCAGGACCGAGCCGACGGTGATGCCCTGGCCCAGCGCCAGCGAAGCCGGACTGCTCCAGCCGTTGGGCTCGCCGTCGAGGCCGAAGTGGGTGGCGGCCGGATCGGGCATGTGGGGCAGTTCCAGGGCCAGGTCGACCACGCCGAGCGCGGAGACGAAGAGCAGCGCGGCGAAACCGAGGTTACGGGCGTTCATGCCGAGCCGGTCCGATAGCGTTCGAGCAGCCTGCGGGTGGCGCGGATGCCTTCGTCCTCGGTCAACCGCCGGCCTTCGTACTCGATGCCGATGAAGCCGTGGTACCCGGCGCCGAGGACGATCGCCAGCATGCGGCCGTAGTCGATGGTCGTCTCCTCGCCGGTGACCGGGTCGAAGTCGTAGCTCTTGGCGCTGACGCCGCGCGCGAAGGGCATCAGTTCGGCGACGCCGCGGTAGCGGTCGTATTCGTGCTCGCCGTCGATTCGGAAGTTGCCGAAGTCGGGCAGGGCGCCGCAGCGGGGGTGGTCGACCGCGGCCAGGACACCGGCAAGCCAACCGCCGTCGGAGGACCAGCCGCCGTGGTTCTCGACGATCACGTCGATGCCGAAGGGGTCGGCGAAGTCGCACAGCGCCCGCAGCGATTCGACCACCCGCGGCGCCAGTTCGTCGCGCCCGCCGGGGCCGCCGGCGTTGACCCGGATCGCGTGGCAGCCGAGGAAGGCGGCCGCCCGCACCCAGCGGTGGTGGTTCTCGACCGCCCGGCGCCGGTCGGCGGCGGCGGCCGCGCCAAGCTCGCCTTCCCCGTCGCACATGATCAGGACCGAACGGACGCCGGCGTCTTCGCAGCGCCGGCGCAGCTCGGACAGGTAGCTTTCGTCGTCGGCCTTGTTCTTGAAGAAGGAGTTGACGTACTCGACCCCTTCGAGGCCGTGGGCGGCGGCGCGGGCGGGGAAGTCGAGAGTGGTCAGCTCGCCGGCCTGGAGCGCCCGGTGCAGCGACCACTGGGCCAGGGAGAGCCGGAACCGCGGCGGCTCGGCCGTGGCCGGAACGCCGCAGCCGGCGGCGGCCGCCGCCGCGGCGCCGGCGCAGCGCAAGAGGAAGTCGCGACGGTGCACGGCGGTCAGCTTAGCGCCGGCCGGGAACCGGCCTCGGTCCCCTGGTTCGAATCGGGCGGCGATGAGGGAGTCCGGTCCGGCCGGGTGGTGCGGCGGCCCCCGCCGCCGGCAAGGGGCATAGAATCCGGCCCATGTCGCTCCGATCGATCGCCGGCCTGGTCCTCCTGCCGATTCTGGCCGCCGCTTGCACTCCGGGCGGCCCGGCCGCCGCCGGCGGCGACTCCTTCGTCCGCGACACCGGCGGCGTGCTGCCGCCCGAACAGGCGGCCTACGACGTCCGGCACTACGACCTGGCGATGCAGGTCTTCCCCGAGCGGCAGGAAATCGAGGCGGTCTTGACGGCCACGGTCGAGGCGGTCGAGTCCCTGCCGGTCCTGCTGCTCGACCTGGATCCGCTGCTCGAAGTTTCCGCGGTCGAGGTCGGCGGCCGGCCGGCCGCCTTCGTCCACGAGCGCGGCCGGTTGCGGATCGAGCTGGAACCGCCGGCCCGGGCCGGCGACACCGTGGTCGCGGCCGTCCACTACGGCGGAGCACCGCGGGTCGCGCCCCGGCCGCCCTGGGAGGGCGGCTTCGTCTGGTCGCGGACGGAGGACGGCACGCCCTGGATCGCCACCGCCTGCCAGATGGAGGGGGCCGACCTCTGGTGGCCGTGCAAGGACCACCCCTCCGACAAACCGGACTCCTTCGATCTCCACTTCCGCGTGCCGGACGGGCTGGTGGTGGCCTCGAATGGACGTCGCACCGGCATCGAGGACCACGGCGACGGCACCCACACCAGTTCCTGGCACGTATCGACCCCGATCGCCAACTACTGCGTGGCCTTCAACGCCGGCCCCTACGTCGAGCTGCGGCGCGAGCAACCGAGCGTGGCCGGCGGCAGCTTCCCATTTGTCTTCTGGGCCTTGCCGGAGCACCGGGCGCAGGCCGACCAGGCGATGGACGAGTTCGCCGATCACTTGGCCTGGTTCGAACGCTACTTCGGCCCCTACCCCTTCCGGGCCGACAAGTACGGGGTGGTCGAGACCCCGCACCTGGGCATGGAGCACCAGACGATCATCGCCTACGGCCACGGCTTCCAGGGCCACAAGTACGGCTACGACTGGCTGCACCACCATGAACTCTCGCACGAGTGGTTCGCCAACCTGGTGACCTGCCCGGACTGGAGCGATTTCTGGATCCACGAAGGTTTCGGCAGCTACACCCAGAAGCTCTATGTCGAGGATCTGCGCGGCATCGAGGCCTACCATTCCTACCTGGCCGACGTCCGCGGCCTGATCCGCAACCAGAAGCCGGTGGCACCGCGCGGGCCGCGCAGCTCGGCCTGGATGTATTTCGCCGATCCGGGCGCCGCCGAGGGTGAGAAGCCGACTGACAACGACATCTACTACAAGGGCGAGTGGATCCTCCACACGCTGCGCTGGCTGATCGGCCGGGACCTCCTGGTCGAGAGCATGCGCCGGATCTGCTATCCGGACCCGGCTCTCGAGGCGACCACCGACGGCAGCGCCGTGCACTTCGCCACCACCGACGGCTACCAGGCCCTGGTCGAGCGGCTGAGCGGCCGGGACCTGGACTGGTTCTTCGAGCTCTATCTGCGCCGGCCGGAGCTGCCGGTGCTGCGGGCGGAGGAGCGGGAGGGGGTGTTGCGGATTTCTTGGGAGACCCCGGACGGTCTGCCCTTCCCGATGCCGGTCGAGGTCGAGGTCGGCGGCGTCCGCAGCCGGATCGAGGTGCCGGCCGGCGGCGCCGAGGTGGTCCTCCCGGCGGGAGCGACCTGGCGGGTCGATCCCGACGAGTGGATCCTGAAGGAGCGGGCCGGCTGAGGGAGATGACCGGGCTCCTCCTGCTCGGCGCCGACGATCTGCGCCGGTCGCTGCCGATGACCGAGGCGATCGCGGCGATGAAGGAAGCCTTCGCCGCGGTCAGCGCCGGCCTGGTCTCGATGCCTCCCCGCGGCGCGATCGACGCCGGCGGCGGCACCACCCTGCTGATGGGGGCGGCCGTGCCCGGCCTCGGCCTGGCCGGCAAGACGGTGTCGGTCTTTCCCGGCAACGCCGCCCGCGGGCGGCCGGTCGTGAGCGGGCTGGTGAGCGTGCTCGATCCGGAGACCGGCGAGCCGGTCGCGGTCTGCGACGGCGCCTTCCTCACTGCTTGGCGCACCGGGGCGGCCAGCGGCGCCGCCACCGACCTCCTCGCCCGGCCCGAGGCCTCGACCTTGGCTCTGTTCGGCGCCGGCGTCCAGGCTCGGACCCAGCTCCTGGCGGTGGCGGCGGTGCGGCCGCTGCGCCTGGTTCGGGTGTGGGCGCCCGACCCGGACGGACTGCGGCGCTTCACCGCCGAGACCGCGGCCGAGACCGGCCTCGAGGTCGTCGCCGCCGCCGACCCGGACGAGGCGCTGGCCGGCGCCGACGTGGTGTGCACGGCCACCACCTCGCCGACCCCGGTCTTCGCCGGCGAACGCCTCGAACCCGGCTGCCACCTGAACGCGGTCGGTGCCTTCACCCCGCAGACCCGCGAACTCGACGCCACCGCCGTAGGGCGCGCTCGGGTCTTCGTCGATCAGCGCCGGGCGGCGCTGGCCGAGGCCGGCGACCTGCTCCTGGCCGAGGCTGAGAGCACCACCGAGCGGGGCCGGTGGACGGAACTTGGCGAGGTGGTCCGCAACCCCGGCCGCGGCCGGCGTGGTCCGGACGAGATCACCCTGTTCAAGTCGGTCGGGCTGGCCGTTCAGGACGTCGCCGCCGCCGCCCGGGCGGTGGCGCGGGCGCGGCGGCTCGGCCTCGGCAACCTCGTGGAACTGTCGTGAGCCCTTTCTCGCCGCCGCCGGACTGGCTTCGCCTGCGCACCCTCGATCTTCACACCTGCGGCGAGCCGCTGCGGATCGTCCTCGACGGCTTCCCGGAGCTGCCGGGGGCCACCATCCTCGAGCGCCGGCGTCTGGCCCGGGAGCGCTGGGACCACCTCCGGCGGCTGCTCATGCTCGAGCCGCGCGGGCACGCCGACATGTACGGCGCCTTGCCGCTGCCGTCGGCGACGCCGGACGGCGACCTCGGCGTGCTCTTCCTGCACAACGCCGGTTGGAGCACGATGTGCGGCCACGGCATCATCGGCCTGGTCACCGGCGGGCTCGACGCCGGCCTCTTCGCGTTGCCGCCCGGCCGTGGCGATCTGCGGATCGACACCCCGGCCGGGCGGGTGACGGCGACGCCGCGGATCGGCGGCGGCGGTCGGGTGGAGTCGGTCTCCTTCCGTAACGTGCCCTCTTTCCTGGCCGCGGCCGGAATCGAGGTCGAGGCGCCGGGAGTCGGCAGGGTGCGGGGCGACCTGGCCTTCGGCGGCGCCTTCTACTTCTACGTGGAGGCGTCCTCGGTCGGGTTGAGGCTGGTGCCGGAGGAATACCCGCGCATCGTCGACCTGGGTCGCCGGCTCAAGGCCGCCTGCCGCGCACGGCAGCCAATCCGCCATCCGGCCGGCGAAACGGATCTCGACTTCCTCTACGGCGTGATCTTCACCGCCCGCCCGGCCGCGGCGGCCGCGCCCTGGCGTGAAGTCTGCGTCTTCGCCGACGGCGAGGTGGACCGAAGCCCGACCGGTACCGGAGTGAGCGGTCTGGCGGCGATCCTCCACGCCCGCGGCGAACTCCCGGTCGGCCGGACGCTCCGGGTCGAGAGTCTGATCGGCACGGCCTTCGCCGTGACCGTGGCCGAGACCGTCCGCGTCGGCGGCAGGTCGGCGGTGGTGCCGGAAGTCGAGGGGCGGGCCTGGATCACCGGCCGGCATGAATTCCTGCTCGACCCGTCCGATCCGCTGCCGGACGGTTTCCTGCTCCGTTGAGCCGCCGACCCGTGGACGGTCACCAGTAACGCTCGACGTGCACCTGCCCGGCTTCGGCCTTGCGGTGCTCGCGGAACCCCTCCTCGCCGAGCACCTCGAGCATCGCCTCGACCATGCCCGGGCCGCCGCAGAGGAAGACGTGGGTGTCGGCCGGCGCCGGCGCCGCGCCCCAGGCCTCGGCCACGGCACCGCTGCGCCAGCAGTCCTGGACGTAGCCGGTCCGGCCGGTCCAGGGCAGGGTCTCCTCCTCCGGCCGGCTGACCACCGGCAGGTAGTGGAAGTTGCTGCAGAGGTTGGCCAGGGTCTGGAGTTCGGAGCGGTAGCCGAGGTCCCACGAGTGGCGGGCGCCGTGGATCACCGCGAAGCGGCGCGGGCCGCCGCAGACGAGGTGGGTGCGAAGCATGCTCATGTAGGGCGCCAGGCCGGTGCCGGTGGCGACGAACACGACGTGGGCCTCAGCCGGCGCCTGGTCGAGCTGGAACATCCCGGTCGCCTTGCGGCCGAGCCAGAGCCTGTCGCCGGTCTCGAGCGCGAACAGGCGCGGCGTCAGGCGGCCTGAGCGGACCAGGGTGATGTAGAACTCGAGGTACTCCCCGATCCGGGACGAGGAGGCGATCGAATAGGCCCGCTTGATCAACTTGTCCGGCTCAGCGGCCTCGTCTTCTTGGTCGGCGAAGGCGTACCGAGGGGCAGAGCCGGGAAGGCCGAGGACGGCGAACTGGCCGGCCTCGTAGGGCGGGAACTCCCAGCCCTCCGGCACCACCCGGAGGATGATCAGGCCGGGGGCGACTTCGATTCGTTGGGCGACGCGGGCGTTCAGGTCGGGGGTCGGCATGGCGTGGTATCAAGGAGGTTCGACGGAGGGCGCCAGACGTGACGAATGGGAGGCTATTTCATCCGGTACTGTTCGGTCCACCGCCACGTCGGAATCCGGCCCATTACGCTGGACCCTTTTGCGGCCAGTCGGCGTAACGCCAGCGCAGCAGCTCGCTCCAGCCGAACACCTTCCCCGCCACCCCCTGCGC
>RFGR01000114.1 GCA_003696625.1 Planctomycetota bacterium
CGCCTTCGTCGGGCTCTCCCGGAGGCGGCAGCGCGCACCCGGGATCTTCCGCCACCTGCCCCGACGGGGCCGTCTGGGCAGGTGGCGGAAGATCCCGGGTGCGCGCTGCCGCCTCCGGGAGAGCCCGACGAAGGCGACCTTGCCGCCGCCGGGATCCGATCGAGGCGGGGAACCCGACGGCGGACCGCCGGCACTCGGGCCGGGAGCGGTTCGCAGGGTCGGCCGGCGGCCGACTCGCGCCGGTCCTGTCGGACCGGTTGTGGGCGGGAGACCGTCTTCCCGATCCGTGCCGCTGGATTCCGAAGGAGGGGCGTTACGCTCGGATCCGGACTCGAGGTCCATCGATCCGGGCCGGATTCCTGGGCGGCCTATCCTGCCGGACATGGTGTCCGCCCTGCTGCCGCTCCTCCTCGCCCCGTTCTGCCAAGGAACCGCCCCCGGTCCCGCTCCGGACCCCGCGGCGGATCCGGTCCACTGGGTGGAGTTCGAGTCCCGGCTCCTGAGTTCCTTCTGGGGCCGTCCGATCCGGATGCGGGCCGGGGTCGTCCTGCCTCCCGATCGGCTCCCCGGCGAGGAGATCCCGGCCTGTTACAGCATCCACGGCTTCGGCGGCAGCCATCTCGAGGCGGCCCGACGCGCGCCTGGACTGCTCCGGGCGATGGCCGAGCAGGGCTACCCGCGGATGGCCTACGTCTTCCTCGACGCGAGCTGTCCGTTCGGGCACCACGCGTTCGCGGATTCGGTCAACAACGGTCCCTGGGGGACCGCCCTGGTCGAGGAGTTCATCCCCGAGCTGGAACGCCGCTTCGACCTACCGGCCGAGCCGACGGCCCGGCTGCTGACCGGGCACTCGAGCGGCGGCTGGAGCAGCCTGTGGCTGCAGATCCGCCATCCCGAGTTCTTCGGCGGCGTCTGGGCCACGGCTCCGGATCCGGTCGACTTCCGGGACTTCACCGGAGTCGACATCTACACCTGGCGGAACGCCTACGTCGATCCGGCGGGGAAGGAGGTCCAGCTCGTTCGAGGTCCGGACGGCTCCTGGCGGATGAGCCTGCGCGAGTTCTGCGCCCGGGAACTGGCCCGGCAGGGAGAGTACGGGGGCCAGATGGCGAGTTTCGACGCCGTCTTCAGCCCCCGCGGCGAGGACGGCCGGCCGATGCCCTTGTTCGACCGGGCGACCGGCGCCATCGATCCGATGGTGGCGCGAGCCTGGCAGCGCTACGACATCAGCCTGATCCTTCGTCGCGACTGGGCTCGGCTCGGGCCGCTCCTGCGCGGCCGGCTCCACGTCTGGATCGGCGACCGCGACACCTTCCGGCTCGAGGGCGCGGTTCGTTTGCTTCAGGCCGAACTGGAACGGCTCGGCAGCGACGCCGACATCCTGATCGTGCCCGGCCGGGACCACGGCAGCCTCTTTCAGCCCCACCAGGAGTTGTGGCCCGACGGGCTGCTGGCTCGGATCCACCACGAGATGTGGCGTCAGTGGGCCGGCCGCTGAGGCGCCGGTCTGCGGGATCGGTCCAGAACGGCGGTCGCTTCGGCCGATGAAGGAATCCGGCTTTCCCGGGTTCGGAAGCCGTCGCCGTCGTCCATGTCGTCTTCCCTCCTGCGCTCCGCCCTCGGCATCCGGGCCAAGGTCGGCCTGCTGGTGGGGGGGCTCGTGGTCCTCACCGGCGGCCTGATCGGTTTCCTCGGCTATCGGCAGACGGCCGATGCCCTGCTCGAGGCCGGTCTCGAGGAAGTGGACGCCTTCGCCCGCACCTCGGCCGTATGCTTGGGTGAGGAGGTCGACGAGAAGGGCCAGGACGCCTTGCTCCTGGCCTCGCTGCCGCACGTCTCGGAGCTGGTCGCCGCCGCCCGCCGGGGCCGGGGCGATCCGGAGACGGCGGCCCTGCGCCGGGCCTTCCGGGACCTCGGCGGGGCTTTGATGGGAGAGAACCCCGAGGAAATTCAGATCGGTCTCTTCGACCCGGTGGCCGACTCCTGGTTGGCCCGGATCCGCCGAGGCGCCGACGGCGGCCTGTTGCCCGGGCGGTGGCCGGGGCCGGCCGGTCCGGAGGATCGCGCCCTGTCCGGCTTGGATCCCGGCCGGCCGGTCACCCTCCTTCCCTTCGCCGCCGGCGGTCCCGGCCGGGCCCAGGCGCCGATGATCCGGGCGGCGGCGCCGGTCGAGGTGGCGGACGACCCGGTACCGGCCTGGTTGGTGGTCCGGATCGACCTCAAGGTCCTGTACCAAATGGTCGGGGACCAACTGCCGCGGGGCTATGACCTCATCCTGGCCGATGCGGCCGGGCGTTTCCTCGCCGATCCGAAGATCAGCGAACGGCTCGGCTTCCTGGACGGCGGCGACACGCTTCCGTTTCTGATGGCGCCCGATCGGCTTCCGGTCACGCCGCGGAGCGAGCGGACCGGGTACGCCGTCCTCCGGCCGGACGCCCGGGGCGGTCGGGTGGCCGCCGCCGTCCGCCGGGTTCCGCTCGTCGCCGCCGCCGGCGCCTCTTCCCTGCGCCTGGGGGTGGTCCGCGGGGCCGAGGCGATCCTCGTCGGCCTGGCCGAGGCCCGGCTCCAGAGCGCCTTCTTCACCCTGATCCTGGTCGGTATCTCGCTCCTGCTCGGATGGCGGCTGGCTTCGAGCCTGGCCGGACCGCTGGATCAGATCGCCGCCGCGGTGGCCGAGTTCGGGCGCGGGGAGCCGCTGCCGCCGCTGCCCGAGGACGCGCCCGGCGAGGCCGGCCTGTTGGCCCGGGCGATCGCCGGCATGGTCGACCAGGTCGAGGAACGGACCGCGCAGCTCGAGGAGGAAGTCGCTTCCCATCGTCGGACGGCGACCTCCCTCACCCTCTCCGAGCGGCGGTTCCGCTCCTTCTACCACGACAGCCCGGCCATGTTCCTGACCACCGACGCCGGCGGCCGGCTGGTCGCCGCCAACCGCTTCGCCGGCGAGCGACTCGGACGCTCGGTGGAGGAACTGGTCGGCCGCGGACTCCTCGAACTCGCCGCCGGCGAGGCGCGGGAGGCCCTGGCCGAACACCTGCGGGTGGCGGCGGCCGAGCCGGAGCGCCGGCACGAGTGCGAGGTGCGGCTGCTCCGCGGCGACGGGGCACCGATCTGGGTCCGCTTCATCACCCGGCGCTTGCCCGGCGAGGGCGAAACCCTGATCCTCTGGGTCGGCGAGGACGTGACCCTGGCCCACGAGCTGTCCGAAGACCTCGACTTCCGCGACCACCACGACGCTCTGACCGGCCTGCCCAACCGGCGCGAGGTCGAACGCCGCTTGCAGGTGCTGATCGAGCACGCGGTCGAGAAGGGCAGCCGGCATGCCCTGGTCCTCCTCGACCTCGACCAGTTCAAGGTGATCTGTGACACCTGCGGGCACCCGGCCGGAGACGAGCTGCTGCGCCAAGTGGCCCGGGTGATCGAGGCGCACGTCGATCCGCCCGACCTCCTCGCCCGGCTCGGCGGCGACGAATTCGCCCTGCTCCTCAAGGATTGCCCGGTCCACCACGCCCTGGCCCGCCTCGAAGGAATCCGGGCCGCGCTGCGCTCGCTTCCCTTCGCCTGGCAGGGGCGGCGGTTCTCGGTCACCGCCAGCGCCGGCTTGGTCGAGATCGAGGGCGCCGGGCAGAGCGTCGCCACGGTCATGAGCCTGGCCGACACTCTCTGTTTCGCGGCCAAGGACGCCGGCCGCGACCGGGTCCAGGTCTACCAGGAGGGGGACGCCCAGCTGGCCGCCTTCCGCGAACAGATGGAGGCGGTGTCGATGATCACCCAAGCCTTCGAGGAAGACCGCTTCCGTCTCTACCGGCAGCCGATCGTCCCCGTCGCCGACCGCGAGGAGGGCGATCACTACGAGATCCTGATCCGGATGGTGGGCGCCGACGGCCGGGTCCTGCCGCCGGGCGTCTTCCTGCAGTCGGCCGAACGCTTCAACCTCTCCGGCCGGATCGACCGCTGGGTGGTGGCGACGGCGATCGACTGGCTCAAGAAGAACCCGCGCGAGCTGGAGCGGCTGTCTCTGTGCTCGCTCAACCTGTCCGGGCTGTCGATCGGCGACGCGGGGCTGCTCGAATTCATCGACCACCTCCTGGCCGACGGCGTGGTGCCGCCGGAGAAGATCTGCTTCGAGGTCACCGAGACCGCCGCCGTCGCCGACATCGGCACGGCCGTCTCCTTCATCCGCCGGCTGCGCGACCGCGGCTGCCGCTTCGCCCTCGACGACTTCGGCAGCGGTCACTCCTCTTTCGCCTACCTGCGCCAGTTGCCGGTCGACTTCCTCAAGATCGACGGCATGTTCGTGCGTGACATCGCCGCCGATCCGACCGCCCTGGCGATGGTCAAGTCGATCCACGAGGTCGGCCGGGTGATGGGCAAGCGGACGATCGCCGAGTTCGTCGAGAACGACCGCATCCTCGATCAGCTGCGACGGATCGGAGTCGATTTCGCCCAGGGCTACGGTCTCGGTGCGCCGCGGCCGATCGAGGAACCGCTGTTCGGCGCCGCCGGCCGGACCGAGGCCGGGGCGGCCTGAGCCGCCGCCGGCTTCGCTGGAGTCGGCGGGCCGTTTCGGCCGAAGAAGGAAGGACGGGGCCGCCAGGGCCCGTCGCGACCCCGGGGACGGCCCGAGGGGCAGCCGCAAAGGGACGGCTTGTCCGCTCGGCCGTCCTCGGCCCTTCCCCGGCGCCTCGCGGGCGGGCTAGAATCCGCCGCCGGCGCGGCCGGCTGCGGCATGACGGATTCCGATCCCGGCGAACCCACCTTCGTCCTCGAGGAGGAGGAAGAGGAAACCCTCGGCGGCAGCCGCCGGGCGGAGTTCGCCGAGATCCCGCCGCGCCTCCGGGCCGGGCTCGAGTCCGAGCTGCGCGCCGCCGCCTACGACCTGCTGCTGGCCGAGGCGGTCGAACGGGGTGAGCTGCCGCCGCCGCCCGGACCGGCCCGGAGTCTGCCGCGGGCGGTCCTGGGCGCGGTCCTCTGCCTGGCCTTCGGCGCCGCCGGCGGGGCGGCCGCGGTCGCCGCCGCTTCCGCCCTGCTGCGCTGGGTCACCTCGCCGCTCGCCTGAGCCGAGTTCAGGACAGCTGCTGCCAGAACTCGGCCGGCATGTCGTGGGCGATCTTGAGCGCCCCTTCGGCCCCGCCGTAGACCGGCTCCTCGATGTGGAGTACCCGGCCGCCGCCGAGCCGCTGGGCCATCTCGCGTTCGATCGCGTTGTCCAGGCCCTTGATCTGGCTGCCGCCGCCGGCCAGGAGCACCCGGTTGCGGAGGCGGTGCTGGAACTCCGGGTCGAAGGAGGCGATGAGGCGGTGCAGGCCGTCGACGATCGGCCCGACGATCGAGCGGCAGGCCTCCCGGATCTCCTCGGTCAGGTCGAAGGTGGTCGGCTTGCCGTCGACCGGCATCTCGACCAGGGCCGGCTCCATCTGGTCGGCGACCGAGGAGTAGCGCTCCTTGAACGACTTGACCATGCGCATGCTGAACTGGGCCTCGGGGTGCCGCTCCCGAATCAGTTCGGCGAGGCGTTGGTCGACCGAGTCGCCCGCGGTCTCGAGGGTGATCTGGTCGGACTCTTCGGGCATGGTGCCGTGCATCCGGCAGAGGTCAACGGTGCCGGCGCCGATGTCGATGACCAGGACGTCGTCGAGCATGTCCTGGCCGTAGGCGACCGCGAACGGCTCCGAGCAGAGCATGACCGAGTCGACCGAGTCGCGGGCGGCCTCGAGGATGGCGTCCTTGTTCTTGAAGCCGGCCTCGGAGGGAACGCCGATGACCGCGTAGACCAGCTCGTCCGGGCGCGGCCGCGCCCGCCGGACGATTTCCCGGACCAGATCGCGGGCGGCCCGCAGGTCGCCGTCCTCGCCCTCGCCGTCGTACTTGAGCACTCCCTTGGCCAGCGGAGTGTGGAAATCGAGAGCGAGCCGGTGCTCGAGGGCCTCCTCGCCGAACAGCACCTCCTGGCCGAGGAGCTTGCGGCTGACCACGTCCTTGGGGTAGCCGACGTGGCTGGCGATGCTGGCGCGGACGCCGTTCGAGGCCGAGACGGCGGTGCGCGAGGTGCCGAGGTCGATGCCGAGGTAGAGGATCCCCTCGCGGGCGGGGGGGCCGTCGGGATGGCTGGAAGTGGGTTCGGTCATGTCGGGTTCACTCGTCGTCCGGCCGGCGGCGCTGCCGCAGCCGCAGGTTTGCTTCGAAGATCTTGACGAGCATCTCGCGCTTGAGGTCGGCGAGATCGTCCTCGTCGGCGAGGCCCTGGACCTCGCGGTAGATCGAGGCCAGCCCGGGATCGAGCGAGCGGGCCTCGGACAGGCGGCGCAGGTTCCGTTCCGCGGTCTCCAGGCTGGCGGCGAGGCGGGCGATCCGGCGTTCGGCTCGGGCCAGCTCCTCCTCGTGCCGGGCTCGTTCGAGTTCGGCGACCTGCTGGCTGGCGGCGCGGAGTTCCGCGAAGACGAGCCCGGTCAGCTCGGCCAGGAGCCGCTGATGCCGGGGTTCCTCGAGGCCGGCGGCCCGGAAGCGCCGGCGCAGCTCGGCGGCGAGGTCGCTCCGTTCGGGATCGAGAGCCCGGTCCAGGTCGCGGCGCCGACTCTCCTCCTCGCCGGCGATTCGGCGGCGCTGCTCGTCGAGCTGCCGCTCGAGTTCGGCCAGGCGCTCGCGGGCCTCGTCGCGGCTGCGCTCGAGCCGGCGGCGGGCCTCGGCCAGGATCTCCTCGAGGCCGGCCTCGGTCAGGCTGCGGGCGGGTCGGCCCCGGCCGGCGAGATGGCGGAAGAAGGCCTCGCGGGTCTCGATGACGGCCTCCTCGGCCAGGTCCGGGTCTTCGACCCCGAGGCGGTGGGCGAGCACTTCCCGCACCGCGTTCTCCAGGGCCAGGACCACCGTCGCCCGGCCGAGCAGTCGGACCCGGTGGCCCTGCCCGGCGAGGAGGCGGCCGGACAGGGACTCGACGGAGTCCGGAGGATCGGGCGGGTCGTGGGCAGGCATGGCCGCCGCGGGGGCCCGAGGATTGTAGGAAGGCGGCGGCCGCCGCCGGTCAGTCGGCGCGACCGGCCTGGCCGGGGCGGGAGTGGTCGAGGTGCAGTTCGATCCAGTGCCTCATTTCGTCCGACCAAGCGCCGCGCCAGCTCCGCATTTTCTCCTGGTGGCGGAGGATACCGGCCGGGTCGACGAAGGCGAGCGTCACCGGCGGCCGGCCGCCGATCCGGAGGGCGGCGTCGGCCAGCCCGCCCGGCCGGTCGTGGCCGAGGATCCGCAGGCCGGCGGGAATGCGCCCGGCCGTTTCGGCCAGCGCCGCCTGTGCGACCTCCTCGCGGCCGGTCGGGACGAGCACGACCAGGTCCTGGCTCGGCCGCTCCTCCTGCCAGGCCGCGGCCAAGCGCTCGATCCGCGCGCGCAGGTCTTCGCTCCATTCCTGGTCCGGGACCAGGTCGGCGGGGAACCAGACCAGGATCGAGCCCGATCGGCCGGGGCGGAAGCCGCCGACCGGTCGATGGGCGAGATCCGCCCAGCCCTCCCCGCCGCGCCGCCAGGGATGCAGGCCGCCGCCGCTGGCGGCTCCTCCGGCGGCCCACCCGCTCCGGTCGAGGCGCTGAACCCGGAGCCGGCGGACCCGGATCGAGCCCTGGGAGACGAAGAAGCCGACCCGACCTTGGATCGGCGAGCCGTCGACGGTGCAGAGCCAGCCGACCCGGTCGCCGTCGAGATGGAGTTCGGCCACCGGCCCGTCCACGCGCAGCTCGAAGTCGAAGCCGTTCCGGCGGCCGCGGAAGCCGTGGCGGCCGGTGACCGCTCGCTGGCGGAGCCAGAGACCGTCCAGGCTCCAGGAGATGCCGTCCATCCCGGTCGAAGTCTTCACCTCCCCGGCGGCGAAGGCTGGATCGCCGCCGGAGAAGCCGAAGCGGAGGTTGCGGTCGCGGCGGGTCCAGCCGAGGACGACCCCGCCCGCTACCCAAGCGGTGGTGAACTCGATCCGGCCGAAGACCCTGTAGCGGCCGGGTTCGAGCCAATCCCGAGCCAGGACGAAGGCGTCGCGCCAGGGCGAGGCCCGATCCATCGTGTCGGTGCCGGTGCGGGGGCGCCGGCGACCGACGTGGAGGTCGCCGGCGGGGCCGAGGCACCATTCCCCCTCGACCCGGAACTCCTCGTGCCC
>RFGR01000115.1 GCA_003696625.1 Planctomycetota bacterium
ATCGCCGCGTGCGGCAGATCCGGCTCGATCCGTTCTCCGGCGTCGCCGGCGACATGCTCGTCGCGGGCCTGATCGACCCGGGCGCGGGCGACGGCCGAGGCCGCCTTCCGCTGCTTGGCCGAGGCCGAGGCCGAGGCCCACGGGGTCGCGCCGGAGGATGTCCACTTCCACGAGGTCGGGGCGCTCGACGCGCTGGCCGACGTCGCCGGCGCCTGCGCCTTGCTGGACGCCCTGGAGCCGGAGCGGGTATGGACCGGGCCGGTGGCGGTCGGCAGCGGCAGGGTCGCCACCGAGCACGGCCCGATGCCGGTGCCGGCGCCGGCCACCCTGCGGCTGCTGCGGGGCCTGCCGGTGGGCGGCCGGGACCTGGTCGGCGAGCGGACCACCCCGACCGGGGCCGCCCTACTCCGGGCCTGGGAGGCGCGCGCCGGAGGCCCGCCCGCGGCGGTGCCGCTGGCCGTCGGCCACGGCGCCGGCGCCGCCGATCCCGCCGACCTGCCGAATTTGCTGCGGGTCGTCGTCGAGGAGGCCGAGGGGCCGCCGGAGGAAGTCCGCGAACTCCGGGTCCGGGTCGACGACCGGAGCGGCGAGGAGGTCGGCGCCGCCCTCGGCGCCTTCCTGGCCGTCGGCGCCCTGGACGCCTGGGTGGTGCCGGTGGTCGGCAAGAAGGGCAGGCCGGCCTGGGAGGTCGTCGTCCTGGCCGGCGAGGAGGCCCGGCCGGCGCTGGAGGAGGCGATCTTCCGCCATCTCGGCACCCTCGGCCTGCGGGTGGCGCCGGTCGGCCGGGTGCGGCGTCCGCGCCGGGTCGTCGAGCACTCGGGGCCGCTCGGCCCCTTGCCTTGGAAGGAGCGCCTCGGGCAGGAGGGACCGGACTCCCGCAAGCCGGAGTTCGAGGCTCTGCGTGCCCGTGCGGCCGAACTCGGCTTGACCCCGCGCGAGGCGGCCGAGATCCTGGCCGCCCAAGATCGCCCCGAAGGGAGATGATCCGTCGCGGCCGGCTGGCGCCGAGCCCGACCGGGGTGCTCCACCTCGGCAACGCCCGCAGTTTCCTGCTCGCCTGGCTCGACGCCCGCGCCCGCGGCGGACGGGTCCTGCTCCGGATCGAGGACCTTGACGGGCCGCGGGTGAAGCCGGGCGCGGCCGAGGCCGCGATCGCCGACCTGGAGTGGCTCGGGCTCGACTGGGACGAGGGCCCCGTCTTCCAGAAGCCCCGGCTCGGTCGCTACGCCGAGGTCCTGGCCGACCTGGCCGCCCGCGGCCTCGCCTACCCGTGCACCTGCAGCCGCCGAGACGTCCTCCGGGCGGCCAGCGCACCGCACCCTGGGGAGGAGGGGCCGATCTATCCGGGCACCTGCCGCGGCCGCTGGCGGAGCGCCGAAGAGGCTCGCGCCGCCACCGGCCGCGAACCGAGCTGGCGCTTCGCGGTGCCGGCGGGCCGGACGGTCACGATCCGGGACCGGGTCGCGGGCGAGCGGCGCTGGCGGGTGGCCGAGGAACTCGGCGACTTCGTCATCGCCCGGAGCAACGGCGAGCCCGCCTACCAGCTCGCGGTCGTCGTCGACGACCGCGACCAGGGCGTGACCGACGTCGTCCGGGGGGACGACCTGCTGCCCTCCGCCGCCCGGCAGACCCTCCTCTGGGAGGCCCTCGGCGCCCGGCCCCCGGCCTGGGCCCACCTGCCGTTGGTGGTCGGACCGGACGGCCGGCGGTTGGCCAAGCGCCACGGCGACACCACCCTGGCCCGCTTCCGCGCCGACGGGGTCGCCCCGGAGGAACTCTGCGGCTGGCTCGCGGCCTGGTCCGGCCTGCGGCCGCCCGGCGCCCGCTGCCGGCCGGCCGAGCTGATCGAGGGCTTCAATACAGCAGCGGTACCGCGAGAACCCGTGGTCTGGGCCGGAGTCGGGCCAGCGCGCTGAGGGCGAAGGCGACCCCGTAGGGGCGCCCGAAAGAGTTCATCGCGAAGTCGAACATCGAACCGTCGGCCTCCTGCACCTTGAGCAGGTGGCGGGCGACCTTCGGGCCGAACTCGGCCCTCGCCTCCGGCCCGAGCGCCTCGACCACCCCGGCGGCGTAAAAGTGGCCGAAAAAGTAGAAATAGCCGGAGTTGAAGTACCAGGCCTCGTGCGGGATCGGTCGCTGGTAGGCGAGATCCAGGAAGCGGTGCTCGGCCAGGAACAGGCGCAGCCCGCGCACGAGTTCCTCCCGCGGCAGGCCGGCACCGATGCCGGCCCGGCCGGCCCGCCAGAGGGCCAGGTTGCCGACCTGGATCCGCGACAGCGAACCGCGCACCTGGTCGATGTCGAGGGCGCCGTCGACCGCCGGCAGCGGGCCGTCGGAGTAGGCGTAGGCGCCGTTCGGCAGCCGGCAGTGCTCGAGGCAGGCGACCGCCCGGGCGAGGCGGTCCTCTTCGACCGGCCACCCCAACTCGCGGGCGTCGAGCAGGCCGAGGACGACGACGGCGGTCACGAAGGAGGTGGTCCAGTAGGGGCGCCGGGCCAGGGTCTCGTCCGCGTAGTAGGCCCAGCCGCCGAGGGGCGTCTGGTAGGCTGCGAGGCGCTCGAGGAGGAACCGGCCGACGGTTTCGACCTCGGAGCGCAGGTCACGGGCGTCGGGGTGGTCCAGCCAGGGATGGCGGGCGGAGCGGGTCAGCGCCGCCAGGCCGTAGGCCCAGGCCCAGACGACGTCGGTGTCCCAGTCGCTCGGCCGGCGAAGCTCCGGCAGCCGCCGGCAGAGGAAGCGAAGGCCGCGGGTCCAGGCCCGGCGACAGGCCTCTCGGGGCGGGTCCGGCCCGGCCTCGGCCGAGTCGGCCAGGGCGATCACGGCCAGGCCGGTGACCGCGGCCTGCCAGCTCCGATGGGTCTCGAGGTTGCTCCAAGCATCGTCGTAGGGGCCCGGATTCCGCCAGTGGCCCCAGGCGCCGTCCTCCTCCTGGTGGGCGAGCAGCCAAGATCGCGCCTGTTCCAAGCCGGCCAGGATGGGGTCCGGGCCGGGCGCCGGCGCCGGCGCCTGGGCCAGGGCAAGGGTCAGGAGCGCGATCACCTCCCTCGGGCGGCCGCGGATTCCTCCTCCGCCTCCTCGTCAGCCGCGGTCTCGTCCTCGTCGCCGGCCTCCCGCAGGGCCCGCTCGGCCTCCTCGACCTCGTTTCGGCCTTCCAGCTCAGCCAGTCGCAGCCTCATGCGGGCGGCGCGGAGAGCGGCCTCCGCATCCGACCGGGCGGCGGCGAGTTCGGCCTCCTCGCCGGGAAGCTCGTGCTCCCGGAGTGCCGCCAGACCGGCCCGGGCCAGCTCCAGCGCCTGGCGGCTCCGCTCGAGCCGTCGCTCGGCCCGGCGCAGGACGATGTCCTCGGTTCCCTTGGCGAGTTCGTCCTGGCCGAACATCTGCCGGAGCTGGGCGAGTTCTTCTTCCTGCTCGGCGACCTGGTCGGCGGCCTCGGCGACCTCGAGCTCGGCTTCCGCGATCCGGCGGGGGCGGTCGTGGTCCCGAAACCAGTCCAGATCCCGCTTCGCCTGCTCGAGTTCCCGCTCAGCCTGCTCGACCTCGGTCCGGGCCTCGGCGACGGCGAGCCGGGCCCGGAGCCGGGCCAGATCCCGTTCGCGTTCCAGCCGGGGCCGATCCGCCTCGGCCGCCGCCAGATCCTCTTCGCCGCCGGTCGCGGCGCAGGCGAAGGAGAGGAAGGGGAGGAGAAGGAGGTAGGGCCGCATGGCCTGGTTCTACCACCGCCCGGAAGCGGAAGGCAGCCCTGCGGCCGGGGGCCGCAGGGCTGCCGGGCCGCCGGAAGGCGGCCGAGACGACCGGAGGCTCAGTCCAGGTACGGGTCGTTCGGGTCGTGGTTCAGGAAGTACTTCGAGAAGGTGTCGTAGACGTGGTTGGCGTCCCGCACGATGACCTGGCCCTTTTGGCTCAGGTCGTCGCCGATGTTCCGGGTGCAGGACGAGAAGCCCACGGCCAGCAGAGCCACGGCCAGGACGGTGGTCAGGCGGAGTCGCTTCATCGGTAAGGGACGGTCGACGGGGGGCGGTCGGGAAGAGCCTCCGGCCGAGGCCGGACGGCAGGGGGAAGAGCGTAGGGGCCGGGGGCGGCCCCGTCAACGGTCCGGCGGGCGCCGGCCGAGGCCGGCCGCCGGGGTATCCTGCCGCGGCGCCATGGCCAGGGAAGCCCATCGAGCCCCGCGGGGGACCCGCGACCTGCTGCCGGAGGACCTGATCCTGATCCGGCACCTGGAACGGACCGCCCACCGGGTGGCCCGCTCCGCGCGGTACAGCGAGATACGCCCGCCCCTGATCGAGGAAACGCGACTTTTCGCCCGTTCCCTCGGCGAGACCAGCGACGTGGTCGAGAAGGAGATGTTCACCGTGCCCGGCCGGGGCGGTTCGGACAGTTCCTACACCCTGCGACCGGAGGGCACGGCCGGCGCCGCCCGGGCCTACGTCCAGGGCGGCTTCCCGATCCGGGCCCCGTTCCAGAAGTGGTACTACCTCGGGCCGATGTTCCGCTACGAGCGGCCGCAGAAGGGCCGGGAGCGCCAGTTCACCCAGTTCGGGGTCGAGGCCTTCGGCAGCCGCGATCCCCGCCTGGACGCGGAGGTCGTCGATCTGGCGGTCCGTTTCTTCGAGGCCCTCGGTTTCGGCTCCGAGCTTCAGGTCCGGGTGAACACGATGGGGGACGAGGAGGACCGCGGCCGCTGGCGCGAGGCCTTGCGCGCCTTCTTCGCCCCGACCCTCGGCGAGCGCTGCGACGACTGCCGGGCCCGCTTCGAGCGGAACGTCTTCCGCCTCCTGGACTGCAAAGTGGCCGGCTGCCGGGAGCGGAACCAGGGCGCTCCGGAGCTGCTCGGGCTGCTCGGGTCGGACTCGGCCGCCCACCATCGGGCCTTCCTGTCCGCCCTGCGGGCGCTCGGCCGTGAGCCGATCGAGGATCCGGGGATCGTCCGCGGCCTGGACTACTACACCCGGACGATCTTCGAGATTCACTACCCGCCCCTCGGCTCCCGCTCCGCCCTTTGCGGCGGCGGCCGCTACGACGGCCTGATCGAGGAGGTCGGCGGTCCGCCGACGCCGGCGGTCGGCTTCGCGATCGGCTTCAGTGCCACCGAACTGGCGCTGGGGGAACTCGGTTTGCCGCCGGCGGCGGACCTCGCCGATCTGCGCGCCGAACTCGGCGCCGAGGTCTACTGCGTCGCGATCACCGACCAGGAGCGGGAGGAGACCCTCGCCCTCGCCGGCGAGCTGCGACGGGCCGGGCTGACCGGGGTGGAACTCGACTTCCGCGGCAAGTCGGCCAAGGCCCAGTTCAAGGAGGCCGGCCGGCTCGGGGCCCGGTTCGCCCTCGTCCTCGGCCCGGAGGAGCGGGCCGAGGGCGTGGTCGTCTTGCGCGACATGGCCGAGCGGCGGGAGGAACGGATCCCGCGCGCCGAGGCGGCGGCCGCGCTCGCCGCCCGCCTCGGGCGATGAAGATCGCCGTCTTCGGCGGCAGTTTCGATCCGATCCACCGCGGTCATCTCGCGGTCGCCGACGCCGTCCAGGACCGGCTTCGGCCCGACTTGTTGCTCTGGGTGCCCGCCCGGGCGGCCCCGCACAAGCCCGGCCGGTGCCCGGCGCCGGCCGCCGATCGGGCCGCCTTGATCGAGGCCGTCCTGGCCGGGCGGCCGGGCGAGCGACTCTGCCGGCTCGAACTCGAGCGGGAGCCACCCTCCTACACCGTCGACACCCTGGAGGAACTCGCCCGCCTTCACCCGGGCGCCGAGTTCCTGCTGGTCCTCGGCGGCGACTCGCAGGAGCACTGGCCGAACTGGCGCCGACGCGAGCGGATCCTCGAACTGGCGACCCCCGTCTGGTTTCCGCGCCCGGGCTGGGAACGGCTCCGGCCGGGCGTCCCAGGCCGAATGCTGGCGATGGAGCTGGTCCCGATCTCCTCCAGTCGGATCCGGGCGGCGCTGGCCCGCGGCGAGGACTGCAGCCGCTGGTTGCCGCCGGCGGTGGCGGCCGAGATCGCCGCCCGGGGTCTCTACCGGGCCTGACCGCCGCCCGCTACCAGAGCTGGACCTCGGCCTTGCCGCGGAGGGCCTGGACCAAGGCGTTCCGCTCCTGCCAGTCCGGTTCGGCGGCCAGGATTCGCTCGATCAGCTCGGCGCGGACGGCTTCGAGGTCCGTGACGGTCCGTTCGAGGAGCTGGACGACGTGGAAGCCGGCGCCGGTCTCGATCACCTCCGAGATCTCGCCCGGCTGGAGGGCGTCGATCGCCTGCTTGAAGGTCGGGCCGTAGAGGCGGCCGTTGTAGTTGCGCAGCTCCCCGCCCTGGTCGCGGGTGACCCGGTCGTGGGACAGGGCCGCGGCGACGGCGGCGAAGTCCTCCCCGGCGCGCAGCCGCTCCAGGGCCCGCTCGGCCTGGGCGCGGGCCGCGGCGCGCAGTTCCTCGAGGTCGATCTGATCGGGCTTGACGCCGGCCCGCAGGCGCTCGGCGCGGAGCACGTTCGGCATGACCAGGACGTGCCGGACCCGGACCCGGACCCCGCCCGGCCCGTACTCGCGCTCGAACTCCTGCCGCAGGCGCTGGTCGGTCACCACCCGGGTGGCGCGGACGAGCTGATCGGTCAGGTACTCCCGGCGCAGCTCCTGGCGGAGCAATCGGCGGTACATCTCGACGCTCTTGCCCTCGCGGGCGAGGCGTTCCTCGAAACCGCCGGGCGGGGCCGCCTCGCGCTCGGTTCGCTCGCGTTCGGCGACCATCTCCTCCAGCTGGTCGGCCGGTAGCTCGATGCCGTAGCGCCGGGCTTCGCGCTCGACCAGCAAACCGGCGAGGTACTCCTCGAGCGGCCGCTTGCCCATCCGCAGGTAGAGGAAGTCGAGGTAGTCCCGGAGCGGGATCTCCTCGCCGTCGAGGCGGGCGACGACGCCCGCCGGGAGCGGTTCGGCGGCGGGTTCCTGGGCCGGGCAGAGGGCGAGACAGAGGAGGAAGGCGGACATGGTCGGCAGGGAGCGGGCCGGGCGCTTGCCCGGAGCCGGGGCGGGGCGGAAGATACCCCGCTCCCCCCGGCCGGAAAAGCCCTCCGAGCCGGCCTCCGCCGTCCCGCCGCCCGCCTTGCTCGCCCTCGTCTCGGACCTCCACGCCAACCTCGAGGCGGTCGACGCCGCCTGGGCCGACCTCGACGCCGCCGGCGTCCCGGAGGTTCTCTGCCTGGGCGACGTGATCGGCTACGGCGCCTCGCCGCGGGAGGTGATCGAGCGGGTCCGCCAGCGCTGCGCGGTCTGCCTGCTCGGCAACCACGACGCCGCCCTTCTCGACGACCGGGAAGCGCTCGGCTTCAACGAACGGGCGCTGCAGGCGATCGACTTCAGCCGCCGCGCCCTCGACCCGGAACAGGAGTCGAACTGGCCGCTGTGGGACTGGCTCGGCGGGCTGGTGCCGGCGATGGCGGTGGACCCGGGCGCCGGCGGCGAGGAGATCTCGCTCGTCCACGCCAGCCCGCGCAGCCCCCTGATGGAATACCTGCTGCCGAACGCCGGCAGCCGCGCCGACCGGCTGGCGGCCAACTTCGCCGCCGCCGACCACCGGCTGACCTTCTTCGGCCACACCCACCATCCGGGCTGGTTCGCGGAAGGCGATCCGGAGTTCCATCGGGCGGAAGGGGACGGCGCCGAACTCGTCCTCGAGCCGGACCGACGCTACCTGATCAACGTCGGCTCGGTCGGCCAGCCCCGCGACGGCGATCCTCGGCTCGCTTTCGCCCTCTACGACGGCGGCACCGTCCGCTGGCGCCGCCTGGCCTACGACAACGAGGCGGCGCGGCGGCGCATTCTGGCCGCGGCCGATCTGCCCGACAGCCTCGGCGACCGCCTCCTGGCCGGTCGTTGACCCTGCGATGAAAGCCCGCACCCTGCTCACCCTGGTCCTCTGGGGCATCGCCGCCCTCTTCATCGCCCCCACCTGCGCGCCGCCGCCGGAGGAGACGGGCGGCGGCGGGCCGGCCGCCGGCGCCCGGCCGGAACGCTTCGACGACGCC
This sequence comes from Planctomycetota bacterium, assembly GCA_003696625.1. GTDB lineage: Bacteria > Planctomycetota > UBA1135 > UBA1135 > UBA1135 > J029. Next base: position 8,000 of record RFGR01000115.1, read on the forward strand.
GAGCGACCGGCGGAGGAGTTCTTCGTCCTCGAGAACGAACACCTGTGGACGAAGTGGAGCACCCGCGGCGGCGGCTGCGTCCAGGTCCGGCTCAAGGATTACACGAGCCGCCTCGACGTCGAGGGGCCGCTGGCCGAGGAGGACTGGCTGGTGCTCTACAACGCGCCCGAGGCGCGGCCGCCGGCCGCCGGCGGCGAGCCGGGAGCGGTGAACTACCGCCGTCGCGACGGCCTGCGCCTGTGGGAGCCGAAGGGGGTGCTCGGGACCGACCTCGACGCCGCCGACTGGACCCTGGAGGGGATCCGCGACACCGCCGGCGGCGGCCGCGAGGCGGTGCTGCGCCTGCGCACCCCGGCCGGGGTCGAACTCGAGAAGCGCCTGCGGGTCCCGGCCGGAGCACGCCACGTCGAACTCGACTTCACCGCCACGCCGACCGAAGAGGTCTCCGCCACCGGCTACCTCCACTTCCGGCTCGGGACCGGCGGCGGCGTCCTGGTCGAGCGGGACCGGTTCTACCCGAACCCCTACGCCGCCGCCGGGCGCTTCGAGGAAGGGCGGGCGGAGGACATGGAGATCTTCCGGCCGCGGGGCAAGCTGCCGCCGGATCGGAACGCGGCCGCCTCCTGGCGCGGCAGGTTCGCCTTCGTCCTCGAGGGTTCGAAGTACTTCCTGAGCGCGATCCGGCCGATCGGCGAGGTCTTCGAAGGGGCGGTCTGCGAGGTTCTGCTCGACCAAGAGCGCTACGAGGAGCTGGTTCTCGAGGCCTTCCCGGCCGAGGAGCGCGACCGTGCCCTGGCCGTCCTCGGCGCCGTCCGCGATCTCGGCGCCGCTGCCGCCGCCGATCAGGCCGCGGCCGCGGTCGGCGAGGACCCGTCTTACGTCGCCTCGGTCCTGGACCGCTTCCGGCGCCGGACCGCCGAACTGGCCGCCTCCGGTTACGCCGGGGCCTGGATGCGGACCTCCATCGCCGGCGACTTCCAGGTCCACGTCGGCGGGCCGGGCTCGGCGCCCGAGAGCCAGAGCTTCCAGTGGTACCTCGGCCCGAAGGATCCGGCGGTCTTCGCCCAGGGCTACGAACCCCTGGTGTCGGTGATCGAACACGTCGACTACGGCGGCTCGTTCTTTTACCGGATCTTCTTCACCGAGTGGATCGCGCCGGCGATTCTGGCCCTGCTCAAGCTCTTCCACCTGGTCACCGGCAACTGGGGGGCGGCGATCATCCTGCTGACGATCCTGGTCCGGGCGTCCCTGTTCCCGGTCAACCGCCACTCCCAGGTGAAGATGGCCGTCTACCAGGCCAAGATGGCCAAGGTCAAGCCGCAGCTGGACGAGATCAACCGGAAGTACGCCAAGGATCCGGCCAAGAAGCAGGAGGCGACGATGAAGCTCTACCGCGAGCACAGGCTGTCGCCGCCGCTGGGCGGCTGTCTGCCGATGCTGCTCCAGTTCCCGGTCTTCATCGGTCTGTTCGCCGCCCTCCGCTGCTCGATCCTGCTCCGCCAGCAACCCTTCGTCGGCTGGATCCGGGACCTGTCGCGGCCGGACGCCCTGATCGACTTCGGCGGTCCGGTGCTCGACTTCTTCCCCTTCAGCGGCGTCACCACCCTGAACGTGCTGCCGATCGTGATGGTCTTCCTCTGGGTCGCCCACCAGCGCTCGATGCCGAAGCCGACCGATCCGCAGCAGGCGCAGATGCAGAAGATGATGGCGTTCATGCCGATCCTGTTCGGCGTGATGCTCTACAACTACGCCGCCGGCCTGTCGCTCTACATGATCACCTCGAGCGCGCTCGGCATCTTCGAGCAGAAGGTGATCAAGAAGCGCTGGCCGGTGGCGGCGCCGGCCGTTGGCAAGTAGGACTGCGGATCCGATCGTCGCTCCGGCCACGCCGGTCGGCCCGGCTGAGCGCTGCGTCCTGCGCCTCAGCGGCGCCGGCCTGGCCGACGACGGCGGCGGCCTGCTGCCGCCGGACTGGCCGCGGCCGCGCGGCCGGCGCGAGGCCGTCGCCGGCCGGATTGAATGGGCCCCGGGCTGCCGGGTCGAGGCGGCGCTGCTGGTTTTCCCCGGTCCCGGCTCGGCCACCGGCGAGGACGTGCTCGAACTCCACCTGCCCGGCTGCGCGCCGGTGGTCGACGCGGTCCTGGCCCGCCTCTACGCCGCCGGCGCCCGTCCCGCCGAGCCGGGCGAGTTCACCCGCCGCGCCTTCCGGGCCGGCCGCATCGACCTGGTCCAGGCCGAGGCGGTGCTCGACCTGGTCTCGGCCCGGACCGCCGCCGGCGCCCGGGCGGCGGCGGCCTTGCTCGCCGGCAGGCCCGGCGACCGGGTCCGGGAAGCGCGGGAAGTCTTGGCCGCCGCTCTGGCCCAGCTCGAGGCCGGCCTCGATTTCGAGGAGGGCGACGCCCAGGATCTCCGCCCGGACGAGATCGAACCCTTGCTCGCGGCGGCCGCGGACGCCCTCGCCGCCGGCCTGGCCCACGAGGACCGGCGGCGGCTGCGCCGCGGACCGCCGCGGATCCTGTTGCTCGGTCGTCCGAACGCCGGCAAGACCACCCTCTTCCGCCGCCTGACCGGGGTCGAGGCCCTGGTCTCGGATCGCGCCGGAACCACCCGCGACCGACTCGAGGCCCTCTGGCGGCCGGATGACGTGGAGGAGGGCTGGATCCTGATCGACGGCCCCGGCCGCGGCGGGGCCGCCGCCGACCCCCGCGACGCGGCCGCTCGGGCCCGCGCCGAGGCGGAGGATGGCGCCCCGGCCGACCTGGTCTGGCTGGTCGCCGACGCCTCCGACCCGGCCGGGCGACCGCCGGAGCCGCCGGCCGGGGCGCCCGCCCTGGTCGTCTGGACCAAGAACGATCTCCCGCGGCGGGTCCCCGAGGCCGCGGTGGCGGCCCGGGGGGAACCGGCGGTCTGGATCGCGGCCGAGCGGGGAGAAGGACTGACCGAGCTGGCCCGCCTGAGCCGGCGCCTGCTCGATGAGGTCGAGGAGCTGCGCCTGGCCCGGGCCGGCGCCAGCGAGCGGCACCGGCAGGCGCTGCGCGCCGCCGCCGAGGCGGTCGACCGGGCGCGCGGGCTGCGCGCGGCCGGGCTCCCGGCCGATCTGGCCGCCGAGGAACTCCGCGCCGCCCTCCTGGCCCTGGCCGAACTGGCCGGCGAACTGACCCCCGAGGACCTCCTCGACCGGATCTTCGCCCGCTTCTGCATCGGCAAGTGAGCGGCCGGCGGTGGAATGTCCCCAACTCCTTGTGGTAAAACGCATCCCAGCCCCTGGTCATGGGGGCCGGGAAGGTGCGCTGCCCCTACTGCAAGCAGGACAACGACCGGGTCATCGACTCGCGTTCTTCGGCCGACGGCTACTCGATTCGCCGCCGCCGGGAGTGCCTCGACTGCGCCCGCCGCTTCACCACCTATGAGCGGATGGAGGAGACCCCGCTGCGGGTGGTCAAAAAGGACGGCTCGCGGGTGCCGTTCGACCGGGCCCGAATCCTCCAGGGCATGCTCAAGGCCTGCGAGAAGCGCCCGGTGGCCCTGGAGCAGCTCGAGGAGATCACCGCCCGGATCGAGCGGCAGCTGGCCGAGATGTTCGATCGCGAGGTGAGCAGCAAGTACATCGGCCAGCTCGTGATGGACGAGCTGCGCCGGCTCGACCAGGTCGCCTACGTCCGCTTCGCCTCGGTCTATCGCGAGTTCAAGGACATCGCCCAGTTTCTCGAGGAACTGAAGCCGATGCTGGAGAAGGGGGCGCATGGAGCCGCTGCCGAGCCGCGTTCGTAAGCGCGACGGCCGGGAGGAGAGCTTCGACGGGGTCCGCCTCGCCGAGTCGATCGCCGCCGCCCTGACCGCCGCCGGCGAGGACCAAGGTCCGGCCTCGGTCCTGGCCGCGGCGGTGGCCGGCGCCCTGGCCGGGTCCGGCGCCGTCGAGACCCGGGACCTCGCGGCCGGCGTCGAGAGCGCGCTCGAGGTCTCCGGCCACGCGGCCGCCGCGGCCCGCTATCGGGCGTTCGGAGAGGAGCGCCGGGCCCGTCGCGGCCGGCTCCGGGTCCACACCGACGGCGGTCCCGAGGGCGGCGCCCGGCCCTGGGACCGGGAGCGGCTGGCCCGGTCCCTCGTCCGCTCCCGTCGGCTCGAACCCGGCCTGGCCGCGCAGGTCGCCCGCCGGATCGAACGCCGCCTGCTCGCCACCGGCCTGCGTCACGCCACCGGCCGGCTGGTCGCGGCGCTGGCCGACAACGAATGCCGCACCCTCGGCCTGCGCGCCGATCCGCTGGTCGCCGGCGACGTCGGCCTCGACCGCGGCCTCCTCCGCGCCTGGCTCGACGGCCAGGCTCTGCCCGCGGCCGACGGCCAGCCGGCCCTGGCCGGCCCGGGCTGCGACGGCCGGGCCGCGCTCGGCGCCGAGGTCCTGGCCCGGTTCGCGCGCGAAGAGATCCTGTCCGGGCCGCAGGCCCAGGCCCTGGCCGACGGTCTCTTCGACCTGCCCGGGCTCGGTGACTGGCTGCGGCCGGCCCGCCGGCTGCTGCGGCCGGCGGAAGGGGAGACCGAGGAGGCCTTCTGGCGGCGGGTGGCCGGGGAACTCGCCGGGGCCGGTGAGGTCCAGGCCTGGTGGCCGCGCGGGCGTCCCTGGAGCGACCTCGGCCGGGCGGCTCCCCGCTGGCTGGGCGCCGTCGAGGGCCGGCTGCGGCTGCGGGCCGAGGATCCGAACCTCGCCCTCGAGTGGGCCCTGGACGGCGGCTGGGCCCGCCTGCCGCTCGGCTGCTGGCTCGGAGCCGAGGAGGGTCTGCGCCGGCGGCTGGCGGCGACCGGTCGGGTTCTCCTCGAGTGGTGGCCGGCGGCGGCGGCCCCGCGCCGATCCGAACCGCGGCGCGACCTGGCCGGCCTCGGCGTGGTCGACCTGCTGCGGGCCGCGGCCGGCTCCCGGGGGGAGGAGAGGACCTTCCTCCGCCGGGCCGGCGAGGCCGCGTCCCTGGCCGCGGCCGCGCTGAGGGAGCTGGGCCTGCGGGCCCGAGGCGACAGCGCCGGTCGGGCGATGCTCGTCCCCGCCGGCCTGCCCCAGGCGCTGCAGCTGGTCCTGCCCGGTCTCGAACTCGGTTCCGGCCGGCTCCGCCGCCTCCTCCTCGCCTTGCGCGAGCGGTTCGCCGCCGCCCTGCGCGGCGCCGGCTTCCGGCCCGAGTTCTTCGCCCCGGCCCATCCGCAGGGTGCGGGGGTGCGGTTGGCCCGGCGCCACGACGAGCCGGATCTGCGCGCGCTTCCGATCGGCTGGAACCCGGTCGAAGCCGAGCCGCTGCCCGGGCCGGCCGCCTTCGCCGCCGCGCCCTGGCTCGAGTTCGGCGCCGCCGCCGCCCTCGCCGCCTCCGACCTCGACCGACACCTCTCCGGCACTCGTTCCTGATCCGCCGCCGCATGTACCTGAAGCGCATCGAACTCGAGGGATTCAAGTCCTTCGCCGACCGCACCGTGATCCCGGTCCAACGCGGCCTGACGGGCATCGTCGGGCCGAACGGCTGCGGCAAGTCGAACGTGGTCGACGCCCTCCTCTGGGTGATGGGCGAGCGTTCGGCCAAGACCCTGCGCGCCGATCAGATGGACGACGTCATCTTCAAGGGAGCCGAAGGGAGGGCGCCGGCTTCCTACGCGATGGTCGAGATCGTCCTGGCCGACGAGGAGGGGCGAATCGTGGAAGCCGGCGGCGAGGTGGCGATCGGTCGCCGGCTCTTCCGGACCGGCGAGTCCGACTACCTGCTGAACGGCCGCCGGGTGAAGCGCAAGGATGTCCGCGACGTCCTGCTCGACACCGGCCTCGGGGTCCGCAGCTACATGGTGCTGGCCCAGGGCAAGATCGACGCCGTGCTCTCCGCCAATCCGGCCGAGCGCCGCTCGGTGTTCGAGGAAGCGGCCGGTATCAGCCGCTACAAGGCGCGCAAGCACGAGGCCGAGCTGAAGCTGGCGCGGGTCGCCCAGGACCTGGCCCGGGTCGAGGACGTCCACGAGGAGGTCCAGCGCCGGGTCCGGTCGCTGAAAATCCAGGCCGGCAAGGCCCGGCGCTGGATCGAGCTGCGCGACCGCTACCAGACCGGTCGGATCCGACTCGCCTGGGCCGAGTCGGCCCGCCTGCGCCGGGAGGAGGCCGACCTCGAGCGGCGCGCGGCCGAACTGGAGGTGCGGATCGACGCCGTCCGCCGGGAGCGCGAGTCGCGGCAGCGGCGCCTCGACCAGCTCGAGAAGGAGGCCGGTGCCCTGCGCGAGCGCCACGACGCCCTGCGGGCCCAGGCCGCCGAGACCAAGGAGAAGGCGGCGGCCCTCGAGGAGCGGGTGCACGGTCTCGAGTCGCGGGCGGAGGAGCTGGAGGAGCAGCAGCGGAAGGAGACCGAGCGGCTGGCGGGGATCCGCCGGGCCGAGGAGGAGCGGGGCGCGGAGGACGCCGCTCTGCTCGAGCGCCGCGAGGAGCTGGCCGCGGCGAGGGCCGAAGGCGCCGCCGTGCTGGCGGCCGCGGAGGGGCGCTTCCAGGACCGGCACCGCGCCGCCGTCGCCCATCGCACCCGGCTCGAGGAGCTGCGGCGGGGCGTGCTGGCAGCGCTGGCCGAACGGACCCGGCACCACAACGCCGCGGCGGCCGCCGCCCGGGACCGGAGCGAGGCCGAAGGGCTGCTGCGCGGCCTAGAGCGCCGCCAGGCCGAGTCCCAGGGCGAACGCGACCGGCTGGTGGCCGAACTCGAGGCGGCCCGAGCGGAGCTGGAGGAGGCCTCCCTCCGAGCCGGCCGCGACGAGCAGCGGGCGCGGGAGCTGATCGCCCACCGCGACGCGCTGCGCGAGGAGCTGGCCCAGGCCGAGGCGGCGGCGGCCGAGGCCCGGCGCGAAGCAGCCGCGGCCGAGGCCCGGATCCGCGCCCTGCAGGCGGTCGAGGAGGAAGGGGCGGGCCTGCCCGCGCCGGTCCGCCGCCTGCTCGCCGGCCGCGGCGCCGGACTGCTGCTCGACGGCATCTCGGTCCCCGAGCCCTGGGACCGCCTGGTCGAGGACCTGCTCGGCCGCCTCCAGCACGCCCTCTGGATCGATCGGCGCGGCGCCGCGGCCGAGCTGGCCGACGGCTCTTTCGATTGCTTCTTCCCGGTCGTCGGGCCGGACCCGGTCCACGTCGTGCCGGCGCGCCCGCTCCGAGCCCTGCTCGAGGGCGACCCCGAACGCTGCGATGCCCTCTGTGCCCGCCTCGGCGCGGTCTATTGCGTGGATCGGTCCGAAGAGGCCGCCCGGCTGGCCGAGGAGCACCCCGGCGCCCTGTTCCTGTCCGCCGACGGCGAATTCCACGGCCCCGGCTTCGTGCGGACCGGCATGCTGCGGGGCGAGGGGGCGGAGGGCATCCTCGCCCGGCGGAACGCCCGGCGCGAGGCCGAGGGGCGCCGACGGCGGGCGCAAGAGGCGGAGGCCTCCTGCGCCGCCCGGGCCGCGGATCTGGCCGGCGAACTCCAGCAGGCGCTGGCCGAGCTGGAACGGCTCGACGGCTCCCTGCGCGAGGTCGTCGCCCGGCGGGACCGGGCCGCCGACCGGGTCCGGGAGCTAGAGCGCCGCTGCCAGGCGCGGGCCGAGGAGGAGGAGGCGCTGGCCGCCGAGCTGGCCGCCCTCCAGACCCGGCTCCGGGAGTCGTCGCGGCTCGAGGCGGAGGCCGTGGCCGCCCGGGACGAAGCCGAGCGGCGACGGGAGGAGCTGAGCCGGTCCCTCGAGGAGGCCGAGACGGCCGGCGCCGGGATCGAGACTGAACTCGAGGAAGCACGCGGCGCCCTCCAGGAGGCCCGTCTCGAGGACGAGCGGCGGGCCCAGGAGCTGGCCCATCTCGAGCAGCGGCTCGAGGCCGGAACCCGGCTGCGCCGCCGCGAACAGGAGGAGGCCGAACGGCTGGCCGCCGAGCTGCGGCAGCGGGCCGAGCGGATCCAGGACCTCCGCCGCCGGGCCGAGACCGACCGGGCCGAGATGGGCCGGCTGCTCGCCGCCCGGGCCGATCTCGAACAGCGAGTGGAGGAGGCCCGGATCCAGCACGAGCGCGCTCGGCAGGCCTGGGAGCGCTACCGCTACGGCGCCGAGGGCGATGAGGACCGCCTGGAGGAACTGCTGTCGGAGCGCCAGGAACTCGCCCTGGCCCGGCAGCGGGTTCAGCTCGAGCTGGGCGAACTCGTCCGCTCGCTGGCCGACGAGTTCCAGCAGCCTCTCGAGGACCTGGCGCGGTCCCAGGGGATCGCCGACCAGGAACCCGCGGTCGGGGAGGCCCTGGCGGCGCTGCGGGCCGAGGTGGCGGAGATGCGCCGCGCCCTCGACGCGATCGGCTCGGTGAACCTGGAGGCGCTGAACGAACTCGAGGAGGCCGAGGAGCGGGCCGGATTCCTCGGCCGGGAGCGGGAGGACCTACTCGCCGCCCGGGCCAACCTGGTCGGGACGATCGAGGACCTGGATTCCCGCTGCCGGAGCCGCTTCCTGGCCGCCTTCGAGGCGGTTCAGGGGCAGTTCGAGGCGATCTTCCGCCGGCTGTTCCGCGGCGGTCGGGCCGAGCTGGCGCTCGAAGCCGAGGCCGACCCGCTCACCGCCGGGATCGAGATCACGGTCCGGCCGCCGGGCAAGGAGCTGCGCTCGATCAAGCTCCTCTCCGGCGGCGAGCGGACCTTGACCGCGCTGGCCCTGCTGCTGGCGGTGTTCCGGTCCCGGCCGTCGCCGTTCTGTCTGCTCGACGAGGTCGACGCCGCCCTCGACGACGCCAACGTCACGCGTTTCCTCGACGTCCTCGAGGACTTCACGACCGGCACCCAGTTCATGGTCGTGACCCACAACAAGCTGACCATGGCCCGGTGCGAACGGCTGTTCGGCGTGACCATGCGCAAGGCCGGGGTCAGCAAGGTGGTGGCCGTGGACCTCGGAACCCTGCCGGAAGGCGCCGCGGCCGCCCCGGCGGCGCGGGTGTTGGCCGACCGGGAACAGGCCCTGGCCCGGGCCCGGGCTGCGGTGGCCGAGGTGGAGGCCGGCGAGGGAGGCTGATCAGCCCCGGTCCGTCACCCCCGGACCGGGAACTCGCGCTCGATCTCCGGCAGCGCCGCCAGCACGATCCGGCCGACCGCGGCCATGCTCTCGGCGCTGCACTTGTCCAGGGTGTCCTCGGTGGTGTGCCACCAGTCGTTGGAAAGGCCGGGGCCGTACCGCAGGTCGATCAGGTTCACGACCGGAATCCGGGCCCGATAGAACGGCACGTGGTCGTCGCGGATCGGCCGCCGGCCGACGAAGAGCTGCGGCTGGCCGAGGGCGTGGGCGGTCCGCTCGAGGATCCGGGCCAGGCGCTGGTCGCACTCCTCGGGCAGGGTGATGCCGAGGCGGGCGTCGCCGACCATGTCCAGGAGGATGAAGGCTCGAACCCGGCCGGCGGCGCCGGCCTGCTCGAGCAACTCGACTTGGTGGCGACTGCCGAAGGTGGAGTTGTCCTCGTTGCTCCAGGGGACCGGCGAGAACGGTTCCTCGCCGTCGAACCAGCACAGGACCAGGCCGGGGCCGGAGCGCGGTCCGGACCCGGCGAGCTGGCGGGCGATCTCGAGCAGCACCGCGCTCGAGGAGCCGCCGTCGTTGGCGCCGACGAAGCCGGGCAGGTCGTAGGTGTCGAAGTGGCTGGCCAGCCAGATCTCGCCCGGCTGCTCGCCCGGTCGGCGGGCGAGCAGGTTGACACCGCGGAACTCGCCCTGGCGACGGGCGCCGGCCGGCGCCCGGACCGGGAAGGAGACCTCCTCGACCGCGAAGCCCAGGGCCTCGAGTTCTCCGCGCAGCCAGGCCCGCGCCTCGGCCAGGGCCGGGGAGCCGAGCGGACGCGGGCCGAAGCCGACCAGCCGCTCGAGGTCGGACCAGGCGCGGGCGGCGTCGAACGGAGGCGGGGCGACGGCGTCGCCGGCCGAGTCGCAGCTGGCGGCGGTGCAGGCTCCGAGCAGGAGGGTGGCGAGGCAGCGGGGGAGCGGGCGCATGGATTCCGGGCGGGCGGGAGCGCATGATACGGCCGTGGCCAGCGCGGAGGACCGCCGAACGATCAGCCTCGGGATCGCCCTGCCCGCCTTCTGCGGCATGGTCGCGCTGCTGGTCCTTCTCCTGCCGGGCGAGGTGCCCGAGGCCGGCCGGGCGGTGGCCGTCTTCGCCGGCCTCGGCGCGGTCTCCCTGCTCGCCGAGGCGCTCCAGCGGCGTCTGCCGCGGCTGCGGCCGCTGGTCGTGCCCCTCGCCGCCGGCGGGCTCTTGTTCGCGATCTATTCCGCTCTGTCCCTGGTCATCCCCTGGGTCCTGCCCGAGGACCGGGAGTGGACGATCCTCGGCCTCGATCGCCGCCTGTTCGGCTACACCTGGGAAGGCGTCTGGCAGGGCCTGGCCTCGCCGCTGCTCAGCGACCTGCTGCAGGCGGTCTACACCAGTTTCTACCTGTTCCCGTTCCTGCTCGGCCTGCGCTGGGCCCGCCGCCGCGACTGGCCGACCCTCTTCCAAGGGGTGGACCGGGTGATCGTCGGCTTTCTGATCAGCTACTGCGGTTATCTGCTCGTGCCGACCCGTTCGCCCTACGCTTTCGTCCACTACGCGACCGCCCTGCCCAGTCACGGGCTGCAGCCGTTCCTGCACGAGCGGTTGATCAGTACCTCCTGGACCAAGCGCGACTGCTTTCCCAGCGGCCACGTGATGATGTCGAGCTACATCGCCTGGCTGTGCTGGTGCCGCGATCGGGCCTGGTTCCGCCTGTTCGGACCCTGGGCGCTGCTGACCGCGGCCGCCACCCTCTATCTCCGCTATCACTACCTCGTCGACGTCGTCGCCGGCCTCCTCTTCTCAGCGGTCTGGATCCTGGCCTCGGAGCGGCTCTGGGGCCGGTTCCGCGACCTGCCGCGGCCGGGGGAGGCGCCGGCGTGAAGGCGCTCCGCGAGTCCACCCCCCTGGCGCTCGGCCTCGGTGTCTTGATCGGGCTGGTCATGAGCGTCGCCAACGTCTACCTCGGCCTGTTCGCCGGGATGACGGTCAGCGCCTCGATCCCGGCGGCGGTGATCTCGATGGGACTACTCAAGGGCGTCCTGCGCCGGGGCACGATCCTCGAGAACAACATGGTCCAGACCGTGGCCTCGGCCGGTGAGTCGCTGGCGGCCGGGATCGTCTTCACGATGCCGGCGCTGGTCCTGACCGGGGTCTGGTCCGGCTTCGACTTCTGGCGGACCACCTTGGTGGCGATGACCGGCGGCCTGCTTGGGGTTCTGTTCATGGTGCCGCTCCGGCGCTCGATGATCCGCGACAATCCGGACCTGGTCTTCCCGGAGGGCGTCGCCTGCGCCAAGGTCCTCCAGGCCGGCGAGGAGGGCGGAAGCGGCCTGCGCGCGATCTTCTCGGCCCTGCTCCTGGGCACCGGCTTCAAGGTCCTGGCCGACGGCTTCAAGCTGTTCCGGTCCGACCTCGAGACGGCCGTCGCCGCCGGGCCGGTCCGGACCTGGGTCGGCATCAAGGCGTCGCCGGCGCTGCTCGCGGTCGGCTTCATCATCGGCCTGCCCTTGTCGTTGCAGGTCTTCGCCGGCGGCGCCCTGTCCTGGCTGGTGGCCGCGCCGCTGCTGGCCGCCGGCGCCGGCCGGGAGGGAGCCGCGCTCCACGCCTGGCTCGACGATCGGGTCCGCTTCCTCGGGGTCGGGGCGATGGTGGTCGGCGGCCTGTGGTCGATCCTGCAGATCCGGCACGGCATCGCCGCCGGCCTGCGCGAGACCGTCTCCGGCTACCGTGCCGCCGCCGGCCGCCAGGCGCCGCCGCGCACCGACACCGACCTGGAGCGGCGCTGGCTCCTGCTCCTGACTGCCGCCACCGTCCTGGTCGTCTTCGGCCTCTACGAGAGCTTCACCGGCGACGCCGGCCTGAGCCTCCTGGCGACCGGGCTGATGGTCGTCTGCTCCTTCTTCTTCGTCGCCGTCGCCGCCTACATCGTCGGCCTGGTCGGGGTCAGCAACAGTCCGGTCAGCGGCATGACGATCTGCGCCGTGCTGCTCACCACCGCCTTCGTCTTCCTGGCCGGCTGGTCCGGGAAACTGGCGATCCTGGCGACGATGGGGGTGGCCGGCGTGGTCTGCTGCGCCACCTGCACCTCGGGCGACGTCTGCCAGGACCTGAAGACCGGCCAGCTGGTCGGGGCCACGCCGGCCCGGCAGCAGTGGGGGGAGGTGTTCGGCGTGGTCACCGCCAGCTTCGTCTTGGCGCCGGTGCTGAGCCTCCTCCATCGCGCCTACGGCATCGGCACCGACGCCCACCTGCCGCCGGCCCTCCAGGGCCACGCCCTCGAGGCGCCGCAGGCGGCGCTGTTCTCGTCGCTGATGAACGGCTTCTTCGGCGACGCGGTCCTGCCCTGGGACATGATCGCCTGGGGCGCCGCCGTCGGCCTGGCCGTGATCCTGGTCGACCAGCTCCTGCTGGCGCCGCGGCGGAGCCGCTTCCGGCTCCATCTGATGCCGGTCGCCGTGGGCATGTACCTCTCGCTCGGTCTCTCGACCTCGATCCTAGCCGGCGGTCTCTGTGCCTGGCTGCTCGACCGGAGGCTCCGCGAGCGGCCGGCGGCGGAACGGTCCCGGCGGCAGGAGCGGGGCGTGCTGATGGCCAGCGGCCTGATCGCCGGCGAAGCAGTGGCCGGGGTCCTGGTGGCGGTTCCGAAGGCCGGCCGGATCGTTCTGCCCGACCTGGACGGCCGCTGGTCGCCGGCGCTCAGCCTGCTCGCCCTGGCCGCGGTCGGACTCGTCCTGAGCCGGGCCGGCGCCCGGGAAGACCCGGCGCCGCCGCCGGGGGCGGGTTAGACTTCCCCGATCCGCAGCCGCCCGCAGCCATCGTGAAGCTCTCGGTCATCATCCCGGTCTACAACGAGGAGAAGACCCTCGACGAGATCCTGGCCCGTGTCCGGGCCGCTCCCTACGAGAAGGAGATCATCCTGGTCGACGACTGTTCCGTCGACCGCAGCCGGGAGATCCTCGCCCGCTACGCCGACGATCCGGACGTCACCGTCCTCCACCACAGCGTCAACCAGGGCAAGGGCGCCGCCCTGCGGACCGGCATCGAGCACGCCACCGGCGATGTCGTCCTGATCCAGGACGCCGACCTCGAGTACGACCCGGCCGAGTATCCGATCCTGCTCGAGCCGATCGAGAAGGGGCTGGCCGACGTCGTCTACGGTTCGCGCTTCAAGGGCTCGCGCATGAGCCGGGTGCACCTCTACTGGCACCAGATGGCCAACACCTTCCTGACCTGGGTGTCGAACATGTTCACCAACCTGAACCTGTCCGACATGGAGACCTGCTACAAGGTCTTCCGGCGTGAGGTGCTGGCGGGGATCCGCATCGAGTCGAACCGCTTCGGCTTCGAGCCGGAGATCACGGCCAAGATCGCCCGCAAGCGCCGGCCGGACGGCAGCCGGGTGCGGATCTACGAGGTGCCGATCAGCTACTACGGGCGGGACTACGCCGAGGGCAAGAAGATCGGCTGGAAGGACGGCGTCGCCGCCCTCTGGCACATCCTCAAGTTCAACCTCTTCGCCTAGCTCCAGGCCGGGCGGCGCCGTCGCCGGCGGCCAGGCGGAGCAAGCCCCGTCGCGGCGCCGCCGCCGGCTCGACGCCGACGGCGCCGCCCCGGCGGAGGCCGGCGGCGGCGGCGGCCAGGGCCAGTTCCGGCCGGTTGTTGTGCTCGCTGAGGTGGGCGAGGGCGATCCGCCGCGGCGCCCTCGCCCCGGCCGCGGCCAGGGCGGCGGCGGCCTGGTCGTTGCTCAGGTGGCCGCGGTCGCCGCCGACCCGTCGCTTGAGGTGGGGCGGGTAGCGGCCCGCGGCCAGCAGGTCGGGGTCGTGGTTGGCCTCCAGGACGAGCAGGTCGAGGCCGGCGGCGAGGTGGGGGAGGATCTCCTCGGTCCGGCCGAGGTCGGTGAAGAAACCGGCGCGGACGCCGTCGGCCTCGAAGACGAAGCCGTGAGTCGGCACGGCGTCGTGGGCCAGCCGCACCGGCAGACAGCGGATCGCGCCGGCCTCGAACCACTCGCCGCTGCGAAAGGGCCGGTGTTCGATCCGGCGCCGGCGGCGCTCGCCGGCCGAGGTGGCGGGGTGGGTCTCGAGCGCGGCGGGATGGGCCCACAGCGGACAGCCGGCCCGGGCGGCGATCGGCACCACCTTGGAGCAGTGGTCGGCGTGATGGTGGCTGAGCAGCACTCCGTCGACCGCGCCCAGCTCGGCGCCGGCGGCCGCGGCCAGATCACGGGCGGTGCGGAGGGCGATGCCACAGTCGAGGACCAGGGTGGTCCGGTCGCTGCCGCGGCCGGCCCGAATCAACGCGCAGTTGCCGCTCGAGCCGCTGGCCAGGAGATGAATCTCCATCTCAGCCGCCCTTGACGTGCATCTCGGCGTGGCGGTCGGCGCCGGCCGGCGGCTCGGGGCCGCCGGCCAGGCGCCGGGCGCGGGCCTCCTCAGCGCCGCGGTCCTCGCGCCGGCGCCAGACGCTCTCGATCAGGTGCGCGATCGCCTGGTCGGGGCCGGGGCCGCGCAGCAGCGACCTGAAGTCGTGGCCGCGGGTCGCGTGCAGGCAGGTGAACCAGTGGCCGTCGGCGGTGATCCGCGAGCGATCGCAGTCGGCGCAGAACGGCGCCGTCGTGGCGGCGATGACTCCGAAGACGGTGCCGTCCGGCAGGCGCCAGCGGGCGGCCGGCGCGCTGCCCCGTCCCGCGACCGGCTGCGGCGCGCCGTGGGCGGAGGCCACCCGGGCGAGGATCTCCTCCTGCGGGACCACCCGCTCCTCGCTCCAGCCGGTGCCGCCGCCGACGTCCATGTACTCGATGAAACGGACCTCGACCCCGTGCTCGCGCCCGAAGGCGAGCAGGGACGGGATCTCGTCCTCGTTGAAACCGCGGACGACCACCGTGTTCAGCTTGGTGCCCGCAAAGCCGACCGCGGCCGCCGCCTCGATGCCGGCCAAGACCCGCGCGAGGTCGTCGCGGCGGGTCAGGCGGCGGAAGCGCTCCCGGTCGAGGGTGTCGAGGCTGATCGTCAGGCGACCGAGGCCGGCGGCGCGCAGGGCCGCGGCCTGCTCGGCCAGGAGGACGCCGTTGGTGGTCAGGGCCAGGTCCTCGATCCCGTCCAGGCCGGCGAGCATCCGGACCAGATTGTCCAGGCCCAGGCGAAGGAGGGGTTCGCCGCCGGTGATCCGCACCCGCCGGACCCCGGCCCGCAGAAAATGGTGGAGGAGCCGCAGGATCTCCTCGTAGCGGAGGACGGCTTCGTGCGGGATCCAGCGATACTCCGCCGCCGGCATGCAGTAGGAGCAACGGAGGTTGCAGCGGTCCGTGACCGAGATCCGGAGGCTGCGGAGGGGGCGGTCGTGGCGGTCGAGGAGCGGCATTAGGGCGGCCCGGCGGCCCATGATATGCTGCAGCGGCGGACATGTCCGGTTCCCGCCTCGCCGCGCTGCTCTTGGTCGTCCTCGTGTTGGCCGGGGTGTGCCACGTCGGCCTCCACCAGGCCGACGGCCAGGGCGACGGCTGTCCGGTCTGTCTCGGCCTGGCCCGGGCGGTGCTCTCGGTGCCGGCGGCCGAGCCGATCATTCCGGCCTCGGTCGAGCGGGCGGTGCCGGTCACGATTCCTTTGCCGGCCTCGGTCTCGACCCTCCCGCCGCCCGGCCGCGGTCCGCCGCTCTGATCCACGCCTCCCCTCGCCCCGCCGCCGGCCCGCGCCGGCGGTCCCTTCGGACCCGTGGATCGACGCATGACTCGACTTCCCGCTGTTCTTCTTCCTTCCCTCCTCTTCCTCCTCCCGCCGCCGCTCGCCGCCCAGGACCCGGGCGCCGGGCAGGACGAGCCGCAGCTCGACGTCGCCGCCCCGCCCGGACGCATGGGGGCCAGCCGCTCCGGCTTCCTCGGCACCTTCGACTCCTCCTTCAACCCGGCCATCGGCGTCGCCTTCGACCTCGTCGGCGAGTTCTCCGGAGCCCCCGGCCGGGCCGACCGCTACAACCAGATCCGCGCCCGCTCGGTCGAGCTGAACCTGGCCAGCCGGATCGACCCGCTCGGCTGGGCCTACGCCTTTCTGACCGCTGCGGACACCGGCGCCGAGACGGCCGTCGAGGTCGAGGAGGCGGCGATCTGGCTCGACCGGCTCCCGGCCGACTTGTCCTTGCGGGCCGGCCGCTTCCTGGCCGACTTCGGCCGCTGGAACACGATCCACAGCCACGACAAGCCCTTCGTCAACGAGGACGGCGTGCGGCGCGAGTTCTTCGGCGGGCCGCTGTTTCTGACCGGGGTCGAGGTCCACCAATGGTTCGGCCTCGGCGACCTGCCGGTCCGCTGGTCGCTGGGGCTCGGCGCCGACGCGACCGGGGACGACCACGACGCCGCCGGCGGCGCCCACGCCCACGACGGCGCCGCCCCCTTCGGCCGCCGCGGCCTGGACAACTGGATCGCCACGGGTCGCTTCACCGGCCAGCACGACGTCGGCGGCAACGGCTACTTCCAGTGGGGCCTGAGCGGTTCCTACGCCCCAGGCATGCTCCGCTTCGAGGACCCCGACGGCACTCCGGGAAGCGGCGACGAGAGCCGGCTGGAACTCCGTCAGGCGGTGACCGCCCTCGACCTGACCCTGCGCACGGTGGACGCCTCCGCCCGCACCGCCGACACGGTCGGGGTCGAGCTCTGGCGTCGGCAGGGGCAGTTCGACACCCCGGCCGGGGCGCCGGCCTCCGGTCCGGCCGACGGGCTCTGGGGCTTCTACGAGCACGACTTCAGCCCCTTCTGGGCGGCCGGGGTCCAGGCCTCCTGGTGGCAGCACGCCGACGCCGGTTCCTCCGGGTGGTTCGGAGGCGCCAGCGGCGCCGCCCAGCGGGCCGTATTCCTGACCTGGAACCTGTCCGAGTTCAACCGCCTGCGCCTGCAGCTCGCGCACGAGAATCCCGGCCCCGGCCGGGAGGACTTCCTCGTCGTCGCTCTGCAGTGGACGGCCATTCTCGGCTCCCACTCCCACGCGATCGAATGGTGAAGCCCGCCCTCTCCCTCCTCCTCGCCGCGCTGACCGCGGCCCCCGCCGCCCGCGCCCAAGATCCGCTCAAGGTGGTGACCACGATCACCGACCTGGCGGCGATCACCCGCTCGATCGGCGGGGACGCGGTCGAGGTCGAACACTTCGTGCGCGCCGGCGACGATCCGCACCAGGTCCTGGCCAAACCGTCGATGCTGCTCAAGCTGAGCCGCGCCGACGCGGTGATCGTGATGGGCCTCAACTACGAGCACGCCTTCATGCCGGCGCTGCTGCAGAAGCTGCGCCAGAAACGGGTCAAGCCCGGCGGACCGGGCTACCTCGAGCTGGGCTCGCTCATCACGCCGCTCGAGGTGCCGGACAAGCTCGACCGCGGCCAGGGCGCCGACCTCCACCCCTTCGGCAACCCGCACTTCAACCTCGACCCGGAGAACGGCCGGCTGATCGCCCGCGCCATCCGCGACCACCTCGCCACCCTCCGCCCGGAGCGCCGGGCCGACTTCGAGCGGAACTGGAAGGCCTGGGACGAACGCGCCCGGGCGCTCGAGAAGGAGTGGCAGAAGCTGCTCGCGCCCTACCGCGGCGCCGAGGTCCTGGCCTACCACAACTCCTGGCCCTATTTCCTCCAGCGCTACGGCCTGGTCCTGGCCGGAACGGTCGAGCCCAAGCCCGGCATGGCGCCTTCGGCCCGGCACCTGGCCGAGATCGCCTCGCTGGCGCGGGAACACGGAATCCGGGTGCTCCTGATCGAGCCCTGGTACGACGCCCGCCGGGTCAGCGCGCTCTCCTCGGTGCCGGGGCTGAAGGTGGTCAGCGCCGCCGCCACCGCCTCCTCGGCCGAGGCCGGCGGCTACCTCGAGCACCTCGACCGGCTGATCCGGGATCTGGCCGATGCCCTCGCCGAGCGCTGAGCGCCGGCCCCTGGTCGCCCTCCGCGGCGCCACCCTCGGTTACCGCGGGGCCCCGGTGCTGCGCGAGGTCGACCTGGAGGTCGCGGCCGGCGACTTCCTGGCCGTGGTCGGCGACAACGGCAGCGGCAAGAGCACCCTGTTGCGCTCGCTGCTCGGGGTGCTGCCGCCGCTCGCCGGCGACCTCGAGCGGGAGCCCGGCCTCCGCCTTGGCTACGTGCCGCAGCAGCTCGCCCTCGACCCGCGCTTCCCGGCCTCGGTCGAGGAAGTCGCCCGCATGGGGCTGTGGCGGCGCGGCCGTTCCTTCCGCCGCGAGAGCCGGGAGGACCTGGCCCGGGTCCGGGAGGCCCTGGAGCGGGTCGGCTTGGCCGACCGCGCCGCCCAGGCCTTCGCTACCCTCTCCGGCGGCCAGAAGCAGCGGGTGCTGTTGGCGCGGGCTCTGGTCTCGGCCCCCGACCTGCTGCTTCTGGACGAACCGACCTCCGGGGTGGACGCCCGCGCCACCGCTGCGATCCACGCCTGTCTCGACGAGTTGCGGGCGGCCGGGGTCGGCCTCGTCCTCGTCACCCACCACCCGCTGGCCCTGCGCGGCCGCGCCACTCACGCTTGCCTGGTCGCCGGCGGTCGGGTCCGGCCGGAGGATCCGGCCGAGCTGCTCTCCGCCGGCGGCGCCGCGAGGATGCTGGAATGATCGAGCAGATCGCCTTCTGGTGGCCGCTGCTGCGCGAGGGGATTCTCGCCTCGCTGCTGGTCGGGCTGGTCCTGCCCCTGGCCGGGGCGCTGATGTACCTCCGGCGCTCGGCCTTCCTCGGCGTGGCCGTGCCCCAGTTCTCCGCCGCGGGCCTGGCCGTGGGACTCTGGGTCATGCCGTTCCTGGCGCCGATCTACGACGCCTTCCTCGAGCACGGCCATCCGCCGATGCTCTACCTGTTCGGCTTCGCCGTCCTCTCGGCCGGCCTGGCGCTGTTCCTGTTCGCCTGGCTGGCCGGGAGGAGCCCCGACGGCCACGCCGACTCCCGCCTCGCAGCCGGCTTCGCCACCGCCACCGCCGTCGCCTTGCTCTTCCTGGACGCCGGCCCGGCCTCCGGGCCCCTGGCCGAGACCATCCTCCGCGGCGAGGTCCTGCTGCTCGACCGACACGGCCTGGAGTTCCTGGCCCTGGCCATGCTGCTCGTCCTGGCCGGTCTCGCCTGGTGGCGGAAGCCGTTCGTGTTGCTGGCCTTCGATCCCGAGGCGGCGGTCGCCCAGGGGCACCGGACCGGCCGTCTCGAGCAGCTCCAGATCCTGCTCCTCGGGCTGGCGATCGGCGGCGGCGTGATGACGGTGGGGCCGGTGCTGGTCTTCGGCCTGCTGTTCCTGCCGCCGCTGGCGGCGCGGATGGCGGCCGGCAACCTGCGCTCCTTCCTGTTTCACTCCGTCCTGGTCGGGCTGTTGGCGGTGATCGCCGCCTGGCCGCTCTCGGTGGCTCTGGACGCCCCCTACGGTCCGGTTCCGGTGGTCGTGGCGCTGGTTCTGGTCGGCTTCTACGCCCTGGTCGGCGCCCTCCGCTGAGGCGACGGTCGGCGGTCTAGCCGGCGCCCGGACGCCGGGCCCGGGCCGCGGCCCAACGCCGGCGCCGCTCCTGCTCGCCTGAGGCCAGGCCGGGCGGCGGGGTCGGCGGCGGCGCGGTCGGATCGAGTTCGGCCCGGAGCAGGGCCAGCGACCAGCGGGCCTCCGGGGACCAGGCCGGCCCGGGCTCGGGGCGGGGCAGGCGCTCGCCGAGACCGGGGCCGGCGCAGCGGAGCAGGGCGTCGGCGGCCGCGGTCCGTTCGTCGCGGGTGCCGGCGAGGAGCCAGGGCAGGGCCAGCTCGGCCGCCTGGGCGGAGCCGGTGGCGCCGAGCGCCTCGAGCACCCGGAGCCGGGCCCGGCGATCCCGCAGGGCGGTGCGGAAGAAGGACAGCAGGTCGGCGCCGCTGCGTTCGGCCCAGTGTCCGACCGGGTAACCGATCCAGCTCAGGGTTTGAAGCGCGCCCTCGCGCACGTAGAGGCTCTCGTCCCGGGCCGCCTCGAGCAGGGCCGGGACGACCGCGCCGCAGCGCATCCGGCTGAGGACGAAGCGGGCGTCGTCCACCGGCCGCAGCGGCTGGCTGCGCAGGCGCGCGATCATGCGCCAGACCTCGGCCCGCAGGCCGCGATCGTCCGGAGCCTCCGGTCCGTCCGGACCCAGCCGGCGCTCGAGCTGCCACGACCGGTGGAGGCGAAGCAAATGTTCCCAGTCGGCGGCGAAGTCGCCGTCGGGGTCGGCTCCGGGCAGCCCCCGGAGAACCGCGGCGGCGGCGGCCCGGGCGCGCTCGTCGGCCTCCTCGTCGGCCAGGATCGTCCGCAGGGCCTCCAGGCCGGCGCCGTTGCCTTGGCGGAGCAGCGCGGCGGCCAGGAAGGTGTTCGCGAACCAGTCCTTCTCGTACTTCAGACGCAGGACCAGCCGCGGGATCATCGCCGGCAGGTCGATCCGGTCGAGCCGGTCGTAGGCCAGGATCCGCTCGGCGGGGGAGGAGAGCCGGTCCTCGACTACGCTCAGGAGGTCAGCGACCAGGGCCGGCACCGGAGCCTCGGCCAGCCGGCGCTCGGCGCGGGCGGCCAGCCGGCCGCCGGCGTTGGCGGCTTCGAGCAGATCGATCAGCTCGCGGCGGTCGAAGGCCGGCTCCTCCGGCAGGGCGTCGGCGGCGGTCGCCGCCAGAGCCGCCTCGACCCGCGGCCCCAGCCAGTCCGCCGGCAGGCTCTCGGGGGGCGGGGGAGCCGGCTCCGCCGCCGGCCCGCAGGCGGCGGCCAGGAGCGGCGGGAGCAGGAGGGCGCCTCTCAATCCGATGGGGAGGGTTCGAGCCGGATCCGGGCGACCTCGGCCGCCTCGTCGTCGGGCTGGAACGGATTCGTCCGGAACAGGAGCCGGACCTCGGCCGCCTCGGCGGCCGCCGGCGGTTCCAGCTCGGAGCGCCAGGTCTCGCCGGCGGGGAGCTGGGTGTTCGTCAGGTCGGTCTCGTCCCGATAGGGATCCCGGAAGCGGTGGCGGTGCTCCCAGGCGCCCCAGGCACCCGCTCGGCGCCAGCGGACCTGGAGGTCGGCGGCCCGGGAGCGCTCGTCGGTCGGGAAGTTGTGGCCGGCGCCGACGTTGCGCATCTCCACCCGCGGCCGGTCGGTCCACTCGCCGCGCAGCACGACCGCCTGCTGCAGGGACGGCAGGGAGTGGGCGGCCGGGAAGGCGTGGTTGCGGCCGGCGCGGCCGCCGGCCCGCCAGGCCACCGGCATGTGGCAGTGGAGGCAGCCGTCGCCGCGGATCGGGCGGCCGTCGATCTCGGCCGGTGCGTTTCGCCACTGGTCGACCGTCCCGTGCTGGTTGTGGCAGGAGGCGCAGTGCTCGACCGACGCCATCCGCGCGACCGTCCGGGGCCGACAGGGCGCATCCTCGGGCGGGTTCGGATCGGAGGTCGCGACGCCCCCCTCAGGGTGAGCGTGACAGGCGAGGCAGTCGACGCCGAGCGAACGGTCGCCGGCGCGGGCCAGCACCCGCTCCCCGGGGGCGAAGGCGAGCACCGGTCGGGGGGCGTGGCAGGCCAAGCACTCCTCGTTCCGATAGTTCTGGCTGAGCTTGACCACCTCGGGGTTCTCGTAGGCCAGGGCGTGGTGCGAGGCCTGCCACTCGGCCGCCACTCCCGGATGGCAGTCGAGGCACTGGCGCGAGCTGGCCAGCTCGACCGGCGGCGCCGGCCGCGTCGGCACCAGCACCCGCGCGATCACCGCCAGGCCGGCGAGCAGGACGAGCAGGGCGAGAAGGCGGGCGGTCACGACTCGGCCAGCTCCCGGCGGAAGGTCTCGTCGTCGGCGCAGACCTCGACTGCGGGCCGCGGCGGCGCCAGCCGGCCCCGCCGCAGCACGGCCACCTCGCCGCCCAAGGCGCGGGCCTCGGCCGGATCGTGGGTGACCAGGACCACCGCCGCCCGGGTGGCGGCGAGGACCTCGTCGAGCAGGGCGAGGCCCTCGGCGCGGGCGACCGGGTCGAGGCTGGCGAAGGGCTCGTCGAGCAGGAGCAGTTCGGGCTCCGGCGCCAGCGCCCGGGCGAAGGCCAAGCGCCGCGCCTCGCCGCCCGACAGCCGCCCCGGCCGCCGGCGGGCGAGCGGCGCCAGGCCGAGCCGAGCGAGCAGGGCCCGGGTTCGGGACCGCGCCTCCGCCCGCGGCACGCCCTGGGCGGCGAGCGGGTCGAGCAGGTGTCGGCGGACGCTGCGGTTCGGCCACAGGCCGAGATCCTGGAACACCATCTGGACCGGCCGCCGCCAGGGCGGCAGCAGGATCCGGCGACCGTCGCTGGCGGCCACGCCGTCGAAGCGGACCACGCCGCGGTCGGCCCGCTCGAGCCCGGCCAGGATCCGGAGCAGGGTGGTCTTGCCGGATCCGGAGCGGCCGGCGATGGTCAGGCGGCCGCCGCGTTCGAGGTCGAAGCCGGCCTCGACCAGGACCTGGCTGCGCCCGAAGCTACGCGCGAGTCCGGTGACGGAGAGGAACGGCATCAGCGATCCTCCGGGCCGCGCAGTCCGCGCAGGGCGGCGGCGGCGGCGACGGGCAGGAAGAGGACGGCGGCGATCACCAGGCCGAAGGCGGCGACGAAGTTGTCCCGGGCGAAGTGGAGGGCGTTGAAGTAGCGCACGGCCGCGGTGTGGTTGGCGGCCGGCAGCAAGATGGCGAGATCGACCTCACGGACCGTGAAGACGGCCACCAGGCCGCCGGCGAGCAGCCAGGCGCCGAAGGCGCCGCCGAGGCGGTAGCGGTAGAGCCGGGCGGCGAAGGAAGCGCCGGCCAAGGCGGCGGCCTCCTCCCGTTCCCGCGGCACCCGGCTCAGGCGTTCGGCCAGGAGGAAGACCGCGATCGGCAGATAGCGTCCGCCGAGGACCAGCGGCGGCAGGCCGGGACCGTCGTAGAAGTTCCAGAACAGATCCCGGTTGAAGACGACGATCGCGCCGAGACCGAAGCCCACCGCCGGCGCCAGCAACGGCAGGGCCAGGGCGGTCTGGAGCAGGACGGCCCGCGGCCGCCGCCGCCAGCGGACCAGGAGATGGGCCCAGATCGGCGCCACGATCATGGCGCCGAGGCCGGCCCAGGCGGCGTTGGCGAGGGAGCGGCCGAGATCCTCCCGGCCCAGGTCGAGGGCCTGGTCGAAGGCGGCGCCGGCGCGGCCGCTCCAACTGCCGCCGGCCAGCGGCCCGGCCCGGCCGGTCTCCCAGGCGATCCGCCCGAGCGGCAGCAGGACGAGCAGGGTGGTCAGGGCCAGGCCGAGCAGGGCGGCCGGAGCGGCCGCCCGCCCGAGCGGCAGCAGGGGCGGCCGGCGGCCGGAACCGCGGTCGGCGCCGCCGGTGAGGTCGCCGGCGGCCAGGGCCAGGAGGAGGACGAGGCCGGCCAGCGCGACCAGCGGCGCGGCCACGGCCATCCCCTCGGCGTAGCTGGAGGCGGAATCGGCCGGGTCAAGGCCGGCCCGGCGCCAGGCGTTGAAGACCTCGGCGGCGTAGACGCTGAACTTCTCGCCGACCGAGGCGAAGTAGTCCGGGACGGCGAAGTCGGTGGCGGCGAAGACGAAGGCGAAGGCGGCGCCGAGCAGCGCCGCCGGGGTCGCCGTCCGCAGCATCTCGGCCAGGGCCAGGCGCGGGCCGCCGGCGAGCAGGGCCGCCTCGTGGCTGCTGGCGGCCTGCCGTTCCAGGGCGCGGGCGGCGAGGAGGGCCGGGAAGGGCGCCGCGCAGACCCCGAGGGCGAAGAGGGCAGCGAGCGGCCCGTCCATGCCGGTCAGGCCGTGCCAGGCCTGGGCGATCATCAGCGGCGGCAGCAGCAGCGGCAGCGGCAGCAGCAGCCGCCAGAGGCTGCGGCCGGGAGCGGCCAGACGGCTGGCGAGCAGGGCCAGGGGCAGGCCCAGGAGGAGGCTGAGCAGGGCGGCGCCGCCGGCCAGCCGCAGCGTCCGCAGAAAGAGGCCGGCCAGCCGCGGCTCGGCCAGGCCGGTGAAGGCGTCGCCGGTGAGCAGCGGCGGCAGCACCGGCAGCAGCGGCAGCCAGCTCGCGGCCGCGGTGGCGACCGCGGCCAGCCCCAGCAGCGGGGCCGGCGAGCGCCGGAGGCGGGCGGCGATCACTCCGTGAACAGCTCCTGGAACCGGGGCAGGACCGCCTCCAGTTCTTCGGCGACGGCCTCCCAGTCGACCTCCATCGGGCGGAAGTCCCGCCCGGGCAGCTTCATGCCGGGCGGCGCGGCGACCCCCGCGTGGAGCGGGATCTGCTCCGAGTCGCCGGCGGCCAGCATGGCCTCGACCTCGGGCGAGAGGACGAAGTCGATGAACCTCCGGCCGGCCTCGGGGTGGGGGCCGCCGGCGATCAGGCAGATCGTGTTCGGGATCAGCAGCGTGCCGGCGCCGCCCTCCTCCTGGTCGGGGAAGAGGATCGCGACCGGGTAGCCGGCGCGCCGGGCCTTGGCCGCGTCGTCGGTGTCGGTCAGGCACCAACCGTAGTCGCCTTCGCGGACCTGGCGCATGACGTGGGCGTTGCCGCGGCCGATGTGCAGGCCGGACTCCTTGGCCCGGCGCAGCCAGTCCAGCACCGGTTCGCGGCCGAGGCGGAGGGAAAGGGCGGCGAAGTGGGTCAGGGTGGTGCCGGTCAGCGGCGCCGCCATGCCGCCGTGCGGCGCCAGTTCAGGCCGGATCAGGTCTGCGACCCGACGCGGCGGCTGCAGGTCGGCCGGCAGGTCGGTCCGGTGGAGGATGATCCGGGCGCGGGCAGCGAAACCGGTCCAGTGCCCGTCCGGGTCGCGGAAGGATGCCGGAATGCCGGTCGCCGCCGGGCTCCGGTAGGGGACGGTCAGGCCGGCCCGGGCCAGCCGGATCGTATGCGCGATCTCGTTGTTCCAGAACACGTCCGCCCGCGGCCGTTCCCGCTCCTGGAAGAGGCGCTGAACCAGGCCGACCGTCTTGGCCTGCTCGGTGTCGGTCTGGAGATCCACGCGCAGGCCGGTGCGCTCCTCGAAGATCCGGACGATCGGTTCCGAATGCTCGGCGTCGAGGGCGCAGTAGACGACCAGGTCGGCCTCTTCGCCGGCGCAGGCGGCGGCGGCGAGCAGGAGCAGGGGGGCGAGGGCGCGGCGCATCGCCGGAAAATAGCAAGCCCGGTGCCGGCGGCCGGGGCCGGCCAGCCGTCGCTCCGGTTACCGGTCGGGAACACCGGCGCACCTAGAATGAACCGGCCATGACCCCGACTGCTCCCCCGCTCCGTCTCGCCAAGCGCATGTCCCGGCTCGGCACCGAGACCGCTTTCGAGGTCCTCGCCCGGGCCAAGGCTCTCGAGGCCGAAGGCCGCGACATCATCCACCTCGAGATCGGCGAGCCTGATTTCGACACCCCGGCCGACATCGTCGCGGCCGGCATCCGGGCCCTGGAGGAAGGCTGGACCCACTACGGCCCGGCCGCCGGCCAACCCGACTTCCGGGCCGCGATCGCCGACTACGTCGGGCGCACCCGCGGCACCTCGGTGACGGCCGAGGAGGTGGTCGTCGTGCCGGGCGGCAAGCCGATCATGTTCTACGCCCTGCTGGCCCTGGCCGAGGCCGGCGACGAGGTCATCTATCCCAACCCGGGCTTCCCGATCTACGAATCGATGATCCGCTTCAGCGGCGCCCGGGCGGTGGCCTGTCCGATCCGCGAGAGCAACGGCTTCGCCCTCGATCCGCAGGACGTCGTCTCCCGTCTCAGCGACAAGACGCGGATGGTCATCCTCAACTCCCCGGCCAACCCGACCGGGGGGGTCACCGGCCGGGACCAGCTCGAGGAGGTCCTGGCGGCGCTGCGCGACCGCCCCGACGTCTGGATCCTGTCCGACGAGATCTACAGCCGGCTGCTCTACGACGGCGAGGAGCACATCAGTCCGCTGCCCGACCCGTCCGTCCGCGACCGGGTGATCCTGCTCGACGGCTTCAGCAAGACCTACGCCATGACCGGCTGGCGCCTCGGCTACGGGGTGATGCGGCCGGAACTGGCCGAGATGGTCACCAAGCTGATGGTCAACTCGAATTCCTGCACCGCCAGCTTCACCCAGCGGGCCGGACTCGCGGCGATCACCGGCGACCAGGAACCGGTCGAGGTCATGCGCCGCACCTTCGACGAGCGTCGGCGGCGGATCGTCGAGCTGCTCAACGACGTTCCCGGCTTCCGCTGCCACCTGCCCAAGGGCGCCTTCTACGTCTTCCCGAACATCACCGGCACCGGCCTGAGCAGCGACGAACTGCAGCGCCGGATCCTGGACCAGGCCGGCGTCGCCTGTCTGGCCGGCACCGCCTTCGGTTCCGAGGGCGAGGGCTACCTGCGCTTCTCCTACGCCGCCTCGCTGGAAACGATCGAGGAGGGCGTCCGCCGGGTCCGGAGCCTGGTCGAATCGCTCTGATGTCGCGGCGCTTCGCCGACTTCCGGTCCGACACCGTCACCCGACCGACCCCGCGCATGCTCGCGGCGATGGCGGCGGCGGAGGTCGGCGACGCCGTCCTCGGCGACGATCCGACCGTCGACCGGCTCGAGCGCCGGATGGCCGAACTGTTCGGGCACGAGGCCGCCCTGTTCATGCCGTCCGGGACGATGTCCAACCAGTGCGCGGTGGCGGCCCACATCGAGCCAGGCGAGGAGGTCGTGGTCGAGGCGTCGGCCCACGTCTTCCAGTACGAGGGCGGCGGCTTGGCGCGGGTCGCCGGCGCCCACGTCCGGACCATCGCCGGCGAGGCCGGCACGATCCCGCTCGAGGAGCTGCGGGCGGCGGTCCGACCGCCCTCGGTGCACATGCCGCGGACGGCCCTGGTCTGCGTCGAGCAGACCCATCTGCAGAGCGGCGGCGCGATCCTGCCGCGGGCCTACCTCGAGGAACTGCGGGCCCTCAGCCTCGAGCTTGGTCTGCCGGTGCACATGGACGGCGCCCGGATCTTCAACGCCGTCGCCGAGACCGGGATCGAGCCGGCGGTCTACGGCGCCGCCTGCGACTCGTTGTCGGTGTCGCTCTGCAAGGGCCTGAGCTGTCCGGTCGGCAGCGTCCTGATCGGCCGCGGCGCCTTCATCGAGCGGGCCAAACGGATCCGTAAGTGGCTCGGCGGCGGCATGCGCCAGGCCGGCTACCTGGCCGCCTGCGCCCTGGTCGCGCTCGACGAGGTCCTGCCGTTGCTGAGCGAGGACAACGCCCGCTGCCGCCGGCTCGGCGGCGCCGTCCTGGCCATTCCCGGCCTGCAGATCGCCCAGCCGAACATCGACACCAACATCCTCTTCCTGGAGGTGACCGAGCCGGACCTCGACGCGCCGATGGTCGAGGCGGCCTTGCGCGACCGCGGGGTCCTGGCCCTGGCCGTCGGTCCCCGCATCCTCCGCTTCGTCACCCACCGCCTGGTGGACGACGCCGACGTCGATCGGGCCGTCCAGGCCCTGAGCGAGATCTTCGGCGCCTCCGCCGCCGCCTGACCCTCCCCCCGACCCCCTCATGTCCGTCTTCAAGGCCTACGACATCCGCGGCACCTGGCCGGACCAGATCGACAGCGATCTGGCCCGGCGGATCGGCCGCGCCTACGCCACCTTCCTCGGCCGCGGTCCGATCGTGGTCGGCCGCGACATGCGCGCCTCGGCCCCCGAGATCCAGGGCGCCTTCATCGACGGCGTCCGCGACCGCGGTCTGGACGTGATCGACGCCGGCCTCTGCTCGACGCCCGAACTCTACTTCGCGATCGGCCACCTCGGCGCCGCCGGCGGCGTCAACGTCACCGCCAGCCACAACCCGGCCGAGTACATCGGCTTCAAGCTCTGCCGCGAGGAGGCCCGGCCGATCAGCGCCGACGACGGCATCCGCGACATCGAGGCCCTGGCCACCGCCGCCGAGCCGCCGGCGGCCCAGGCCGAACGCGGCGGCCTCGAACAGGTCGACGTCCTGGCCTCCTATCACGACCACGTCCTGCGTTGGGCCGACCTGTCCCGACCGGTCCGGCTGGCGAGCGACGCCGCCAACGGCATGGCCGCCCACACCTTTCCCGGGCTGCTGGCCCGGCTGCCGCGGATCGAGCACCACGGGCTCTACTACGAGCTGGACGGCTCCTTTCCGAACCACGAGGCCAACCCGCTCAAGAAGGCCAACCTCAAGGACCTGATCGCCCTGGTCGGGGAAACCGGGGCCGAGGTCGGCGCCGCCTTCGACGGCGACGCCGACCGCTGTTGTTTCGTCGACGATCGGGGCCGGGCGGTCGGCAACGACATCGTCACTGCCCTGGTCGCGCGCGACGTTCTCGCCGGCGAGCCCGGCGCCGCCATCGTTTATGACCTGCGCTCGTCCTGGATCCTGCCCGAGACGATCCTCGCCGCCGGCGGCCGGCCGGTCCGCGAGCGGGTCGGGCACAGCTTCCTGAAGGCGCGGATGCGCGAGTACGGGGCGCCCTTCGGCGGCGAGCTGAGCGGCCACTACTACTTCCGGGACAACTGGTTCGCCGACAACTCCGAGATCATCCTGCTCTCGGTGCTGAAGCTGGTCACCGCCGCCGACCGCCCGTTCAGCGCCCTGCTCGACGAGCTGATGCCCTACCACTCGACCGGCGAGGTCAACTTCCGGGTCGAGGACAAGCAGGCGGCGATCGACCGCCTGCGGGCCCACTTCGCCGACGGCCGCCAGGACGACCTGGACGGGATCACGATCGCCTTCGGCGAGCCGGGCAGCAGCGGCTGGTGGTGGGTCAACCTGCGTCCCTCGAACACCGAGCCGCTGCTGCGGATGAACCTGGAGTCGGACCGGCGCGAGATCATGGAGCAGCGGGCGGCCGAGGTGATCGAGGTCCTCGGGGTCGAGCCGGAGTAGGGCCTCGGGCCATGGACGCCGCCGCCACCCCGCCCGCCGCCGGCCGCACGATCCGGATCCTCGGCGTGCCGATGGACCTCGGCGCCAGCCACCGCGGCACCGACATGGGGCCGAGCGCGCTGCGCATCGCCGGCGTCGCCGACGGCCTGCGCCGGCTCGGCTACCGGATCGAGCGCGAGCAGGACCTGGTCGTGCCGGCGATGGAGACCCGCGCCCCGGCCGATCCGGCCCTGCGCTTCCAGCCCGAGATCCTGGCCGTCTGCACCGCCCTGGCCGAGGCGGTCGGCGCCGCCCTCGACGACGGCGCCTTGCCGTTGATCTACGGCGGCGACCACTCGATCGCCATGGGCAGCGTCGCCGGCGTCGCCGGCCACCTGCGTCGGCGCGGCGAGCGGCTCGGCCTGATCTGGTTCGACGCCCACGGCGACATGAACGTGCCGGCGACCTCCCCGTCCGGGAACGTCCACGGCATGCCGCTGGCCCACCTGCTCGGCTTCGGCGATCCCGCCCTGGCCGGGATCGGCGGCTTCGCGCCCAAGGTGCGGCCGGAGGACGTCGTCCTGATCGGCCTGCGCGACCTCGACGCCGGCGAGCGGCGGGTGATCCGCGACTCCGGAGTCGGCGCCTACACGATGCGGGAGATCGACGAGCGCGGCATCGGCGCCGTGGTCCGCGAGGCGATCGAGCGGGTCAGCGCCGGGACCGCCGGCTTCCACCTCAGCTTCGACGTCGACGGCCTCGACCCGGAGATCGCGCCGGGCGTCGGCACGCCGGTGCCGGGGGGCCTCGGCTACCGCGAGGCCCACCTGTTCATGGAGTGCGTGGCCGACTCGGGCCGGATGCTGTCCTGCGAGGTGGTGGAGCTGAACCCGATCCTCGACGACCGCAATCGCAGCGCCGAGCTGGTCCGCCACCTGCTGCTCAGCGCCTTCGGTCTGGCGATCCTCTAGTCGGCCCGGCCGAGGTGGCGCCGGAAGGCATCGATGTCGGCCGGTGAGCCGAGGACGAGCAGGGCGTCGCCGGGGGCGAGGGGAGCGTCGGCGCGGGGATTGAAGGTCCGGCTGCCGTCGGCCCGGTGGACCGCGACCGCGATCAGGGAGAAGCGGCTGCCGAGGCGGAGGGCGGCCAGCGAACGCTGGTCGGCCGGCAGGCCGGTCGGCAGCCGGACCTCGTCGATCAGCACCTCGTCGCCGCCGCCGCCGAGGGCGAGGTCGGCCAGATCGACCGCGCTCGGGCGGAGGAAGGCCTGGGCCAGGCGGAGGCCGCCGAGCTGGTAGGGCGGCACGACGCGATCGGCGCCGGCCCGCAGGAGCTGTCGCTCGCTGCGCGGATCCTCGGCCCGGGCCACGATCCGGCAGCCGGGATTGCGCTGGCGGGCGGTGAGGGTGATGAAGACGTTGTCGGCGTCGGTACCGACGGTGGCGATCACGCCCGAGGCCCGGTCGAGCCCGGCGCGGACCAGGACCGCCTCGTCGGTGGCGTCGCCGTGCAGGCAGGGGACCTGTTCGGCCTGGAGTTCGGCGATGACCTCCTCCCGCCCGTCGACGACCACGTAGGGCCGCCGGGCGGTCTCCAGGGCCTCGCGGACGACCTGACCGAGGCGGCCGAAGCCGCACAGGATGACGTGGTCGCTCATGGCGTCGATCGACTTCTGCATGCGTTTCCGCTCTTGTCGCGGCAGGTTGGCGAGGATGGCGCGGCCGAGAACGCCGCCGGCGAAGAAGTAGGTGCCGACTCCGGCCAGGATCACGAGCAGGGTGAAGGCCCGGCCGAGCCGGCCGAGATCGCCGACCTCGTGGTAGCCGACCGTGCTGACCGTGATCACGGTCATGTAGAGGGCGTCGAAGAGGTCCATGCCCTCGATCAGCACGTAGCCGGCGGTGCTGACCGCCAGGACCGCGGCGACCCAGAGGCCGAGCAGCCGCAGATCGCGGGCGGCGTAGGGGCGTTGGCTCCGGGAGCGGCTCAAGCGGCCCCGATTCTAGGCCGCGGGGTCCTACAATTCCCGGCGATGGACCCCCGCCTCGTCGCCCTGGTCGACGACCTGCCGGCCTGGCTCCTGCCGGGCGGTCCGGAGGCGGACGTCGTCGTCGCCAGCCGGGTGCGGCTGGCCCGCAACCTGGCCGGCCGGCCCTTCCCCGCCCAACTCGACGGCCCGGCGGCGCGCGAGATCTGCCGGACGGCCCGGGAACGGCTGTGCGGCTCGATCCGTCCCGAATGCCTGGTCCTGGAGCCGAACGGGCTCGGCCAGCCGGACCAGGATCTCCTGGTCGAACGCAGCCTGGCCTCGCGCGACCTGCTTCAGGCTCCGCGCCCGACCCTGATCCTGTTCAATCGTGAGGAGAGCCTCGGGCTGCTCGTCAACGAGGAGGACCACTTCCGGCTCCAGGCCTTCGCCGCCGGTTCCAACCTGGCCATGGCCCTGCGCTGCATCCGGCCGCTCGCGCTCGAACTCGGCCGCTGCTTCGAACTGGCCCGGAGTCCGCGCTTCGGCTGGCTGACCGCCTGCCCGACAAACACCGGGACCGGCCTGCGCGCCTCGCTGCTGCTCCACCTGCCGGCCCTGGCCCGAGCCCGGGTGCCGCTCCAGCGCATGCTGCAGACCGCGGCCAAGTCCTTTCTCGCCGTCCGCGGGGTCCACGGCGAGGGCAGTAGGGCGCTCGGGCACTTCTATCAGATCAGCAACCAGCGCACCCTCGGCTCCCAGATCAGCCAGCAGGTGCGCGCGGTGGAGGAGTTCGGCGAGGAGGTCGCCCGCTACGAACGAGAGGTCCGCCAGGCCCTGCTCCGGGACGAGGCCAGCCGCCGCTCCCTGATCGACGATCTCGAGGCCGCTCACCACCGGCTGGCGACCGCCGAGGGGATCGATACCGCCAGCGCTCTCGACGCCCTGAGCACCCTCCGCCTGGGGGTCCTCTGCGGGCTGGCCGAGGAACTCGGTCTCGGCCTGGATCCGGACCGGCTGCTCGTGAACTCCTTCCAGATCCAGCCCGGCCATCTCCAGGCTAGGCTCCGCGCCGACCTCGCCCCCGACCAGCGGGACGAGCACCGCGCCCGCCTCCTGCGCGACTCGCTCGGCCTTTGAGCTGCGACGGCGCCGGCCGCGGAGGGCGGGACGCGGCCTTCGGCGCCGGCCCCGGGGCGGCGGCACGGGTCTTGCTAAGAGAGGGCGAGGAGGCCGACCGGGCGGCCGAGGCGGCGGCCGTCGGCCGGGGCGCGGCGGCGGCCAGCTCCTTCGGCCGGCCGGAGTGCGAGCCGCGCCCGCGGGAGGCGCCGCCGCGGTGGCCCCCCGAGCGGCCGCCGCCGGCGGACCGAGGCGGTCGGGAGGCGCGGGACCGCGGCGACGAGG
>RFGR01000116.1 GCA_003696625.1 Planctomycetota bacterium
CCGCCGGCCGAGGAGCTGCCGGAGCTGACCGGCACCGCGATCCTCGGCCGGGTCCGCTTCGCCGTCTTCGGCCGGGAGCGGGTTCAAGCCGGCGGTCGCATCGGCCGCTACGAGGTGGCGGAGGTTCGACCGCGGGAGGTGCTCCTGACCGACGGCCGCCGGCGCCTCGTCCTGAGCTTGGACGCTCCCGGCGCCGTCCGCAGCGACCATCCGGCCGACCATCCGACCGACCACCAGGAACCATGAGAACCATTCCGACGATCCTCGCGCTGACGGCCCTGCTGGTCGCCGCGCCCGCCCTGCCGGCCCAGGAGACGGGCCAAGGCGAGGAGGGCATCGCGGCCCAGGACCGGATCACGCTCAATCTCAAGTCCCAGGACCTGGGCGACGTGCTGGAGATGTTCAGCACCGCCTACGGCCTAAACATCGTCTATGGACCGGAGGTCGCCGGTTCGGTGACCCTGAATCTGCACGACGTGCCGGCCCGCCAGGCCCTGGACCAGATCCTGCTCGTCAACGGCTTCGAGGTCGAGGAGGAGGACGGCCTGCTGCGGGTGGTGCCGCTGACGGCGGCCGCGGGCGAGGAGGCGCCGGCGGTGGTCGCCGCCAGCCCCTGGCCGCCGCGGGTGATCTACCTGAACCACGTCCGTACCGACGACGTGGTGCCGATGGTCGAGCCGCTGCTGGCCGGCAACGAGCGGATCGTCGCCGGCCCGTCCAGCCACAGCGGGCTGGCCGCCTCGGACGACACCGGCGGCAACAACCAGGCCTCCCGCGAGATGTTCCTGCTGCTGGCCTCGGACGAAACCTACGAGCGGGTCCAGCAGCTGCTCGACCAGGTCGATCTGCCGCCGCAGCAGGTCCTGGTCGAGGCGACCATCCTGTCGGTCGCCCTCAACGACAACCACAAGCTTGGGGTGGATTTCAAGGCCCTCGGCGGCATCGACTTCCAGTCGATGGGCGGCACCAGCACGGTCTTCGACGGGGTCGACACCGGCACCATCTCCGGCGGCCAGCTCAACTCCTGGAGTGTCGGCGCCGGCACCAGCGGCTTCACCCAACCCGGCGGCGACGGCCTCCACATCGGCATCCTGCGCAATCAGATCGGCGTCTTCCTGGAAGCGCTGGAGACGGTCGGCCAGTCGACGGTGCTGAGCAACCCGCAGGTCCTGACCGTCAACCGCCACGCCGCCCAGGTGCTGATCGGGCGGCGGATCGGCTACCTGACCCAGACGACGACCGAGACCACCACCCAGCAGTCGGTCAACTTCCTCGAAGTCGGCACCTCGCTGGTCTTCCGGCCCTTCATCTCCGGCGACGGCTACGTCCGCATGGAGATCAAGCCGGAGAACTCGGACGGCGAGATCAACCCGCTCACCGGCCTACCGGACGAATCGACCACCGAAGTGACCACGAACATCCTGGTCAAGAGCGGCCGGACAGTGGTGATCGGCGGCCTGATGGAGACCGGCACCAGCACCGACACCAACCAGGTCCCGCTGCTCGGTTCGCTGCCCTTCATCGGCGGCCTGTTCCGCAGCCAGCAGGAGGTCGAGACCCGTAACGAGATCATCGTCCTGCTGACCCCGCACATCGTCGGCGACGAGGAACTCGAGCGCCGGGCCGACGAGGCGCGCGAGCGCTTCGACGCCGCCCGCGCCTCGCTCGCCGCCTCGCACTTCGGCTACCTGCGGCCGTCCTACGCCCGCCGCATGTACGCCGAGGCCGGTCTGGCCCTGGCCGCCGGCGATCCCGAGGAGGCGCTGGCCAAGGCCGAGTGGGGCCTGGCGGCGCTGCCGGCCGATCCCGACCTGGCCCAGCTCGCCGACCACTGCCGAAACGAAATCGAGAACCGACGCGCGGCCGAAGAGGAGCTCGAGGAGGCGATCCGGCTCCTGGACCAGAGCAAGAACCCGAACCAGCCGGAGGCGAACTGATGCGCACCCTCACCCGATTCCTGCCGCTCCTGCTGCTCGGCTCCTGCGCCAACTTGATCGTCGGCGAGGCGCAGGGCGGAGCGACCGAACTCGCCGGCGGCGACCTGGCCGCCACGGCGCCGCTGGCCGGCGCCGGCCAGCCGGAGCTGGCGCCGGCGCCGCAGCCGGACGCGCCCGACGCCGAGTGGCGGCGCAAGCGCGGCCAGGTCCTGCGCACCTTCGCCTTCCGCGCCCTCGAGCGCGGTCTGATCGAGGAGGCGCGCGGCTACCTGCAGGAGGCCTGCGAACTGGACCGGACCGACGTCGAGAGCCACTGCGCCCTCGCCCGCCTGTTCCTGTCCGAGGGCGACACCCGCACCGCCCTGATCTACGCCGAGCGGGCCGCGACCGCCCAGCCCGACAACCCCGGCGCCCGGCTGGTGTACGCCGCCACCTTGGCCGAAGCGGGAGAGAACCAGGCCGCCGACGAGCAGGCCGAGCTGGCCTGGCAGGCCTCCGGCCACGATCCGGACCTGATCCAGGCGCTGGTCACCCACTACGCGGCCGAGGACCGGGGCGCGGCCCAGGACTTCGTCGACCGCGTCCTGGCCGAGCACCCGCGCGACGCCCGAAGCTGGATGGCGGCCGGCGACCTCTTCCTGGCCCAGGGTCAGGTCGAGCAGGCGGCCACCGCCTACGCCCAGGCGATCAGTCTCGACCCGCGGACGCCGACCCCGAGCGTGCTGGCCGAGGAACTCGGCCGGACGAACGGCGCGCTCGACCCCGTCGTCGCCGCCGCCGAGCAGGCGGAGCGGGACGGCGACCTGGCCGGCGCGGAGAGGCTCTACCGCTTCCTGGCCCAGGCCCATCCCGGGGATCCCGAACTGCAGGCGGGGCTGGCCCGCGTCCTCTGGCGCCGCGGCCGGATCGAAGCCGCTGCCGCCGCGCTCGAGACCATCGACTTCGACCGCCGCGGTTGGCGCGAGCACCTGCTCGACGCCAAGATCCGCTTCCAGCGCCGGGACTGGGCCGGCGCCCGCGGCGCCCTCAAGCTGGTCCTCGAGCTGCGGCCCGAGCTGCGGGCGGCCGAACTCCTGCTGGGCGAGGTCGAACGACGCCTGGCCGGGAGCGCGGCCGGCGACCGGGTCGCCGAAAGCGAGGCCGCCCCGGCCGAGCCCGCGGCGGCGGTCGAGACGGCGCCGGAGCAGTCGGTCGAGCCGGCTGCGACGCCGGCGGTGGACCCGGCGGCGACCGCGGCCGCCGAGCCGGACCCGATCTTCGGCCAGCCGCGAGTGACCGAGTGGAACGGGGTCAAGATGGAACCCTGGACGGTGGTCGAGGACGACCCGGCTCCGACCACGGACGGTTGAGCGGACGAGGTCATGGACTCCCCCCTCCGCATCGGCTCGACGCCGGCGAACCGGCAGGTCCCGACCGTGGGCCTGCCGGCCGTCCTCCACCACTCCCGGGCGGCCGAGATCAAGCGGATCCTGGCCGAACTGGGCCAGCATCCGCTCAGCCACCTGGACGGCAGCGCCGTCGGCTCGATCGACTCGACCGGCCTCGGCCTGCTGGTCCACGGCCTCGATGATCTCCGCGCCGGCGGCTGCCAGGTGCTGCTCTCTCAGCCCTCCCCCACGCTCCAAGCGGCGCGGGCGGTGCTCGAACTCCAGGAGCGGCTGCCCCTGGCCGAGGACCTCGGGGTGCCGGATCGGATCCGGCCGCTGGCCGAAGAACGGATCGGCGACCTGCTGCTCGATCTCGGCTACCTGACCCAGGAGGACCTGGAGCGGGCCCTAGAGCTGGCCGCCCAGCGCCCGAACGCCTTCTTCGGCCAGGTCCTGGTCGAGGAAGGGTTCATCGATCAGGACCAGCTCGCCCTGGCCCTGGCGCGGATGCACGGCCGGCATTTCCTGCACCCGGTCCAGCTGCGCATCCTCGACCTCTCCCTCGACCACGGCGTGCCGCTGGCCGAGCTGCGCACCCACACCGCCCTGCCGCTGCTCCGCTTCGAGGACCGCCTGGCGGTGGCGGTGGCCGATCCGGCCGACGTCTTCGCGGTCGACAGCATCCGCCGTCGGTCCGGCTGCCGGGTCCTGACCTGCGTCGCCACTCCGAACGAGATCGAGCACGGCCTCGATCTGCTCCAGCGCGCGGCCGGCGCCGAGGCCGGACGACTGGCCGAGGCCGGAGAAGGCGCCGGCCTCGGCGCCGGCGTCGCCGAGCTGTTCGAGCAGCTGATGCTCAACGCCCTGATCGAGGGGGCCAGCGACGTCCACATCGAGCCGCACGAGGAATGGGCGGAGGTCCGCTACCGGGTCGACGGACGCCTGCGCCCGGCGGCCCGTCTGACTCCCGAAGAATGCCGCGAGCTGACCGCCCGGATCAAGGTCCTGGCCGGCTGCGACATCTCCGAGAAGCGCCTGCCGCAGGACGGCCGCCACCGCTTCCGCCACGGGTCGCGCGACGTCGACCTGCGGATCAACACCCTGCCGACGGTGCACGGCGAGAAGACCGTGCTGCGGATCCTCGACCGGCGCCAGCACAAGGTGAGTCTCGAAGACCTCGGCCTCGCCGGCCGCAACCTCGAATGGATGCGGGAGGCGATCCGCTCGCCGCACGGGCTGGTCTTGGTCACCGGACCGACCGGCTCGGGCAAGACGACCACCCTGTACAGCGTGCTGGACGAGATCGTCACCCCGGAAATCAACGTCTCGACGGTGGAGAACCCGGTCGAACGAGCCGTTGAGGGGGTGAACCAGACCCAGGTCAACTTCAAGGCGGGGCTCGACTTCGCGCTCTGCCTGCGCTCGCTCCTGCGCCAGGACCCGGACGTGATCATGATCGGCGAGATCCGCGACAAGGAAACCGCGACCATCGCGGTCGAGGCGGCCCTGACCGGCCACCTCGTCCTCGCCACCCTGCACACGAACGACGCCCCGGGCGCCGCCACCCGCCTGATCCAGATGGGGGTCGAGCCGTTCCTGGTCTCGGCCACCCTGCGCAGCGTCGTCGCCCAACGACTGGTCCGGCGCTTGTGCGACTCCTGCAAGCGACAGGTCGAACTGCCGGAGGCGGCGCGCCAGCGCTATCGCCCCTTCGGCCTCGGCGACGGCCCCCACTTCGCCGCCGCCGGCTGCCAGAGCTGCCGCGGCAGCGGCTACAGCGGCCGCCTCGGCGTCTACGAAGTCATGCGCTGCGACCCCGAACTGCGCGACCTGGTCGCCGCCAACCCGAGCACCGAGCAGCTGCGCAAGCTGGCCCTGGAGCGCGGTATGCGCAGCCTCCTCGGCGACGCCTTGGCCCGGGTCGACGCCGGCCTGACCACCCTCGAGGAGGCCCTGCGGGCCGGAGGCGAGGCATGAGGGGTGGCGCCGTCGCCCACCGGGTTCGCGACGCCGCCGGCGGCGGCGTCGCCCGGCCGGCCGCCGCCGGCGGCGGCGCCAGGCCGACCCCGGTGACGCCGGAGTTCGCCGAACGGCGGCTCAAGATCAAGCCCAAGGAAACGCTGCACTTCCTGGTCCAGTTGCGGGCGATGCTGGCGGCCGGCGTGCCGCTGCTGGCGGCGCTGCACACCCTGCGCCAGCACGCGACCAGCCCGGCCGCGGCGCGGGCGATCGAACGGATCGCGGTCGTGGTCGAATCCGGTCACGACCTGTCCCACGCCCTCGACTGCCTGCCGCGCTGCTTCCCGAAGTACGCGGTCCACCTGCTCGCCGCCGGCGAGCGGGCCGGCGCCCTCGACGAAAGCCTCGGCCGCAGCGCCGAGCTGCTCGACAAACAGATCAAGCTCAGCGGCAAGATCAAGGGCGCTCTGGCCTACCCCGGTTTCCTCCTCTTCATGACCACGGTCATGACCATCGGCATCCTCGTCCTGCTGGTGCCGAAGTTCGAGGAGATGCTGATGTCGCGGCCGGACCAACTGCCGGCGACGACCCGGCTGGTCCTGGCCGCGAGCGCCTTCCTGCGCGAGTCGCCGTGGCTGGCGGCGGCGGCCGGCGCCGGCCTGCTGGTCGCGCTGGTCGTCCTACTGCGCAGCCGCAAGGCCCGCGGCGCGGTCTTCGAGCTGGCGAGCCGGGCGCCGATCCTCGGCACCCTAATCCGCAAGGCCTACGTCTCCCGCTCGGTCACGACCCTGGCCCTGACCCTGGAGTCGGGGGTGCCGATCCTGACCGGCCTCGAGCACGCGGCCGAAGTCTCGGCCCTGCCCAGGCTCCAGGAGTTCTGGCGCCGGGCGGCCGCCACCGTCCGCGACGGCCGGCCCCTCCACCAGGCCATGGAGGGGGCCGACCTGCCGCCGGCCCTGGTCCAGATGGT
This sequence comes from Planctomycetota bacterium, assembly GCA_003696625.1. Classification (GTDB taxonomy): domain Bacteria; phylum Planctomycetota; class UBA1135; order UBA1135; family UBA1135; genus J029. Next base: position 6,234 of record RFGR01000116.1, read on the forward strand.
GGTCGCCGGCGAGTCGAGCGGGGCGCTGGACAGCAGTCTGCGCACCGCCTCCGCCTTCCTCGACCGCGAGACCCAGGCCGCGCTCGAGGTCTTCACCGGTCTGCTCGGACCGGCCACGGTCGCACTGGCCGGGGCGGTCGTCGGCTTCATCGTCGTGTCGCTGATGACACCGATCCTGCAAATGGCCAAGTTCGTGGGATGAGCATTCGGAGACGACGCCGAGGAGCGGGCGGCTTCACCCTGATGGAGTTCGCCATCTCCATGTTCCTGATCACCCTGGTCTGGCTATCGGCTCTGACCTCGATGCGCACCGGCCTGCGCTCGCTGGGCGGCACCGAGTCCTCGGCGGTGGCGGCGGCGGCGGTGCGCGAGCTGCGCGAGTACACCTACCGGATGCCGCTCGACCAGCTCGACCAGCTCGACGGCCAGACCCTGGACCCGATCCTCGGCGACGGCGATCCGCTGCCTGGGGCCGACGGCTTCTCCCTGACCGTCGCCGTCCAGGCGGTGGACGACGAGGACCCGCTGGTCCTGGTCCAGCCGGGCGAATCGGGCAGCCGCCTGATCACCGCCCAGTGCTGGTGGCAGGGCCGGATGATCATGGAGGGACAATGGCTGGCGACCGAGCACTGAGCCGCGGCCGCGCCGGCGGCTTCACCCTGGCCGAGCTGTTGGTGGTCATGGCGGTGATCGCGATCCTGTCGGCGATCGCCGTCCCGGCCTTGCAACCGACCGACGACTGCTCGATCGAGGTCCGCCGCTTTTTCTCGGACTGCGTCCGGACCCGTTCCCTGGCCCGCACCGGCTGGGAGGAGACGCGCCTGGTGGTGGACACGGTCAGCGGCCGCTGGCGGGCCGAGCAGGCCGACGGCACCCCGATCCCGGGCCCGGGCAGCGGCGCCAACGGCTGGCGCACCCTCGAACAGGGCGTGAGCTTCGCCGCCGTCCCGGGGGTGGCTTCGCTCTTCACCTTCCAGCCCAACGGCCGCAGCCCGGAGGCGGCGGCGGTGACCCTGAACAAGGGCGGGACGAGCTGGCTCGTCACCCTCGACCCGCTCAGCGGCACCCTGACCGCGGAGGAGCAAGGATGAGGAGAACGAACACCGCGGCCGGTTTCACCTTGGTCGAGCTGATGATCGTCGCCGCCCTGGTCATGGCGCTGATGTTCGGCGCCCTGGTCACGACCGGCGAGAGCTTCCAGGTCGCCGAGAGCGGCGATCAGCGCATCCAGGTCTCGATCAGCGCCCGCCGGGCGCTCGACCGCCTGCTCAAGGACTGCCGCTACGCCGCCGCCTTGAGCGTGGCCGGCGACGCCGCCAGCGGCTGGACGATCACCATCGACGCGGTCAACTCCCTCGATCCGGACACCCTGATCTACACCTGGGACCCGCAGACCGAGGTGCTGCGGATCTCGGACGGGGTGCGCAGCCCGGACACCGTCCTCGAGGGCCTGGCCGCCTTCGACCTCAGCACCCTGGTCGAGGACCACGGCGCCGGGCCGGTGATCGCCCGCATCCGCTGCGACTGGAGCGTCCGCCAGGAGCAGGGCCAACTGCTGCCGCTGGCCGGCACGACCTGGATCCGGGTCAACAGCTGATTTTCTGCCGGTTCGGGCTGTTGCCGGCCGAGCGGCGGCCGCTGAGGGGGCATGAGAGGGTCTCCTCGCACCACGCCCGGGGACCGACGCCGCGGCTCGGTCTTCATCCTGGTCCTGCTCCTGAGCGGATTGGTGGCCGGTCTCGCGACCAGCTTCGGAACCAGCGTCCGCCTCCAGCTCAAGGAGGGCCGCGACACCGGCACCGGCCTGAAGGCGGAGCTGGCGGCGGAGTCCGGCTTCGAGTACGCCCTGCGCCGGCTGACCCTGGACAGCGACTGGAACGGCACCGGCCCGGACGGCGTCACCTTGCCGGGCGGCGGCAGTTTCCAGGTCTCGGCCGCCGGCGCCGGCGAGGAGAAGACCGTCACCGTCGACGGCGCCGACGGCGCCGGCCTGGCCCGCTACGAGCTGCGGGTCAGCGCCGATCCGGGCGGCAGCTCGACCGGCAACAAGGCGGTCATCGCCCTCGGCGAGGAAGCCGAGTTCGAGCACTGCCAGGTCTTCGGCAGCGTGCTCCTGGCCGACGAGTTCGGCAGCGTCAAGGACTGGCACAACAACGCCGACGGCAGCGGCTGGTGGGGCGGCGACGGGCGCGAACCCGAGCACGAGGAGGGCTTCGAGTACGAGTTCGAGTTCGCCCAGGTGCACGAGACCCTGTGGAAGTTCACCGACACGACCTACATCGGCCACGGTACCGACGAGCGGGTCACCGAGGAGCCGGTGAAGATGCCGCCCTGGTACCTCGAGGGCTGGCTGACGCCGCAGCCGGGGGTGACGGTGCTGACCGACATCAGCGGCCTGAGCAACCAGCACTTCAGCGACACGGTGGTGCTCGTCTTCACCCACGCGCCGGAGAAGCACAAGGACGGCCACGAAAGCAAGGACGACATCCACCTGAAGAACTGCCACTTCGACGCCGGCTTGGTCGTTTACGCGCCCTGGGACACCGACGTCCGCGATCCCAAGGAGTCCCTCGGTTACGAGATCGAGATCGAGGCCGAGAACTGCCACTTCGGCCTCCCCGGCGGCAACCACCTCGGAGTGCTGGCGCCGGCGGCGGAGGTCGAGCTGGAGAACTGCATCGTCCGCGGCCTGGCCTACGGCCACGAGATCGAGATCGAGAACACCAACCTGTGGGGCGTCCTGATCGGGATCCACGAGGTCGAGGTCGAGCACGGCCAGGTGTTCTACGACGCCGACGTGGCCCAGAACCCGCCGCCCGGGGTGCAGCTCGACACCGGCGGCCAGGGCGTCGCCCTGCTGGAGATGAAGGAACGCTACGACGACTGAACCGCCGGGCCGAGGCCGGGGGAGGAGACCGATGATGAGAAGGAGGAGAAGCCGGGACGGCGGCCGCCGGCGGCGCGGCTCCGTCTTCGTCCTGGTCCTGCTGTTGAGCGGCCTGGTCGCCGGCCTGGCGGCCAGCTTCGCCGCCGGCGCCCGGCTGCAGTTGCAACAGGGGCGGGACCAGCGCAGCGCCCTGGGCGCCGAGCTGGCGGCCGAGTCCGGCTGGGAATACGCCCTGCGTCGGCTGCGTCTGGACCACCGGTGGCGCGGCACCGACGGCGCGGCCGTCGCCCTGCCCGACGGCCGCAGCTTCGTCGTCGCCGCCCAGGGGCCGGCCGAGAGCCTGGTCGTCCAGATCGACGGCCGTGCCGCGCCGGGCCTGGCCCGCTACCGGCTGGAGGTGGACGCCGATCCGGGCGGCGCCTCGAACGGCGACAAGGCCGTCGTCTTCCTCGGCGAACAGGCCGAGTTCGCGTTCAGCCAGGTCGACGGCGACGTCCTCCTGCCGGACCGCCTCGGCGCGGTCCGGGACTGGCACAACGAAGCCGACGGCGGCGGCTGGTGGGGCGGCGACGGCCGAGCGCCGGAACCGGGCGAGGGCCTGGAGTATTCCTTCCGCTGGACCGACGTGCACGGAACGCTGTGGAAGTTCACCGACACGGTCTACCTCGGCGGCGATACCGAGGAGCAGGTGACCGAGGAGCCGGTGAAGATGCCGCCCTGGCGGCTCGAGGGCTGGCTCGACCCGCAGCCCGGGGTGCAGGTCCTGACCGACGTCTACGAGCTGCGCAACCAGATCTACGACGACACGGTCGTCCTCGTCCTCACCCAGCCGCCGCCGGCTCACTCCACCGGCCATCAGGGCGTGGAACACGCCGACGTCCACCTGGACAACTGCCACTTCAACGCCGGTCTGGTCGTCTACGCGCCGTGGGACACCGACCTGCGCCGGCCCGCGGCCCGGATCGGCTTCAAGCAGGAGATCACCGCCTGCAACTGTGTCTTCGGCGTCCCGGGCGGAAATCACCTCGGCGTGCTGGCGCCGGCGGCCGAGATCGAACTCGAGAACAGTGTCGTCCGCGGCCTGGTCTACGCCCGCGAGGCCGAGTTCGAGCTGAGCGACCTGTGGGGGGTCCTGATCGCGGTCCACGAACTCGAACTCGAACACGCCCAGGTCTTCTTCGACCCCGAGGTGGCGCGGGAACCGCCGCCGGGGGTGGAGCTGGACCAGGGCGCGGCCCATCTGGCCCTGCTCGAGATGGCGGAGCACTACGGCGGCTGAGCGGGACGAGGACCGTGCCGGGCTAGAATCCGGCCATGTCCCCCACCCGCCAGGACCAGCGATCGGCGCCCGCCCCCGCAATCGGGCGCCCGCTCGTTCACCGCCCGGTCGACCAGGCCGGCAGCCTGGAGGAACTCTTCTCCGGCAGCCTGCCCTCCTTCGGCGGCGGCTACCTGCGGCGGGTCTGGGAGCTGCTCGACGAGGCGATCGGCCGCGGCGTGCCGATGACCCTGGCGGTCGCCGGTCCGGTCACCGCCTCCGGCCAGCACTACGCTTGGCTCAACCCGCTGCTCGACACCGGCTGGTTCGCCTGGATCTCGGTCACCGACGCGATCTGCTACCACGACCTGCACCGGGCGCTCGCCAGCGTCCGCGAGAGCGACTTCCGCGAGGTGCCGATCCACGGCGACGACGCCCGCCTGCGCGACGACGCGGTGATCCGGATCACCGACATCGGCTTCCCGGAGGAAGTCCTTCTCGACACCGACGCCGCCCTGCAAGAGATCCTGCGCCGGCCCGAGTTCCAACAGCGGATGAGCGGCCCGGTCTTCCGTCACCGTCTCGGCGCCGCCGCGGCCGAACTCGAGGCCGCCCGCGGCGCCCAAGAAGGGCTCCTCGCGCTCTGCCGGCGCAAGGCGATCCCGGTCTTCGTCGGCGCCCCGGCCGACGGCTCGGTCTTCCTCAACTCGGTGGCGCTGTGGGCCGACGCCCGCAGCAGCGGCGCCCCGCACGCGCTCGAGCTCGACCTGCACGAAGAGGTCTTCGAGTCCTGCGCCTATCACTGGTGGGGCCTGCGGGAATCCCCAACCCGGGCCCTCGGCACCCTGATCCTCGGCGGCGGCGTGCCGAAGAACTTCAACCTCCAGCCGGAGCCGGCGCTGGGCCAGGTGCTCGGCTTCCCCGACATCACCGGTTACCTCTACGACATCCAGATCACCACCGCCCCGGTCACCGACGGCTCGCTCTCGAGCTGCCCGCCGGCCGAGGCCGTGACCTGGGGCAAGGTCGACAAGGAGCACTACCGTTCGACCACTGTGAGCTTCCACTGCGACTACTCGGTGGTCATGCCGCTGCTGGTCAAGGCCCTGCTGGAGAAGCGGGCGCGGCTCGCGGCCCGGGCCGAGGCCGAGGGGCGCGAGGCTGTGCTGGCGGCGGAGCCCGCAGCCGCTGGCTACCTTCGGCCGCCGGACGGCTATCGCCTGTTCGAGCAGCGCGAGCGCCTGATCGCCGCCCTGCTCGCGGAACGGCGTCGCCGGCGGGAAGGCTGAGCCGCCGGCCGACGGTCCGGAACGATGAAGCCCGTCGCCGTCCTGCTCCTGGTCGCCGCCGCCTGCGCCGCGCCGCCGGCCGACGTCGGCGACGGCGGCGAGATCGTCAACGCCTGGATCGGGCTGCGCCGCCAGGACGACTTCGCCGGCTGGGCGCCGAACGACGACCTGCCGCAGGCGGCGCTCGAGTACGCCGCCGGCCCGCCCGACTCGCCCTGGCGCTGGGACTTCTTCCTCGCCTACGCCGCCGACCGCTCCCGCCGCCTGGTCGGCGGCAGCCGCGAGAACCTGGACAGCCACTTCGTCGACCTCGGGCTGGGACCGCTCCTGCTCCTGCCGGCGCCGGTCCCCGGCCTGCGCCCCTACGCCGGCGCCGGCGCGGCCCTGCTCTGGATGCAGGCCGACCGCCGCGCCGCCGGCGCCGTCGCCACCGACCAGGACGCGACCTTCGGCGGCTACCTGCGGGCCGGCCTCCTGGCCGACTTCCGCCCCGGCGAGCACATCGGCCTCGACCTGCGCTGGACCGGCGCCGGCCGCGCCGACCTCGGCGGCCCGAGCCGCGGCACCGGCGCCTGGTCCCTGTCGCTGGTGTTCGGTTACCGCTTCTGATAGGGCGTCACGGCACGACCTCGGTCTCGAGCAGGGAACTCTTCACCACCCTGCCCTGGGCCGTCGTCCCGACCGCGATCGAGTAGAGCGAGCGGCCGAGCAGGACCGGCCGCTGCGGCAGGTACCCGGTCAGGCTGCCCTGGCCGTGGGCGTCCAGCAGCACCGTGAGCCGGGGATCCCGGCGGGTGGCGACCAGGGTGGCGCTCGGTCCCAGGTAGAGACGGACTCCGCCCGCCTCCAGTCCGCCCAACGGCCGGAACTCGGTCGAGGCCAGAAGCCGCATCCGCCGGCCGGCCAGGGCCGGCACGTGCAGCGCGAAGTCCACCCGGCTGCCGAGCCGGGCCGTCGCCGGGCCGGACAGCGAACGCACGCCGAAGATCACGTAGTGGTAGACCGGATAGACCAGGCCGAGCTGGGCGCTCAGGGTCTTGGCCTTCACCTGCTTGCCCAGCTCCTGCCAGCCGTCGCCGTCGATGTCGCCGAGGTACAAAAAGGATTGTGGAGAGCCGATTCGCACTCCATCATCGTCCGGCCACCAAGGGCCGAGATCCTCCGGCAGATCGCTTACTCCAAGGTAGTGACCGTCGGCTCCGCTGAATAGATCGATCCTGAGATAGGTCGGAGAGCTCATGGACGGATGCTCGGTGGCCACTAGCCCGAGATCGGTAAGACCATCGGCATCCACATCTCCCACAGCCACCGGGTCGCCGAAATGAGCCTTCCGCGCCTGCCAAGGAAGAGAGAAATAGGGATCGGAGTGAGCCAAACATACCTGCCAAACCGGGCGCCCGGTCCTCCCGTCAAGCAGCGCCAGCACTCCCGGATCCTGGTCGATGGAGTAAAGATCCCGATAGGTCACGACGTCCCACCCTCCATCACCGGTGAGATCGGGAAAGGAGAGTGCGTGTTTTTCCCAGTTCGGGTCGGGGAATTCCCGGAAGATCCAGATGTCGCTGCCATCCCTTCCCGACCTGCAGACCACGTCGAACGAGAGGTCGTCCCGGACCACGTCGATGACCAGATCGAGGTAGCCATCTCCATCCTGATCATGCAGGGAATCGTCCGACAAAGGATAGGTCGGGTAGCCACCCCAGACGTCGTTCGGCTCGTATCGGATCCAGAATGGCTGGCGGTCCCTCCCCGATACCATGCACTCGACATAGTAGGCAGGGGTGGATGGGCCGGAGAAGAAGAAATCCCGATAGCCGTCTCCATCGACGTCTCCGACCGGAATGGAGTTACCGAGGGAACAAGTCGGTGGGTAACCAGGCGGACCAGGGTAGAACATCACCCGCTCGACCTCCCGGCCTGTCCGGAGATCAAAGAAGACACCCTCACCCGTTCGCGCATTCATCAAGAGAACGAGCGGGTTGCTCTCCGGGCCGAGCAAGACGGCACCCGTCGCGCCTGAGCCGGCGGAGTAAAGGATTGGGTCAAACCATTTCCCTTTTCCCTCCGCCAGGGTGCCGCCGCGAAGGAGATTCAGTCGCTCTCCCAACAGGCTGCCGGTCGCAGGGTTCCACCGCCCATGAAGGGCCAAGGCATCCAAGACATCGTCTCCAGTCCAGTCTCCCTGGGGCAGGATATGGATGAGACCCTGGAACTCTCCGGAGGGGAGGAGGATCGGCGTGGCAACATCCCTGACCGTCCAGTCAACCGGGGCCTGCGCCAGAAGGGCAGGTGCCGATCAGAGAGGGGCAAGGAGCGGAAGGGCGATTTGGGAGAGGCACTCCATCGCTATTGCGCGGTCTGGAACCCCTTGTCCCGGTCTCCGGTCGAGACGACCGGCCTCGGATTCCTGAGAAAGTCAAGGGATGACTCAGGAAGGACCAGGGGCAGGAGGTAGTCAGGTGACTCCCCGAAATCCGTGTAGGCCTGGGAGGGATTTGGGAGCGAGAGGAAGAATTGGTCCGGGCTGGAAGAAGACCAATCCACCGGCCCCTGGAATGGGGCTGGGGCCACTGTGAACCACAGCGCATTGATCGAGTCCACGGGATCGCCGAGGTAGGAAGGCCACTTGGCCCGCCCGCCACGGAAAAGAACCTGGGCAGGATCGAAGGAGTTCCGGATCTGCTCGTAGGAAAGGACTCCCAACAACCCGGGGCCAAAATCGACCTCCGTCGGCCCGGCCTTCCGCTGCAGGACGCAGCCATTCAGGTCCAACACCACTCCGGGAATCCGATGGTCAGCCAAGTCGAGCTGCCTGGCGTGGCCGCGGACGTAGACCTGGACCAGGGTGGAGTTGGGGGAGTTCTCGACGCCGACGAAGTCACCGTTGTCGCTCAGGCCGGTCAGCGTGGCGGTGATCCGACCTCGTTTCTGACCGGTCGCGCCGATGTCCTCCGTGGCCTTCCGATCGACGCCGATGTCCTGGAGCGAGAGGAGTGGCGGCGAAAAGGAGCAACCCGGCTCGAAGTCGATCGAACGATCGATGATCCGGCAGGAGTCCAGCGTGAGGGGCTCGAGGGTGCCCTGCACATCCGCCCGCAAGCCGCAGACGTTGCGGTCGAAGTAGACCTCCTCGAAGACACCGCTGGTCTTCGTTCCGGCCGGAACCAGGATCAGGGCGCCCACGTCGGCACCGGCTAGGACGATCCGCCGCAGCGTGCGCCCGGCTTCGGGATCGGCGGCGGCCTCGATCTGGAACAAGGCCGAGGTTCCGGGCTGGTCGGTCCAGACCACCACGTCCTGGGCGATCGAGCCCTCCACCGTGACCCCGGCGGGGATGCGGAGCGGGAAGATCTCGCCGGTATTGTCCTCGGAGTAGCCGACGACGTGCCCATCGGACGGACAGTACATCGGCAGGACGACGACCCGCATGCCGGAGGTGACGATGGCGAGGGCATGGGAGATGGAGTCGTAGGCCTGCCCGGGGCCGGGGTTGGGGACTCCGTTGATGCCGTCCACGTAGACCGTCTGGAGCTGCTGGGCCGGAAGCTCAGCGGTCGCGAGGCCGAGGGCGGTCAGGCCGAGGAAGATCCAGGTAGGTAGGTAG
>RFGR01000117.1 GCA_003696625.1 Planctomycetota bacterium
GAAAGGAAGCCGCGGCGGCGCCGCCGGCGAGCAGGCGGCGGCGGCTGATCATCGCTCCGGCGGCGCCGGCGTCGGCGCCAGCAGCAGCCGCAGGCGATGGGCTCCGGCGGCGGTCGGCAGCTCGAAGCGGCCGCCGTCCGCGAACTCGTCCCACTCGTTGCCGGAGGCATCGACGACCCGTTCGATCCGGACCCCCTCCGGGAAGGCCAGGCGGAGCGGCTCGCGCGCCGGCCAGTCCACCGTGACTTCGTAGGGCCGCCCTTCCCGCCAGGCGATCTCGAGTTCCGCGCCGCCGCGGGCGCGGAGACCCCGCACCCGCCCTCGGGGCCACTCCGGCGGCAGCGCCGGCAGGATCCGGATTCGGTGGCCCGGCTCCTGACCGGGGCCGGCGACGCGCTCGTGGCTCTGGACCAGAGCCTCGGCGATGGCCGCGGTGCCGCCGAAGTTCCCATCGATCTGGAACGGCGGGTGGTTGTCGAACAGGTTCGGCAGGGTCGAGGAGGTCAACAGCGCCCGCAGGTGCCGGCCGACGCCGGCGCCGTCCCCGAGCCGGGCCAATAAGTTGGCGATCCAGGCCCGCGACCAACCCGTGTGGCCGCCGCCGTGTTCGAGCCGATGTTCGAGCGAGCGGCGGGCGGCGGCGGCGAGTTCCGGCGTGCCCTGCGGGGTGATCTGGCGGCCGGGGTGAAGTGCGAACAGATGGGACATGTGGCGGTGGCCGGGCTCCGCCTCCCGGTAGGGCCGGTCCCATTCCAGCAGGCGGCCGTCCGGGCCGATCTGCGGGCCGCGCAGCCGCTCCCGCGCCTGCCGGGCGGCGCGTACGACCTCGTCGTCGGTCTCGCCCAGGACCTCCGCCGCCTCGAGCAAGTTGGTGAACAGGTCCCAGATGATTTCCTGGTCCATCGCGGGCCCCATCGACAGGTCGAGGCGGGCGCCGTCTTCGGTTAGGTAGCTGTTCTCGGGGCTGGTCGACGGGCCGCTGACGAGTTCGCCGGTCTCGGGATCCTCGACCAGCCAAGCCAGGAAGAACTCGGCGGCGCCGCGCAGCGCCGGCCAGGCGCGGTCGCGCAGGAACGCCTCGTCGCCGGTGAACAAGAAGTGTTCCCAGGCCTGGCGGGTGCACCAAGCGCCGCCGGTCGGCCACATGCCCCAGACCGTCCGGCCGATCGGCACCGTGAACCACCAGGCGTCGGTGGTGTGGTGGGCCACCCAGCCGGGGGCGCCGTAGAGCCGGTCGGCGGTGAGCCGGCCGCGCCGGCGGATGCCGTCGAGCAGGGTGAAGAAGGGCAGATGGAACTCCGACAGGTTGGTCACCTCAGCCGGCCAGTAATTCATCTGCAGGTTGATGTTGAGGTGATAGTCGGCGTTCCAGGGCGCGGCGACGTGTTCGTTCCACAGTCCCTGGAGGTTGGCCGGCAGAGTGCCGGGCCGGGAGCAGGCGATCAGCAGGTAGCGGCCGAAGTGGAAATAGAGGGCGGCCAGGCCGGGGTCCTCACCGCCAGCGGCAAAGGCAGCCAGCCGCTCGTCGGTCGGCAGGTCGGCGGCTTCGCCGGCCGGCAGTTCGAGCCGGCAGCGATCGAACGGTTCCTGCTGGGCGGCAACCGCCCGGGCGCGCAGGGTGTCGCCGTCCTTGTTCCAGAAGGCGAGTTCGAGTTCGGCCGCCGCCCGGGCCGCCGGGTCCGGCTCGCCGGCGTAATCGGTACGGGCCGCGAGCAGGAGCAGGAGTTCGTCGGCGCCCTCGACCCGGAGGGCGTCGCCGCGGCCGGCGAGGGAGCGGACGCGGCCGCCGGCGGCGTGCAGGCCGAGGACGGCGGCGAAGCGGACTCCGGGGTGACCGGGATTCACCGCCCGGCCGGTCATCGTGATGCGGCCGGTTTCGGCGTCGGCAGCGATTCCTCCCTCGGGCAGTTCCGGCCGGCCGAGGGAAACGACCAAGTCGATCGCACCGGGATGGTCGGCCCGCAGCCGAACGGCGACGACCTGGTCCGGGACCGAGGCCCAAACCTCGCGGGTGAATGCGACACCGCCGGCGCGCCAGTCGCAGGAGACGACGCCGCTGCGCAGGTCGAGCCGGCGCCGGTAGTCCTCGACCTCTCCCGGCAGGTCCTGGTCGAGCAGGAGATCGCCCAGGGTCTGGTAGCTGCGGACCCACCGCTCGCTCATGAACCTCTCCTGCATCAGGCGCTGACCCTCGCGCGGCCGGCCGGCGAAGAACAGCTCCCGTGCCCGGGCCAGGTCGGCCGGGCCGCCGTCGGCCTCGCGGTCCTGCGGCGAGCCGGCCCAAACCGAGTCCTCGTTGAGCTGGATCCGTTCGTGGTCGACGCCGCCGAACACCATGGCCCCGAGGCGGCCGTTTCCGACCGGCAGCGCCTCGGTCCAGGCTGCAGCCGGCCGGCGGTACCAGAGGACGGTCTCGGCCGCGGGCTCCTGGGCCGCGGCCGCCAGGCTGAGGGCCAGGAGGAGCGCTGCCAAGGTTCAATCGGGGAAGGCGATCGCGCCGGCCTCCTCGCGCGCCCCGGCTGCGTCACAGACGGTGAAGGTCGGCTTGCCGGGGAGGCCGAGCATCCGGGCGCTGCCGTAGAGGCCGTCCTTGCGCAGGGCGTAGAAACTGAGGTTGAAGGCCGGCCGCTTCTTCTCCTCGTTCCAAAGGCCGGGCTGCCAGGCCTGCTGGCGCTGGACCTGGTCGGCGACCCGGCGGAGGACGTAGAGGCAGGCTTCCTCCGGGGTGTCGCCGGCCCGCATCCGCTCGACCACCAACCAAGAGCCGCCGGAGAGGATCGCCGCCTCACCGCGGCCGGTGGCGCCGGCGCTGCCGACCTCGTTGTCGCAGTAGAGGCCGCAGCCGATCAGCGGAGAATCACCCACCCGGCCCGGGATTTTGAAGGAAAGACCGCTGGTGGTCGTGCAGCAGCCGAGGTCGCCATCCGAGTTCAGGACCGAGCAGTGGATCGTGCCGTAGAGGCGCTCGAAGTCGGCGTTGGTGGTTTCCTCACCCAGAGGCGACAGCCAGTCGTCGTCGCGGCTGCGCGAGGCCCGCCAGCGCAACCAAATCTCGCGGGCGCGGGGGGTGAGCAGGTCTTGGTCCGGGAAGCCGTGGTCGTGGGCGAAGCGGGTCGCCCCCTCGCCGACCAGGAGGACGTGGTCGGTCCGATCCATGACCAACTCAGCGACCTGGGCCGGGTGCATGACCCGCTCGATGCAGGCGACCGCGCCGGCGTTGTGGCGCGGACCGTCCATGCAGGCCGCGTCGAGCTGGACCACCCCCTCCTCGTTCGGCAGGCCGCCGTAGCCGACCGAGATGTCGTTGGGATCGGCTTCGACGATGGCCACGCCCTGGATCGCGGCGGTGACCGGCCGGACGCCCTGGGCGGCCAGTTCGCAGGCTTTGGCGACGGTGCGGAGGCCGTTCAGGGAGGAGATCGCGATCGGCTGGTCAGGGGAGGGGAAGCGGGGGTGGACTTCGTGCCGGGCCGGGACGGCGGTGGTCAGGGCGGCGGCGCCGGCGGCGCCGAGGAAACCACGGCGGGAGATGGGAAGGCCGGACATGGGGCTCAATCTACCAGCCGGGAATCCGGTCCGTTCCCCTGGACCCTGATTCGAGTCGTGGCGTAACCGTGGGGGCTCGATCACGTCTTGACACGGGGGAGGTGCCGTCCGACCGAGGTCTCCCTTCCGACGGAGGGGAAACGCCCCGCACCGAGAAAGGGGATGGTCGGCAGGCCGTGCCCCCGAAGGGAGGTCCTGCGTTCCCGATGCGGGGCGAGAGGGTCGTTCCCTCCTCCGGGACGGGCCGACTCCCGACCGGGTTCCCGCATTCCCGCCGAAGTCCTTGGCCACTCGGTCGAATTCCTTCACCTGTTCGGCCCATGGATCCCATCCCTCGGGTCGGGTTCCCGCCACCGGCACCCCATCCCGTCTTCTCCCGGCTCGACCCGAAGCCTCCAGCCGGCGTTCCCGCCCGAGTCGGCGCCGACGGGCCGGAACCGCAGCAGCCGACCCTCCCGCTCTCCCTCCCACTCGCCGGCGCCTTCCCCCGACCAGGTCCAGAGTCGCAGCCGCCCGAGCCAACCCTCGGACAGGACGGCGTGCCGGCCGCCGCCGTCGAGGACCAGCCACTCCCCGAAGAGCCGGCGGCCGGCGATTCGATCCGAGGACTTCCCGCCGGAGCCGATGAGATCGCGCCGCCAGCCGGCCTTCTCCTGCTCGGGCCGGGGAAGAAAGTCCGGCGGCAGGGAGACCTCGGCCCGGTGCCACTCCGCGCTCATGAACTCCTCCCAGCCGCGGCGCCCGGCGTGGTCGTTCCGGAAGGCGAGGGCCACACCAGCCGACGGCGCAAGCCGGTAGGTGTAGCGGCGCAGGGGATCACCTTCGTCGTCCCGCACGGTCAGGACCAATTGCTGCGGGGTCCAGCTCCCCGCGGCCTCGGCGTAGTCGCCGCGGCTTCCGAACCACCAGTGCCGCGCCTCGCCGCCGGGACCCAGCCAGAGGACGTCGTGCCCGGCATAGAGCCGCCGGCCGCGGCCTTCGGACCAGTAGTCGCGGCCGATGAAGCCGCCGGGCAGCTCCCGAGCGACGATGTGCCCCGTCCCCTCCCGACCGTCCTTCCGCTCCACGCCAAGGAAGCGGCCGGTGAAGGCGGCGCGGATCGCGGCGACCGGATCGGCGACCGCGCCGGGCTCGGGGTGACGAACCGTGACCTCCTGGGCGAGAGCGGGCAGGGCGAAGCAGAGGCAGGCAACGATCATCGCGGGTCTCCATACCAGCGGGCGAGCCGCACAGGCGACACACCGAGGCGGTAGAGGAGCGGGAAGGTGTTCCAGCAGAAAAAGCTGCGCCACGGCCGCAGCGCGAAGCGCCGGCCGGAGACCTCGACCGCCAGCGGCAGGATCCGGATCGGGCCGAGCCGGCGCAGGCGGCGGGAAAGCTCGAGATCCTCCATCAGCGGCTGGCGCGGCACGCCGCCGGCCGCCGCCAGGCGCTCGGCGGTGGTGAAGAGGGCCTGGTCGCCGTAGGGCAGTCGGGTCCGGCGGGAGCGCCGATCGGCGATCCGCACCAGGCGCCGCGCGATCGGACCGGCTTCGGGCCCGACTCGGTGGCGCACCCAGAAGGCTCCCGCCGACCAGCGGCGGTCGCGCAGGGTCTCGGCCACCGCCGCCGCGGCCCCGTCCGGCAGCCGGCAGTCGGCGTGCAGGAAGAGCAGTGCCTCGCCGCGGGCGGCTGCGGCGCCGGCCGCGAGCTGGGGGCCGCGGCCGCGCGGAGCCGACAGCACCCGGTCGGCGCCGGCGGCACGGGCCCGCGAGACGGTCGCGTCGGTGCTGCCGCCGTCGACGACGATGACCTCCCACTCGCCGGGCAAGGCTCGCAGCGCCGCGACACAGGCGGCGACCGCAGCCTCCTCGTCCAGCACCGGCACCACGGCGCTGATCCGCATCAGCGGCGCAGGCGGATGATCCGGCGCAGGACCCGGGCGGCGCGCGGCGTCAGCTTGGCGCGCATCGCCAGGTCGCCGAGCCGGCCCCAGACCGAGACCTGGGTTGGGTAGGGATGGATCAGCCCGGACAGGGCGGTCACCGGCAGCCGCCGGGCCACCGGCAGCAGCATCTCCCCGATCAGCTCGCCGGCGTGCGGCGCGACCACGGTGGCGCCGCGCAGGCGGCCGCTGCGCCGCTCGTAGATCACCTTGGCGAAGCCCTCGCTCTCCTCGTCGAGGAGCGCCCGGTCGATCTCCTCGAAGCCGAGCCGCAGGCAGGCCAGCTCGGTGCCGGCGCGCTCCGACTCGTGCTCGTAGAGGCCGGTGTGGGCGATCTCGGGCATCGTGTAGGTGCACCAGGGCATGCTCAGCGCGCTCAGCCGGCCGCGGCCGAAGAAGAAGGCGTTGCGCAGCACGATCCGGGCCATGGCGTCGGCGGCGTGGGTGAACTGCCAGCTCCCGGCGACGTCGCCGGCGGCGAAGATGCGGCGGTTGCTCGTGCGCAAACGGTCGTCCACCTCAACCCCCCGGCGGCCCAGGCGCACCCCCGCCGCCTCCAGGCCGAGGTCCTCGGTGTTCGGCGTCCGCCCGGCGGCCAGCAGGAGTTCGTCGCCGGTCGCCTCGACCATCTCCTCGCCGCGCCGGGCGACGGCGGTGACGCCGTCCGGCCCGCGCCGCACCTCGGCCAGGGCGGCGCAGAGTTCGAGCCGGACGCCGTCGCGCTCGAGCGACCGGTGGAGCAGATCGGCCGCCTCCGGGTCCTCGCGCGGCAGCAGGCGCTCGTCCAGGGAGAGGATCGTCACCCGGCTGCCGAAGCGGGCGAAGGCCTGGGCCATCTCAACCCCGATCGGGCCGCCGCCGACCACGACCAGCCGCCGGGGCAGCTCGGTCAGGGTGAAGAGGGTGAGGTTGGTGCGGTAGCCGGACCCGGCCAGGCCCGGCACCGGCGGCGCCGCCGGCCGGGCGCCGGTGGCGATCAGCGCCCGCTTGAAGCGCAGCGACAGGACCTCGCCGGCGGCGGTTGCGACCTCGGCCGAGGCGGGCCCGGTGAAGCGGCCGGAGCCGAGGAAGACGTCCACCCCGAGCGAACGGAAGCGCTCGGCGCCGTCGTGGTCGGCGATGCCGGCGCGGCGGCGGCGCATCCGCTCCATCACCGCGGCGAAGTCGGCCGCCGGCTCGCCGGCGGCGACGCCGAGGCGGCCGGCGGCGCGGATCTCCCCCACCGCCTTGGCCGCCCGCAGCAGCGCCTTGCTCGGCACGCAGCCGTGGTTCAGGCAGTCGCCGCCGAGCAGCTTGCGCTCGACCAGCGCCACCCGGGCGCCGAGGCCGGCGGCGCCGGCGGCGGCGACCAGGCCGGCGGTGCCGCCGCCGAGGACGAGCAGGTCGTATCTTCCGGCCGGCCGGGGGTTGGCCCAGTCGGGGGGAGCAACCGCGGCGCGCAGGGCGTCGTCGTGCGGGTCGCCGGCGAGGAGTTCGGGCCGGCTCATCGGGCCGTCTCCTCCGCCACCACTTCGGGCGCCGACTCGGCCAGGGCACGGCGAGCGCTGCGGGTGATCAGCACCGTGACCAGAATCGTGGCGAGCAGGCCGACCGCCTTCAACGCCGTGCCGGCGGCGCCGGCGTCGGGGGCGCCGGCGGTCAGCTCGGCCAGGTCGCCGGCGGTCGAGCCGAGCCAGACGTACATCAGGGTGCCGGGCAGCATGCCGAGGAAGGAGCCGAGCACGTAGCGGCCGGTGGTGATCGGCGTCAGGCCGAAGGCGTAGTTGACCAGCGTGAACGGGAAGACCGGCGACAGGCGCACCAGGGTGAGGATCTTGAAGCCGTCGCGCGCCATCGCCGTCTGCAGGGCGTCGAAGCGGCGGCGGCCGGCCAGCTTGCGCTCCACCGCCGGGCGGAAGACGCCGCGGCCGAGCAGGAAGGCCAGGGTGGCGCCGGCGACGCTGGCCGGCGAGACGATCGCCAGGCCGAGCAGTGGCCCGTAGATGGCGCCGATCAGCAGCGTGATCAGGGAACCGGGAATCAGCAGCACGGTGGCGGCGGCGTAGAGGGCGCCGATCAGCAGTGCCCCGGCCACACCGAGGCCGCGGATCCACGCGCCGAACTCGGGCAGGCGGTCGAGGGGCAGCCAGAGGGCCGCGGCGGCGGCCGCCGCCAGCAGCGAGAGCAGGAGCAGGAGGCTCTTCATCGTTCCGTGAGTTGCCGGCTGCTCAGACGAGGAGACGGGCGGCGGCGGCGGCACCGGCGCCGAGCGGCAGGGTAACCAGCCAGGCCAGGACGAAGCCGCCGAACAGGCGGCGGTCGAAGCGCTCGGCCACCAGACCGGCGCCGGCCACCGCGCCGCAGCTCACGTGGGTGGTCGAGACCGGCAGGCCGAGCGGCGAGGCGGCCAAGACCAGGGCCGAGGTGACGAGGTTGGCGCCGCAGCCCTCCTCCGGCCGGCAGGCGGCCAGCTCGGTCGAGACCCGGCGGGTGACGCCGCGGCCGAGCAGCCAGCCGCCGGCGGCCATCGCCAGGGCCACACCGGCGGCGCCGGTGGCGGCGGAGAGGGCCGGCACGGCCAGCAGCACGGCGGTGATCTTGGGCGCGTCGTGGAAGCCGCGGGCGAAGCTGGTCAGCCCGGCCGAAACCCAGTGGAGCAGGCGGCCGGAGCCGGCGGCGCCCCCCGGTTGGATGCCGAGCGCGGCGTCGGAGCGGCCGTCCCGCGCCGCGGCCAGCCGGCGACCGGCCACCGCCGCCCCGGCGCCGAGCAGCGCCGCCAGCAGCGGGCCGAAGGCC
>RFGR01000118.1 GCA_003696625.1 Planctomycetota bacterium
CTCGCCGCGCTCGCCGCCGCTGCCACGCCGCGGGGAGGGCTTCTGGGCCGCCTCGATCGCGGCCGCCCGCTCCTCCTCCGGCAGCATCGCCACCCGACGGGAGACCCGGATCTTGCCGAAGCTGTCCACCGAGACCACCGCCACCTCGATCTCGTCGCCGACCTTGCAGACGTCCTCGACCTCCTGGACCCGGCCATCGGCCAGCTCGGAGATGTGGCACATCCCCTCCTTGCCGCCGCCCAGCTCGACGAAGCAGCCGAAGGGCTTCACCGAGGTGACCCGGCCGCGGTAGACGGTGCCGACCTCCACGTCCTTGGTCTGCTCCTCGATCGCGGCGATGCATGCCCGGACCTGCTCGACCGGCGAGCCGGAGACCTGGATGTCGCCGTCGTCGTTGAGCACCGAAACGGTGACGCCGAAGTCCTCCTGCAGCTTCTTGATGTTGGCGCCCTTGGGGCCGATCAGGAAGCCGATCTTGTCCGGCGGGATGCGGGTCGCCAGGTTGATCGGCGCGTAGGGCGAGATGTTCTCGGCCGGGCCGGGCAGGGCCTCGGCCATCTTGTCGAGGATGTAGAGCCGGCCCTGACGGGCCTGCTCGAGCGCCTCGGCCATGATCTCGTCCGACAGGCCCTTGACCTTGATGTCCATCTGCAGGGCGGTGATGCCCTCGCGGGTGCCGGTGACCTTGAAGTCCATGTCGCCGTGGTGGTCCTCGGAGCCGAGGATGTCACTGAGGACCACGTAGTCGTCGCCCTCCTTGATCAACCCCATGGCGATGCCGGCGACCGAGGCCTTGAGCGGTACCCCGGCGTCGAGCATGGACAGGCAGCCGCCGCAGACCGAGGCCATCGACGAGGAGCCGTTCGACTCGGTGATGTCGGAGACCACCCGGATCGTGTACGGGAAGTCCTGGTATTCCGGCAGCACCGCCCGCAACGCCCGCTCGGCCAGGGCGCCGTGGCCGTACTCGCGCCGGCTGGTGCCGCGGATCGGCCGAGCCTCGCCGACCGAGAACGGCGGGAAGTTGTAGTGGAGCATGAAGCGCTCCTTGTGTTCGCCGTGGTGGAGGTCGTCGATCAGCGCCTCGTCGTCGGCCGAGCCGAGAGTGGCGGCGACGATCGCCTGCGTCTCCCCCCGGGTGAACAGGGCCGAGCCGTGGGCCCGAGGCAGGAAGCGGGTCTCGATCGCGATCGGCCGGATGTCCTTCGGGCCGCGGCCGTCGACCCGCTGGCCCTGCAGGGTCATCCGCCGCTCGACCTGGTTGAAGACCTCCTTGGCGGCCTCCTTGACCTGGGACTGGGCGAGGAGGGCCTCCTCGTCCTCCCCGGCCGGAGCCAGGGCGGCGACCGCTTCCTCGACCAGGGCGTCGATGGCGGCGTAGCGCTCGTGCTTGCCCTGGGTGAGCAGGGCGGCGCGGATCCGCTCCTCGCCGAGGTGGGCCAGGACCCGGGCCGGAGTTTCCTCGTCCTTCTCGGGCGCCTCGACCTCTTGCTTGGGCGGGGCGCCGCACTTTCGGCGCAGCTCCTCGGCCATCTCGCAGATCGTGCGGCAGACCTCGTGGCCGGCGCGGAGGGCCTTCAGGACCTCGGCCTCGGGCAGCTCGTGGGCGCCGGCCTCGACCATCGTGATCGCCTCGTCGGTGGCGGCCAGGATCAGGTCGAGACGGTTGGCGTCGCTTTGGAGCAGGCTGTGCGGCGGGTTGATGACGACGTTCCCGTCGACCCAGCCCATGCGCACCGCACCCATCGGGCCGAGGAAGGGGATGTCGGAGATGTGCAGCGCCGCGAAGGCGCCGATCATCGACAGCACGTCCGGCTCGTTCTCCTGGTCGAAGGACAGCACCGAGGACATGATCTGGACCTCGTTGCGGTAGCCCTCCTGAAACATCGGCCGCACCGAACGGTCGGTGACCCGCATGGCCAGCACCTCCTTGGTGCTCGGCCGCCCCTCGCGCCGGAAGAAGTTGCCGGGGATCTGGCCGGCGGCGTAGGTCTTCTCGCGGTAGTCGACGGTCAGGGGGAAGAAGGGCAGGTCGCGCGGGCCGCCGTCGACCACCGCCGACAAGACGACGCTCTCGCCGTAGCTGACCATCACGGCGCCGGAGGCCTGCTTGGCCACCCAGCCGGTTTCGATGGTCAGGGTCCGTCCGCCGATCTCGCGTGAGACCGAGCAGACGTTGGGGTTCTTGGAAACCGTCATGGTTTGCTTGCTTTCTCTCTTTCTTTCCGCTGGGGCCGGCGCCCGGGAGACGGAGTTCCCCCGCGGCGGGACGGCCGGATGGCGTCGCGGGCAGCGCCGAGCGCTGCCCGCGACGGCCCGGGGCTCAGCCCCGGATGCCGAGATCGGCGACGATCGCCGCGTGTCGGCCGGGATCCACCCGTTTCAGGTAGCGCAGCATGCGGTTGCGCTTGGACACCAGACCGACGAGGCCGCGGCGGGTGGAGACGTCCTTCTTGTTCCGCTGCAGGTGGGCGGTCAGGTTGCGGATCCGCTCGGTGAGGATCGCGATCTGGACCTCGGCGGAACCGGTGTCGCCCTCGGAACGGGCGTACTTGGCCACCAGGGCGGCCTTGGTTTCTTTGCTGACGGACATGGAACCTCCTGTCGGTACCGTCACGGAATGGGGCCGAACGCCCCCGAAGCCCCAAGCCCAGAGCAGGGGTCCTCCTGGCGAGGGGTCGGCAGAGTATAGCGGCCTAGAGCGGCGGCGGCGAGGGCAGGGGCGCGAACAGCTCGGCGAAGAGGCGGCCGAACAAGGCCGACCGCCGCTGCCCGGCCGGGAGCGCGGCCAGCTCGCCCGGACCCAGCCGGAACGTCCGGTCCACGCCCAGCTTGGCCGCCAGGCGGCCGTTCTCGTCGTAGAGTTCGCCGAGGATGCGGGCGCTCAGGACCCCCTGGGATTCGGCCCGGACGTCGTTCCAGCGCTCCACCCGCAGGGCCAGGACGCCGGCCTCGGGCAGGCGGACGGCGGCCGCCGGCACCGCCTCGACCCCGGCCTTGCGGTCGACGTAATCGGCGGCCAGCGGGGCGAAGCCGCGCTCGATCAGAGCATGGTGGGCCTCGGCCCGCAGTTCTTCGACCGGGACCAGGGTGGCGGTGGCCTCGACCACCGGCAGCAGCACCGCCAGGTTGGCCGGAGCGTGCTCGGCCAGGACCCGAACCTCGGGCGGCGCCGGAGCGCCCTCCCCGAACGATGCCTGCTGGCAGGCGGCGGCGAACAACGGCAGGAGCAGGAACGGAAGGAGCGGACGCGGCATCGGCTTCAGGGCAGGAGGACGGAGAAGGGGGCGCCGGGCGTGGAACGGGTCCAGCCGTAGGCGTCCCGGAACAGCTGGCGGAAGAAGATTCCGTTCACGGCGGTCCCCGGGGCGAGGGCGAAGGTCTCGACGGTCAGGGTCCAGGCGTTGCCCGGATCGGTCAGCAGCGGCGGCGCGGCCGGGTCGGCGCCGGGGGCGGCGCGCAGGGCCGGCAGGTCGAGGCTGCCGGAGGTGGCGGCCGCCGGCAGCCAGATCTCCCATTCGTCCGGGGTCAGGTCGTTGTCGGTCAGGACCAGGCGGTACCAGTCGCCGCTGCCGCCGAGGGTGTCGTCGAAGCTCAACGACACCGCCGGCCAGGTCTGATCCCCGTTCGGCCCGAGTGGCAGGGCGATGTCGAGCAGGGTGAGCAGGGCCGGCGGCGGCGCGGCGACGGCGGCGACCTCGATCCGCCGCAAGGCCTGATCGCCGTCGGCGTCCTCGGCCCAGAACTGGAGCACGGTCTGCCCGGCCGGGGCGCCCTCGGCCACGGCCAGGGCCTGCAGGGCCTGCTCCAGCTCGACCGCGGCGAGGCTGCCGGAGATCGAGCCGGTGCCGGTGAGGGCCAGGCCCAGCATGCCCGGAATCCGGGCGCCGGCGGCGACGCTGCTCCGGCCGACCGGCGGATCGAAGCCGGCGCCGAAGGCCAGGGTGAGCGGGTAGATCCAGTCGCTCGACACGGTGCCGGCGAGCGAACTCGGGGTCATCTCGAGCAGCGGCGTCGGGCTCGACCCGCTCGAACCGCCGGCGGCGTCGAGCAGGATCCGCGGATCAACGGCGAAGAGGTCGAAGTAGCGGCCGGTGACCGGGTCGCCGCCGTAGTCGGCCACGTCGTGGAAAGCGGCGAACCAGCCCGGTCGGTCCGGCAGGATCTGGATCGAGCCGAAGCCGATCGGCAGCTCCAGGTCGGTGGCGGCGTCGGGATCGGGGACGTTGCCGGCCCCGGCCAGCAGCGGGCTGACGAAGCGGCCGGTGCCGCCGGCGACGCCGCTCACGGCCGGCGATACGGTCTTCACCGGCGGCGTCTTCTCGCGCAGCGGCACCGACAGAAAGGAGGCGTCGACCCCGGCGACGGTGACCGCGTGGTAGGACGGATGGATGATGGTGACCGTCTGCGGCCCGGTCCGGGCCCCGGGCAGGACCGCGTCGTCGAAGACGACGGCGCCGCCGGAGCCGGTGGTGCCGGCATCCTCGTTCGCCGGCGCGCCGCCGAAGTCCTCGACGAAGACGGTCGCCCCGGCGACCGGCTGCAGGGTGCGCTGATCGAAGGCGACCACGGTCAGGCCGCCGACGGCCGGGTCGGGGCCGACGAACCCGCGGAAGACGGCGCTGCCGGCGACCGGGTCGAGCATCGGGTTGCCGGCGGCGTCGGTCAGCCGGACGCTGAAAGGAAACGGCCCCTCGGCGACCTGGCCGACCGGGAAGGCGCCGCCGAGGAAGAACCGGTCCGGGCTCGGCAGGGCGGTGGTCCGGGTCGCGGACGGATTCGGCGGCACCTCGACCTCGACCGCCGAGATCGTCTCCGAGGCGAGGCCGTAAGGCCGCAGCTCGGGCAGGTCGGTGCTGAAGCGGCTCGGGATCGAGGCCGTCGGCGGCCCGAACTCGACCAGGCGCGGCCGCACCGTATCCTGGAACAAGGTGCTCGCCACCCGCAAGGTCGTCCGCCGCCCGTCCCGTTCCAGCCAGGCGCCGACGACCAGCGGCCCGTCGGCCAGCAGCGGCCCGCCGGCGCCGTCGCCGAGGTCGGTGGTGAAGGCGATCGTGCCCGGCCCGGCGACGGCCGGCAACTCGGCGGCGACGTGGTCGGCGCCGGCGGCCTCCCAGATCTCCAGGCCGGCCCGATCGCTCGGCAGGGCCGAGCCGCCGACCTGGACTCCGGTCGGGAAGGCGGTCAGGTTGCCGAGATTCACCGCCGGAGCGGCGGCGAGGTCGATGCCGCTCGGCCGGGCCAGAGCCAGGGTGGTCCAGGCCGCGTGCCAGGGCTCGGCCAGCGGCAGGGGCGTGAACTCGGTGTCGGTGATCGTGGTGTCGACGTCGAGGGTCAGGGCGGCGCCGAGGTCGAGGTCGTCGTCGACGTGTGGGAACACCACGACCCGGTCGCCGGAGTGGGACTCGGGCACCCCGTAGGCGGCCGGGGCGCCGTCGGCGAGCAGGTCGACCGCGCCGGAGACCGAGGTGAAGTCGATCTTCTTGGAGAAGAGGAGCACGACCGGGTGGTCGTTCGGCTCCTCGACCGCGCCGTCGGGCGGGAAGCTGCCGAGCACCCGCGGCGGCACCCCGGCGGCGGCGGCGGCGGTGCGGAAGGTGCCCGCCCGGCCGTTGCGGCCGGGCGGCAGCAGCCGCTCCCCTTCCAGGTCGGTCAGGGCGGAGGTCAGCCAGACCTCGTAGACGGTGTCGGTGAGCAGCGGCGCGCTCGGGGTCAGGACCACCAGGCGGTCGCCGCAGAAACCGGCGGCGCCGTAGGCGATGCTGCCGGCTCCGCCTTGGACCCGGACCTGGACCGAGAGCGTGTTGACCGTGGCCAGGTTGACGCTCTCGTCGAACCAGAGGGCGATCGGCGCCTGGACGTCGATCCCGCCGGCGCCGGCGGCCGGAGCCAGCGCCACCAGCCGCGGCCGACCGGGCAAGCGCAGGGCGCCGTCCCCCGGCGCCACCGCCGGGCCACGGC
>RFGR01000119.1 GCA_003696625.1 Planctomycetota bacterium
ACCATGGCCAAGCCCCCCCTCATCTCGCCGGCCGACTACCCGCTCGATCGGGTCTTCCTCGACCCGGAAGGATTCGGCGGCTTCAATCCACAACGCTTCGAGTTCCAGCAGCTGACGAACGTCCTCCACTACGACCGCGAGGCCAACCTGATCGTCGCCAGCCGCGTCCTGGCCGAGGACGAGTGGTGGTGCCGGGGCCACATTCCCGGCCGACCGCTCTACCCCGGGGTGCTCCAGGTCGAGGCGATGGCCCAGGCATCCTGCGTCCACGCCCACCTCCAGTCCGGCCTGGGCCCCGAGGTCTTCCTCGGTTTCGCCGGCATCGAGGGCGCCCGCTTCCGCCGGACGATCGGACCCGGCGAGAAGCTGTGGATCGCCGGCAACCTCACCCGCAGCGATCCGCGCCGCGGCGCCTTCCGCTGGGAAGGCCAGATGATCAAGGAAGACGGCAAGGTGGCCGCCGAGGCGACGATCCTCGGCGTCGCCATCTGACCCCGCCGGGCGCTCAGGCGTCCTCCTCCGGCGGCAGGATCTCGAGCACGTCCAGCTCGACGCAGCGGCAGCCGACCCCGAGCAACTCGGCCAGGGACGGCCGGGTTCGGCCTTCGTCGCCGGAGATCGCCTCCTTGACGTAGGTGCCGTGGGCGGTCCGGATCACCACCCGCCAGCGCCCGTCCTCGGCCTCGGCCGAGACGATCTCCAACCAGCGCTCGCGGTCGCGCACCGCCCGCCGGTGGGCGACCCGGGCCGGCGTCTCCTGGACGATCGGGATCCGGCCCCGATCCCTCAGCTCGGCGAAGCGGGCGCCGATGGCCGCCGCCGGCCGGGCCTCGACCAGCTCGACCAGGGCGCCGTACTCCTTCGGACAGCGGGTCTCCTTGATCTCGGCCACCCGCTTGCGGTCGGTGAAGCGCAGATCGAAGATCTCGATTCGACCTGCCGCCCGCCGGTTGACCTCGGCCGCCAGCTCCTCGAGATCGATCATCGGCCGCTTACACTTGAGGGCCTCGAAGACGAACGGCCGACCGCGGCCAAGCATGCGGACGTCGAGGTCCTCGCGGCCGGCGCCGTGGAACTTGTTGCGCCGCGCCTTCAGCCGCGGCATCGCCACCCGGGCGATCAGTTCCTGGACCGAGTCCCGAGTCAGCTTGCCGTAGCCCTCGCAACGGGCGCAGCCGCGGCCCTTGCACTGGGGGCAGTAGAAGACGGTCTGGGGCAGGTCCCGGACCAGTTTCCGGTAACGGCCCTCGAACAGGACCTTGACCGGGGCGGGACGGTTCTCCGGCGACGGGGGGGCGGGATTCACGGCAGGGCTAAGATGGCGGCGTGTGGCCGACCGTCTTCCGCATCAGCTTGTTCGGCAGGGAGTTCAGCCTGGGATCGTTCGGGCTGCTGGTGGCCATCGGCTTCCTGGTCGGAGTCTCGGTCGGCACCCGGCTGGCCCGGCGCTACGGCGAGGATCCGGAACGGGACCCCCAGCGGCTGCCGGACATCGCCATGTGGGTGCTGATCGGGGTGATCGCCGGCGGCCGCCTGGCCTTCGTCCTGGTCAACCTCCCTTACTTCCTGGAACGACCGCTCGAGATCCCGGCCATCTGGAAGGGCGGCCTGGTGATGTACGGCGGCCTCATTCTAGCCTTCGTCCTAGGCGCCTGGAAGGCGCGCCGGCTGGGAATGAACCTCTGGCACGCCGCCGACTGGGGGCTGACCGCCGGCTTCCTCGGCCAGGCCATCGGCCGCCTCGGCTGCCTGATGGTCGGCGACGACTTCGGCGAACCGACCACCCTGCCCTGGGGCCTGCGGCTGCCCGATCCGCTGCCGCCGGATTCCCTCTTTCCTCCTGAGCTGGCCGGCCAGACCGTCCACCCCACCCAGCTCTACATGTCGCTGAAGGCCTTGTTCCTGTTCGGCCTCGGCCTCTGGCTGCTGCGGCGCCGGCGCTGGTCGGGCCAGGTCGCCTGCACCCTGTTGATCGGCTACGCGGTCCTCCGCTTCCTGATCGAGTTCGTGCGCGGCGACGACGCCGCCCGCGGCGGCATCTTCCAGGCCGGTTTGTCACCGGCCGAGGTCGGGCCGGAGCGGGCGGAACTGCTCCTCTCCACCTCCCAGATGATCGGCCTGGCCCTGATCCCGCTCGTCGTGGTCCTGGCCCTCCGGCTGCGCCGGAAGTACCCGCTGGCATGAGCGGCGGGCGACCCGACTGATGTTCCTGGCCGGCATCGACGAAGCCGGCTACGGGCCGCTGGTCGGGCCCCTCGCGGTCGGTTGGTCCCTGTTCCACGTTCCCGATCCCGAGACCGACCTCTGGCGGATCTGCGCCCGTTCGACCGTCCGCCGGCCGGAACGCCCGCGCCAAGAACGACGGCTGTGGGTGGACGACTCGAAGCGGGTCCACAGCGGCCCGCTCGGGCGTCGCCGGCTGGAACGAACGGTCGCCGCCTTCCGCGCCCTGACCGCCGCCCCGGAAGCCGCCGGTCTCGAGGCGTGGCTGAGCGAGCCGCCGGCGCCGTCCAGCCGCTGGCTTCGAACCGCCCCCTGGCTGCGTCGCTGCGCCGGTCCGCTCTGCCCTTCGGTGGCGGCCGAGCGGGCCCAACTCGACGCCGGCCTCCTCGACCAGGATCTGGGGCGCGGCGGCTGCGCCGTCGCCGGCTTCGGCGCCCGCGCCGTTCCGGCGGCCGAGTGGAACGCCCTGACCGCCGAGCACGGCAAGGCCGGCGGCCTGTTCCTGGTCGTCGCCGAAGTGCTTCGCCACCTGCTGCGACGGGCCGGCGTGGCGCCGCTTCGGATCGAGTGCGACCGGCACGGCGCCCGCCGCAGCTACCGGCAGGCGCTCGAGCGGGCCCTGGCGCCCGATCGGCTCCTCGTCCACGCCGAAGAGCGGAGTTCCTCCCTCTACACCCTCGAGTTCGGGCGCCAACAGGTCCAGATCCGGTTCGCCGAGGGGGCCGACGGCCGCCGCTTCCCGGTCGCCCTCGCCTCGCTGGCCGCCAAGCAGACCCGCGAACGGCTGATGGACCTGTGGAACGCCTGGTTCGCCTCCCGCCTGCCCGGGATCCGGCCGACCAAAGGCTACGCCAGCGACGGCAAGCGCTGGCTGGCCGAGGCCGGACCGCGCCTGTCTGAGCTGGGCCTGGAGGAGGCGCAGGTGCGCCGCTACCGCTGACCGTCAGCCCTGACCGCCTTCCTCGTCCGGTCCGGCCTGCTGCTCCTGGCGGGCCTTGAAGAACTGATAAAACGGGTTGGTCGGGTCGATCTCTTCCGGTTCTTCGGCCCGCGGGTCGCGGCCGAGCACCACCTTTTCCTCGCGGCGGGGGTCCTCCCGGCGACCCGGGCGACCGCCCGGCCGGCGGCTCTTGGGCCGAGTCACCCGCACGTGCGGCGGCGGCGGCTCCTCGGTCTGCCGGCCGCGGCGCCCCTCGCCGCGACCGCGCTCGGTCCTCTCGCCCGGGCTGCGCAAAGAGACCCGAAAGCGTTGGCGCTCGAGGTCGATCGAAAGGATCCGAACCTCGACCTCCTGACCCTCCTGGACGACCTCGGCCGGATCCTTGACGAAGCGATCGGCCAGCTCGGAAACGTGGGCGAATCCCTCGCGCCGGGCGCCGACGTCGACGAAAACGCCGTGCTCGACGACACGGGTGATCCGGCCTTTCATCCTGGCACCGACCTGGAGCGTCTCCAGGGGGCTGCCGAGCCGCCGCGGCGGCATCCGCCGCGGGCGGCGAGGGGAACGGGCGAGACCACGGCGGATCAGATCGACGACCCGCGCCGGCCAACCCCGTTCCTCCAGGATCGGCTCCCAGGGAAGTTCGCCGACCTTGGCCGGATCCCGGAGAATCTCCTTCAGTTCGACGCCGCCGGCGGCCAAGGCCTGGCGCAGCGGACCGTAGTAGATCGGGTGCAGGGGCCGGGCGTCGAGCGGTTCGTCGCCGTTGCGGACGCGCAGGAAGCAGGCCGCGGTCCGCAGCCGGTCGGCGGGCAGGGCGCAACGGGCCTGGAAATCCACCAGGGAGCGGAACGGCGCGGTCGAGCGCTCGACCTCGACCGCCCGGTGATCGAGCCCGGGAACCTGGCGGAGTTCGTCGGCGCCGGCCAGGTTCAGATCGACGCCGCGGTTGGCGAGGAGGGTCTCAATGAAGATGGACTCGAACGCTTCGAGACGCCGCGAATTGATCTCGCTGCGGAAGGGCACATAGGCGCGCACGACGTGCGGCGAGTGCAGGACCATGGCCCGCGGGAAGTGACCGAAGCGGGCCAGCAGGGCCGCCTGCCGCTCGTCCTGGCTGAGGTGGGCCTCCTCCAGGCGCCGGGCGACCTCCCGGGCCAGGGTGCGGGCCACCGCCACCGGCACCAGGATCTGCCGCACCTTGCCGCCGGCGATCTCCTCCAGGGCCGCGAGAACGGCGCCGCCGTGGGTCCGCGAGGGGCCGTCGGCCTGGAGCGCGGCCAGCACCGGTCGCAGGTCGCCGAGGAAGGCGGCAAAGCGCTCGGCCAAGTCCGGCGCCTTGGCCGACAGGGACGCGGCGCGCAGGAAGCGGCCGTCGCCGTCGACCAGGGCGGCCAGGCAGCGGCCGTTGCGATGGGCGAACAGGCCGAGAACCGGCCCGTCCTGGCGGCCGCGGTCGAGGGCCGCCTCGACCTGCGGCCAGGCCCGCTCCAGCGCCCGGCTCTCGGCCGCCCGCTTGAACCGGGAGCGCGCCTCCTGGACGTAGCGCGGCAGGCGCTCGGCGACGAAGAACTCGGCGAACAACCGCCGATAGACGTCACGCTCCTGCGGCGGCACGCCGTCGACCTGGGACTCGAAGAAGCGGTCGAGTTCGGCCCGCGGCAGCTCGAACTGGAGACGGAGAAGACGGGCGTGCTCGGCCCGCCGCAGCGGCAGATAGCTGTCGAGGGGCAGATCGGCCGCGGGCCGCGCCTCGCCGGCGAGGGAGGCGAACCGGGCCGCCTCCTTCTCCTTGCCCGCCGCGATCTCGACCCGGACCAGAGCGTGCTCGCGGAACAGGCGACGCAGCCCGGCGGCGACGCGGTGGTTGCCGCGCAGGGACTCGACGAAGGCGCGGTATTCCTCCTTTTCCGGCGGCTCCCAGCCCTCGGGAGCGGGGCTCGGAGAAAGGGCGAGGTGCAGATCCTCCAGTTCGCCTTCGCTGGCGGCGGCGCGCACCGCCTCCTCCAGCTCCGGCTGGTCCTGGCCGTCCAGGGCCCGCAGCAGGTTGGCGCGCCGGCGGGCGAAGGCGAGTTCGACCTCCAGGTTCTCGATCAGCAGCTCGAATCCGAGCGGGTTCGAGAAGATGCCGGCGAGTTCGGGGTCGGCGAGGCGGAGCCAGGCCAGGGATTCGCCCCGGTCCAGCGCCTGACGAAGGTGGCGGTAGACCGGGACCTTCAGCCCCAGGGCGCGCGCCACCCTCGAATCGTCCTTGGGATCGGACTTGGCGGACATGGCCGGAGGATTCTACCAGCCCCCCGACGGGCGCGGGGGCGCTAGCGCCCCGCCTCGGCCAGGAGTTTCTCGGCCACCCAGGCCGGCACCGGCCGATAGTCGAGCGGCTCCAGCGAGAAGACGCCGCGCCCCTGGGTCAGGCCGCGCAGGCGGCCGGCGTAGTTGAACATCTCGGCGATCGGCACGGCGCCGCGGACCTCGCGCAGGTCGCCGACGACGGCGATCTCGTCCACCTCGACCCGGCGCGTGTTGAGGTCGCCGATGACGTCGCCGAGGTAGTCCTCCGGCACCTGGACCGCCAGCTTCATGTAGGGCTCGAGGATAACGGTGTTGTCGGCCAGGGCCTGACGGAAGGCGATCTGGGCCGCGGTGTAGAAGGCCAGCTCGCTCGAATCGACCTCGTGGTACTTGCCGAAGTGCAGGGTGGCCTTGACCTGAACGAAGGGCCAGCCGGTGCGACCGCCGGCCTTCATCGCGTCCTCGAGGCCCTTCTGGACCGAAGGAATGAACTGGCGCGGAATGACGCCGCCGGTGATCTCGTCGACGAACTCGAGCCCCTCATCCTGGCCGGGTTCGAAGCGGATGTTGACGACCGCGAACTGGCCGTGGCCGCCGGACTGCTTGACGTGCCTGCCCTCGACGTCCACCTCGCGGGCCAGGGTCTGCCGATAGGCGACCTTGGGCTCGCCGACCTTGATGGCGACGCCGTGGTCGCGCTGGATCCGGGTGGTGATGATCTCGAGGTGGAGTTCGCCCATACCGGAGATGACGATCTCGTCGGTCTCCTCGTCGACCCAGGCCCGGAACGACGGGTCCTCCTTGCACAGGTGGGCGAGGACGTCGCTCAGCCGGTCCCGGTCCTTCAGCGCCGCCGGTTCGACCGACATGCTGATCACCGCCTCCGGAATGCTGAGCGACTCGAGCACCACCGGCGCCGTCGGATCGCAGACGGTGTCGCCGGTAACCGTGTTCTTGAGGCCGACGACCGCGCAGATCGCCCCGGCCTCGACCCGGTCCACCGCCTCGCGCTTGTCGGCGTGCATGTACATCAGCCGGCCCACCCGCTCCTTCTTGCGGGTGCGCGGGTTCAGGACCTGGGCGCCGCGCTCGAGGATGCCGGAGTAGACCCGGACGAAGGTCAGATCGCCGTTGGGGTCGGCGATGGTCTTGAAGGCGAGGCCGGTGAACGGGGCCGAGCTGTCGACGGGGCGGACGATCTCCCGCTCCTCGTCGCGGGGATCGCGGCCGACGACGGCGCCGATGTCGAGCGGATTCGGCAGGTAATCGACGATCGCGTCGAGCAGGAACATGATGCCCTTGTCGTGCAGGGCCGAACCGCAGAAGACCGGCACCGCGTGGCGGCTGAGAACGCAACGGCGGACGGCGTCGCGGATCTCCTCCTCGCTCAGCTCGACCCCTTCCAGGAACTTCTCGATCAGGTCGTCGTCGATTTCGACCACCTGTTCGATCAGTTCGGCCCGCCGCTACTCGACCAGCTCGCGGGCCTCCTCCGGGATCTCGATCTCCTCGGTGCTGGTGCCCTTGGATCCCTCGACGAAGCGGCGGGCCTTCCGGCTGATCAGGTCGACGATGCCGTAGAAGTCCTTCTCGCGGCCGAGCGGAACCTGCAACCGGACCGCCCGCACGCCGAGCCGGTTGATGATGGTCTCGAAGGCCCGGTCGAAGTCGGCGCCGGTGCGATCGAGCTTGTTGATGAAGCAGATCCGCGGCACGCCGTAGCGGTCGGCCTGGCGCCAGACCGTCTCGGACTGGGCCTCGACCCCGGCGACGCCGTCGAAGACGGCGACGGCGCCGTCCAGAACCCGCAGCGAGCGCTCGACTTCGACCGTGAAGTCGACGTGCCCCGGGGTGTCGATCAAGTTGATCCGGGTGCCGCGCCACTCGCACTGGGTGGCGGCCGAGGTGATCGTGATGCCGCGCGCCCGCTCGTCCTCCTGGTAGTCCATGGTCGCGGCGCCGTCGTGAACCTCCCCGATCTGGTGGGTCCGGCCGGTGATGTAGAGGATCCGCTCCGTCACCGTGGTCTTGCCGGCATCGATGTGGGCCATGATGCCGATGTTGCGGATGGCGCGGAGGCGGGCCGCCTCCTTCGGATCGAGGGCGGCGGTCGGCGGAGCGAGGGTGTCGGCAGGCATCGCGTCGGAGTCTGGACGGGGGGCGGCGGGGAGTACCCGGGACGGTCCGGCGGCCGGCGCGAGCGCTCGAATTCAGCCTGCCGGGACCAAGGGAAGTCCGCTATTCTACCCGGCCCGGCCGACCGCCACCACCGAGATTCCGGCATGGCCCTCGCCCGCAGCCGCCCCCCCCGCGCCCTCGCCCTCCGGGTTCCGGCCTCGACCAGCAACCTCGGCCCCGGCTTCGACGCCTTCGGCGTCGCCCTGTCACCGGCCCTCAAGGTCCGCTGGCGGCCGGCCGAGAAGCTCGAACTCCTTCGCGGCGGCGGTCTCGCCGAGTCGGTGCTGCCGATCGGCCGCGACCCGGTGCTGCGCGGCCTGCGGCGGGCGGCGATCCTGGCCGGCGGCGGCCCGCCGCCGGGCCGGATCGAGGTCGAGGCCCCGTTCCCCCCCGGCCGCGGCCTCGGCGCCAGCGGCGCCGGCCTGGTCGCCGGGCTGCTCCTCGGCAATCGCCTGCTCGGCGACCGGATCCCGCACGAGGAGATCCTGGCCGAGGCGATCCAGCTCGAGGGCCATCCGGAGAACGCCACCGCTTCCCTGCTCGGCGGCGCCCACTGGTCGGCGCCGGGGCCGGACCGGCGCTGGCGCCACCTGCCGGTCCACCTCCACCGCGACCTCCGCTTCCTGTTGGTGGTCCCCCCCTATCCGTTGGCGACCCGCCGGGCGCGCGAGGTCCTGCCGGACCGGGTGCCGTTCGCCCGGGCGGCCGCCCAGGCCAGGCGGCCGCCGCTCCTGCTCGAGGGGCTGCGGACCCTGGACGAGGATCTGATCCGGATCGGCATCGAGGACGACCTCCACGTCGCCCCGCGCCTGCGCCAGCTCACCGGCGCCCGCTCCGTGCTCGAATTCGCCGCCCGGGCGGGAGCGATCGCCACCACCCTGTCCGGCGCCGGCTCGGCGCTCCTGGTCCTCACCCGCCGCGGCCAACTGCTTCAGCTCGAGCAGCGGCTGAAAACGCGGGTCCGGCGCCTGTGGGGCGAATCGGGGCAGGTCCTGCGCGCCCAGGCCGAGAGCCGCGGCGCCTCCTTCCTCTGAGCGGCCGGGCCTGCTCCTCAGACCGCGGCGCAGGCGCGGTCGGCCGCCCCGGCCCACTCCTCGGGATCGAGGCCGTCGAGCCGTTCGGCCGCCTCGGCGAGGCCGGACGGCGGCAGCACGAAGCTGCGCACCCCGGCGCCGACCAGGAGTTCCAGGGCCCGCTCCCGGAGCAGCAGGCCACCGTAGACCGAGAGCGGGGTCTCCAGGGCGTCGGCGATCGTGGCCAGCTTGCGCACCGCCCGCAGGAGCACCGGCGGCAGATCCTCGAGCAGGCCGCTCACCTCCCGGTTCGGGTGGGCACGGTCGGCGGCGAGCAGGTACTGGGCGAGGGCGTCGAGGCCGACCAGCGCGAAGTCGGCGGCCCGCAGCAGCTCGCGGCCGAGCAGGGCGGCGGCGGGGGTCTCGATCACGGCGCCGACCCGGACCGGATGGGGCACATCGTGGCCGGCCAGCCGCAGCTCCTGGCGGACGGTCTCGGCCGCCTCCCGGACCCGCTCCAGGTCGGAGGGACCGGTGACGAAGGGGGCGGCGACGAAGGCCGGGCGCTCGCCGCCGCCGCGGAGGATCGCCCGGAGCTGGACGCGCATGAACTCCGGCCGGGCGAAGAGGAGCCGGCAACCGCGCATGCCCAGGGCCGGATTCCGCTCCGGGTCCGGGAAGATCTCCGGCAGATCGACCGAGGAGTCCATGTCCGGCAGCCGGAAGACGACGCTGGCGGCGTTGTTCACCACCTGCCGGTAGAGGTTGACCAGCGGCGCCTCCTTCGGCGACCCCTGGCGCTGGATCACCGGCAGCTCGGTCCGGTAGAGGCCGACCTCCTCGATCCCCAACCGGACCGCCACCCGCTCCTCGCGGACGCTGGCCACCGCCGAGGCCAGCCGCACCGTTTCCCCGTCGGCCAGCACCGGCGGCCGCAGCCGGGGAGCGTCCTCGGCGACGCCACGATTCATGGCGGCAGCGATCGCCTCGTCGCTGGGGTGGATCAGGACCTGTCCGGCGTGGGCGTCGACCAGGATCCGGTCCCCTTCCCCGGCCCGTTCCCGCAACCCGGCGACGCCGATCACCGCCGGCAAGCCGCTGGCCTGGGTGAGGATGGCGCCGTGGCTGTCCTCGCTGCCCTCCTCGGCGACGATCGCCGCCACCCCCAGCTCGAGCGCCTCGGTGAGGTGGCTCAGGCTCAGCTCCCGAACGAGCATGACGCTGCCGCGGCGGTCGCCGGGTCGGTTGCGGTCCTCGTCCTCGGCGCGCTCGCAGTGACGCAGGTAGCGGAGGGCGACGTCGCGCAGGTCGCTCATCTTGCTCCGCAGCGCCTCGGACTGGACGACGCGGAACAGCCGCTCGTAGACCTGGTAGACCTCCTTGACCGCGTCCTCGAGCCGCAGCCGCTCCTTGGTGATCCGGTCGCGGACGTCGGCCTCGATCACCGGATCCTCCAGCATCTTCAGGTGGGTATCGAAGACCTGGCGTTGTTCCGGCGTGAACTGCTGGCCGAGCGACTCGCGCTGCCGCATCAGGCTGACCCGGGCGGCCCGGGCGACGGAATCGAGCCGGCCCAGCTCGGCCTGGATCTGGTCCTCCGCCAGGCGCTCGGGGCCGATCCGGTCGAGCTGGCCAAAGCGGGGGAAGGCGGGACCGTGCGCCACGCCCGGACTGACGGGTCGGCCGGTGAGGACGGTCGTTTCCTGGCGGGTCCCGGTGCTGGCGTTCATCCCGGGAATCTTAGCGCCGGCCCCGGCGCGGCCGCTCAGCGCAGCCAGGCCAGCACCTGCGCCACCAGCTTGCCGATGCCGACGTCGACGTCGGCGATGCCGGGCCCGAGCACGTAGGCCGGGGTCGAGACGATGTGCTGCTCCTCATCGACCACGATCTCGTCGACCGAGCAGGGAACGAGGACGGCGCCGGTTCGGGCGGCCTCCAGGGCCGGCCCCCGGTCGGAAGGCCCCAGGGTGAGGCGCGGGGCGTGGGCGCCGAGGGCAAGGGCGACGATCGCCGGCGCGATGCAGATCGCTCCGATCGGTTTGCGGGCGGCGTGCATGGCCCGCAGCAGCGCGGCGAGATCCTCGCGCACGCTGCCCTCGCCGCCCCGCTCGGCGAAATCGCACAGGTTGCGGGCGGCGCCGCTGCCGCCCGGCAGGATCAGGGCGTCCAGATCGGCCGCCCGCGCCTCGGCCAGCGGCCGGATCCGGCCGCGCGCAATCCGGGCCGACTCGGCCAGCATGTCGCGCCTCTCACCCGGCAGGGTGGAACCGGCGCGATGGTCGCAGACCGCCCATTGCGGCCCCTCGGGAGCGAAGGCGATCCACTCGGCCCCGCCGCGGTCGAGGTGAAGGAGCGTCAGGACCGATTCGTGGATCTCGGAACCATCGAACCGGCCGCAGCCACAGAGAACGACACCGACCAGAGGCATGGCGCCATTCTAGGTCGGCTGTCCTACAATCCTCCGCCGATCGGGGAGTACCTCAGTCTGGTAGAGGCAAACCTTTGGGTGGTTTGTGTCGCGGGTTCGAATCCCGCCTCCCCGACCCACCCGGCCGCAACGGGCACGGCCGGAGCGCCGTCCAAGCACCCCGGCCGGTGCGATGGAGCCAGAGACGGGACTTGAACCCGTGGCCGCCGCTTTACGAAAGCGGTGCTCTACCACTGAGCTACTCTGGCGCGCGGCCGGACGACCCGGTGGCCGCCCGGCCGCGGGACCGGAAGGATAGCGGAAAGGCTCAGCCGACGCCGCCGCCGAGGAAACCCAGGGCGCGGGCGCAGGCCCTGGCCAGGGCCGCGTCGCCCTCGCCCATCGCCGCCTTCAGGGTCTCGG
This sequence comes from Planctomycetota bacterium, assembly GCA_003696625.1. GTDB lineage: Bacteria > Planctomycetota > UBA1135 > UBA1135 > UBA1135 > J029. The sequence goes on from RFGR01000119.1 coordinate 11,477, forward strand.
CGAGGCCGGAGCCGGCTCCGGGGTTCCGGTCGAGGATGCCGGCCAGGGCGTCGGCGGCGCCGGCCCGGGCCGCACTGCTGCGGCCGCCGTCCGCGACCACCTCGGCCAGAGCCGGGATCGCCTCCGGGCCGCCGGCCAGGGCCAGGGCCCGCATCGCCGGCAACGAGACCTCGTCGTCGCGGCCGACCACCGCCGCCAGCGCGGGCGTCGCCGGGGCCACCGCGGCGGCGTCCCGCGCAGCCAGGGCGGCCAACGAGCCGGCGGCCTTGGCGGCGGCGGCCCGATAGCTCTGCCGCTCGGCGTCCAGCTCGGGGAAGGCGGCGATGACCTCCTCGGCGCCGACCGCTTCGACCACCTCGGCACCGTCGATGTCGCCGGTTTCGCCGCTGTCCAGGACGAAGATCGGGGTCTCGGCCAAATCGGACTTCCGCCGCAGGTGCTTGACCAACCGGCGGGCGTAGAAGTCCGGCAGCGGATCGCCGATCACGATGGCGTCGGCGGGCAGACCGCGCGAGGCGTTGACCAGGCCGCCGGCGCCGTCGGCCGCGACCAGGGCGACCACGCCGCGGGCGTCGAGGGCCGCGCGCAGCGCCTCGGCCCGCTCCTGGTCGGCGTCGATCAGGTGGACGACCCGGACCGCCTCGAGCTGGACCGCGGCGGCGAGCTGGCCGACCACCTCCGGCGTCGCCAGGCCGGAGTCGGCCAGGGCGGCGGCGGCGGCGTAGCGCACGGTCGGCGCGTCGGCGACGAGGGCGGCTCGCAGGTAGGCCGAGCGGCCGGCGGCGGGGCCGGTCAGGAGTTCGGCCAGAACCGCGGCGGCGGCCACGTCGTCGTTCTCGAGGGCCAGCCCGAGCGCGCCGTCCAGGGCGGCCGGACCGAGGCCGAGCGCGGCGACGACCTGCTCCTCGCCGTCCTCACCGAGCAGGGCCGCCTCGGCGGCGTGGACCAGGGCGAGTTCGGCGCGGGTGTCGCGGCCGAGTTCGAGGGCGCGCTGGAAGTGGGCGCGGGCCAGGAAGAGCGGCAGCCGGGCCGGCTCGATCTCGTTGGCGATCAGCTCGTCGCCGTCGATCGTCCAGTAGACCCCCTCGTTCTCCACCTCGGTCAGACCGAGGCGCGGGTCGCGGTGGTAGAAGGCCCAACCCTGGCGGGCGTGGAGTTCGGCGGCGTCGCCCTCCGCGCCCTCGGCGGCCAGGGCCCGCACCGCCCCGTCGGCGTCGTTGGCGGCCAGGTCGGCCAGGATCGCGTCGCCACGCGGATCGCCGCTGGCAAGCAGGACCTGGACGCAGCCGAGGCGGATCCGGGAATCGCTCGACCAGGCGGCGGCCGCCACCGGCAGGAAGGCCTCGGCTCCCATCCGCGAAAGCGCGTAGTAGGCGTTCAGGCGGACGTCCTCGTCATCCGAGGCCAGCGCGGCGACGAGCGGCGGCGCGAAGAAGGCGCCGTGGACCTGGGTGCCTTCGAAGATCGCCCGGGACCGCTCGGCGTAGCTGCCGTGGAGGGCCCGGTCGGCAAGAGCGGCGGCGGCTGCGGCGTCCCGCCGCTTCTCGGCCCGGGCGGTCTGGGCGGCCCGGAGGACGTCGAGGGCGAAGGTCTCGAACTCGCCGCCCTCGGCCATCAGGGCGGCGAGGAAGTCCTGGCTCGAGGCGAGCAGCCGATAGGCCTCGGCGTGACTCGGATCGAGCCGCACGACCTCGCGGAACTTGGCCAGAGCCGTGTCCATGTCGCCCTGCCGGAAGGCGTGCTTTCCTTCCAGGAAGAGGGTCTCCGCGTCGCCGGACTGGGCCGGCAGGGCAGCGGGAACGAGGAGGAGAAGAACGGCCAGGAGCAGGCCGCGAGCCGGAGTCCGGTGGGTCATTCGACGTCCCGTCGTGTGCTGGGTCGGGGGGAACAGCGCTGGGGGTACCGCGCCCTGTCGATAGCGACCTGGCGAGCGGAAGCAACATGATAGGAACGGCCTAGGCCGGGTCAAGGACAGGGAGGCGGGACCAGCCGGCCGAGGCGGGCCGGGCGGCGGACCCCGGTGGTGCTCGGCCAGCTGGCCGGTTCCCCGGCCAGGAAGGCGTCGGCCAGGAGGGCGAAGGCCACCGCCTCCCGAAGGCTCGGATCCCAGCCCAGGGCGGCGTAGTCCCGGATCTCGTAGCGGGGTTCGAGGTACCGGCGCAATGCCTTGACCAGCGTAGGGTTCCGCGCGCCGCCCCCGCACAGGAAGACCGGTCCGCCGGGCCATTCCAGGCGCTCCAAAGCGTCGCCGACCGCCCAGGCCGCCAGGTCCACCAGGGTGGCCAGCAGGTCCTCGAGTCGGGTCTGGGGGGCCGTCCGGCGCAGTTCCCGGACCAGGGGCTCGCCGAAGGCCTCCAGCCCGGTGCTGCGGGGAAAGGGGCGGCCGAAGAAGGGGCGGCCACGCAGGATCGGGACCAGGTCGGCTTGGACCACGCCGGCGGCGGCCAGCCGTCCGTCCCGATCGCAGGGGCGGCCGGCCTCGAGCCGCATCAAGGCGTCGAGCGGACCGTTGGCCGGCCCGGTGTCCCCGGCGAGGGGCGGCTCCTCGCCCGCCAGCAGAGTGAGGTTGGCGATCCCGCCCAGGTTCAGGATCGCCAGCCTCTCCGCCGCCTGCCGGTGGAGCACCCAATCGGCGAAGGGGGAGATCGGGGCGCCTTGGCCGCCGGCGGCCAGGTCCGACCAACGGAAGTCGGCGACCACCGGCGCGCCGACGGCGTCCGCGATCCAGGCCGCATCTCCGAGCTGCAGAGTTCCGCCGAGCGGATCCCCGCCGTGGTGGAAGACGGTCTGGCCGTGACTGCCGACGGCGGTGAGAGCCGCCCCGGCGGGAAGGGCATCGGCCAGGAAGCCGGCGGCCGCGGCCGCGAAGGCCCGGCCGAGGTCGACGTGGAGCGAGGCCAGCCCGGCCGGGTCGAGTTCGACCGCGGTCCGGACCCGCGCCGCCAGGTCTTCGGGATAGGGGCGCTCGTCGCCGGTCAGGATGCGCACCCGGCGCCCGCCGCCGCGGCCATGCACCTCGACCAGCGCAAGGTCGATCGCGTCGGCCGAGGTGCCGGAGCCGATTCCGAGGAGCAGCCGCGGCCGGTCGAGATCGAGGGCGAACCCCATCCGCGGCGGCCGACCAGGCGGTGGGCGGCTACTCCGGCACCACGATCCGATCGCCGATCCGGAGCACGCTGTCCTTGCTCAGCCCCGGGTTGGCGGCCAGGATCCGCTCGTACTGGCTGCCGTCGCCGTAGTACCGGGCGGCGATCGACCACAGGGAGTCGCCGGTGGCGACGACGTGGGTCCGCACGCCGGGCGGCGGCGCGGCCGCGGCGGCCTGTCGCCGCCGGCGGACGTGGGTCGGCAGAGTCAGCACCTGGCCCGGTCGGAGGCGCTCCGGCACCACCCCTTCGTTCAGCTTCAGGATCTCGTCGACGTAGCGGATCGAGCCGAGTTCCCGCTGAGCGATGTGGCCGAGGGTGTCCCCCGGCCGGACGGTGTAGGTGCGCAGACCGGGGTCCCAGTCCTGCCCCGGGGCCAGGTCATGGACTACCGGGGCCGGTTCGGTCGCCGGCGCCGGTTCCGGCAGGGCGGGCGGCGACGCGGTCTCGACCTCCTCCTCCGCCGGCTCCGGTTCCGACCGGTCGGGGCCGGTGATCGCCAGCGGCAGCGCCGCAGCGCCGGCCGGTGCGGGCTCGGCGGCGGCGCCGGCGGCGACGGTCGGCTTCTCGACCGGCGTCGGCGCGAGGTCGTGGCGGGTGGCCGGCTCGGCCGGATCCTGCCAACGGCTGACCGGAGGCGCCGCGGCGGTCGGCGACGGATCGGCGCCTGGATCGATGCCCCGGTAGACGACCAGGATCAGGAGGAATCCGACCAGAGCCAGCGCTCCGGCGATGATCTGCTTTTCGAGTCGGCCCATGCGATCCCCTCTCGGGCTTCAATATATTGAGGTCACCCGCCGATCCAAGCCTTTTTCTGGTGGCCCCGTATCTTGTGGTCGGCTTGCGGCCGGCAACAACTAACCCCGGCCGAGGCGGCGCCGGGCGCCTTCCCCCTCTCCCCGTTCCCGGTAGGGCGAGAAGATCCACAGACGGCGCCAGACCAGGCCGCGAAGGACCGCCCGCGCCTCCTCCTCGCTCAACTCCTCGGGGGCGTAGCGGGCCAGGTACTTCCGAACCGCCGAGCGGTCGACCCGGCGGAGGATCGGGCCGAACAGCGCCGCCCCGATCGGCCCGGGCGCCCACGAGGCGCCGAAGTCGAGGCAGCGGAGGCGTCCCGCCCCGTCCACGAGCAGGTTGCGACGCTGGCGCAGGTCGAGGTGAAAGACCCGGTGGGCGTGCATCTGATCGACCAGGCGGCGGAGCTGTCCGGCCAGGTCGTGCGGATCGGCGGCGAAGGTCTCCCGGTCCAGCGGCCTGCCGTCGAGCCAGGAGAGGACGACCGCGTCCCGGTCGGGCACCGCCAGCACCTGCGGGAACTCCGGCAGGCCGGCGAGCCGTTCGAGCGCCCGACGCTCCCGCCGAAGCAGCCAGCGGGCCAGCGCCCGGCCCGGCGCCGGCAGCCCGGCGCAGTCGAGCAGGGCCACCGGCCCGGCCTCGGTCTCGACCCGCCAGACCGCCGGCTTGAGGCGGGATCCCCGGCTGAGGAGCCGGCGCGAGGCCGAGGTCAGGGCCGCGCGGGACCAGGGCGCCGGCTCCCGGTCGCTCATCCCCGATCGAACAGGCCGTACAAGGGCGACCAGAGCGGCGCCGTCCAGACCAGGACCATGACCAGGGCCAGCACCGCCCCCCACGGCCACTCGTGGTTCTCCGCCACCCGCCGCCAGGAGAACCGGCGGTCGTCGCCGCTCCGCCAGGGAGTGAGGCGGGGCAGGAAGTCCGGCACGTTGGCGGCGTGGCGATCGACCTGCTCGTCGCCGAACAATCGGCGGAGACGCCGGTACTCGCGCCGGAACTTGCGCGGCAGGTAGAAGAGAAAGAAGACCAGCGCCAGCAGGGCGGCCAGCCCCCAGACCAACCGGCCCTGGACGGTGGCGGCGTTGCCGGCGCCGAGCGACACCCCGACCAGGGCCAGGAAGCTGCCCAGGTAGGCCGGGTTGCGAGTGTGCGCGTAGGGACCGGTCGTCACCATGACCTCGTTCTTCTCGAGGTGCCCGAAGGCCCAGATCCGGAGCAGCCAGGCCAGCAGCACTAGCCCACAGCCGGCGACGAAGGTCGCTGGCCGGGGGTCGGCCAGGGCGAGCAGGACGACCGCGCTGAGGAAGACGGCGCCCTTGCGCCAGGTGAATCGCTTGGAGGCGGTCATGGCAGGCGGCGGGCCCGGTCGGCTTGCGCCGACCGGCCCCATCCGCGAAGATTGTCCGTCCGCAGGCGGACCGATCAACCGCTGGCCATGCGATTCCTGTCTCTGCTCCCCCTGGCGGCCCTGGTCTTCGGGGCCTGTTCCGCCCCCGCCGCCCGGCCCGCCGCCGCCGAGGAGGGCGATCCGACCGCCTCGCTGGAGGCCTCTCTGGCCGCCCAGGGGGTCTACCCCGAGGAGCTGCCGACCCGAGTCACCCTCCTCGACACCCGTTCCGGGGTCAAGGTGGGCCTGCTCAACGAGGCCACCTCGAGCAAGGCCGAGTTCTACTCCGTCCAGCGCCGGGACGCCGCCTACAAGGTCGTCCCGAACCTGGACATGGGCGTGCTCCTGGCCGCCCTCGAGGAGATCGGCTTCTTCGACCATGCCCGGCCCGGCGCCGAACGGGTGCGCGGCGCCACGGTGATGCTCCAGGTCGAACGCGACGGCAGCACCTGGACCCTCGGCTATAACCCGCACGACCCGGCCGACCTGATCCGCTGCGGCGTCGAGTGCAAGGAGACGGTCCGCGCCTTCTACAACCGAACCACCGCCTTCCAGTCGGTGGCCTCCGACGAGGGCGCCCTGCTCTTCCTCCGGTCGGTCCAGAACGCCCGCAAGCGCTGACCGGAACGGTGGCCGGGACCTCCTGCCTCGTCGTCGTCCCGGCCCGGCGGGAATCGACGAGGCTCCCCGACAAGCTGCTCCTGGCCGAGAGCGGCCGGCCGCTGCTCGCCCACACCCTCGAGCGGTGCCTGGCCGCCGGCCGCGCCGAGCGGGTGGTGGCGGCGGTGGACGGGCCGGAACTGGCCGAGGTCGCCCGCGCCGCCGGCGCCGAAGCGGTCCTGACGCCGCCCGAGCTTCCGTCGGGCAGCGACCGGGTTCAGGCCGCGGTGGAGAAGCTCGGCGGCGCCGAGCGGATCGTCAATGTCCAGGGCGACGAGCCGGAGATCGACCCGGCGGCGATCGACCGCCTCGCCGATGCCCTCGCCGACGGCGCCGAGGTGGCGACCCTGGCCGCCCCCTTCCCGACCGGCGCCGACCCCGCCGACCCGGCCGCGGTCAAGGTTGTACGCGACCTGGCCGGGAACGCCCTCTACTTCTCGCGCTCCCTCGTCCCCCACCGGCGCCGCGCCGACGGCGCCGCGCCGTTGCTCCACGTCGGAGTCTACGCGTACACCGGCGCCGCCCTGGCCGCCTTCGCCGCCGCCGCCCCGACCCCGCTCGAACGGGCGGAGGGCCTGGAGCAGCTCCGCTTCCTCGAACGCGGCGTGCCGGTGCGGGTGCTCGACTGGCCGGCGGCCTTTCCCGGCATCGACACCCGCGCCGACTACGATGCCTTCCTGGACCGGATCGGAACCCCGCGATGACCAAATTCATCTTCGTCACCGGCGGCGTCGTCTCCTCGCTCGGCAAGGGGATCACCACCGCCGCCATCGCCGTCCTGCTCGAGAAGCGGGGCCTGCGCGTGTCGATCCAGAAGCTCGACCCGTACATCAACGTAGATCCGGGCACGATGTCGCCCTTCGAGCACGGCGAGGTCTACGTCACCGAGGACGGCGCCGAGACCGACCTCGATCTCGGGCACTACGAGCGCTTCTCGCACGCCCCGATCAACCGCTACAGCAATGCCACCACCGGCGGCATCTACTCCGAGGTGATCCGCAAGGAGCGCCGCGGCGACTACCTGGGCAAAACCGTCCAGGTCATCCCCCACATCACCGACCAGATCCAGGAGGCGATCCGCCAGGGGGCGCAACGCGGCACCGACGTCGCCGTGGTCGAGATCGGCGGCACCGCCGGCGACATCGAATCGTTGCCCTTCCTGGAGGCGATCCGCCAGTTCGCCCTCAAGCTGGGCAAGGGCAACGTCTGCTTCGTCCATCTGACGCTGCTGCCGTACCTGAGCGCCTCGGGCGAGATGAAAACCAAACCGACCCAGCAGTCGGTCGGCAAACTGCGCGAGATCGGCATTCAGCCGGACATCCTGGTCTGTCGCTGCGAGCGGCCGATGACCGAGGAGATGCGGCGGAAGATCTCCTTGTTCTGCAACGTCGCTCCGTGCGACGTCATCCAGGAGGTGGACGTCGCCACGACCATCTACGAGGTCCCGCTCGACCTCAAGCGGGAAGGCCTCGACGACGCCCTGGTCGCCCACCTCGGCCTCGAGCGGACCCAGGCGGCGCCGATGGACGACTGGGAGGATCTGCGCCGGCGCTTCGCCGAACCGGAGGGCGAGGTCGAGATCGCCGTGGTCGGCAAGTACATCCAGCTCCACGACGCCTACAAGTCGATCTACGAAGCCCTCGCCCACGGCGGCGCCGCCCACCGCCGCCGGGTCCGCGTGCGCAAGATCGCCGCCGAGGAGGTCTGCGACCGCGACCCGGCCGAACTGCTCGCCGGCGTCGACGGCGTCCTCGTCCCGGGCGGTTTCGGCGAACGCGGCCTCGAGGGCAAGATTCGAGCGGTGCAGTGGGCGCGCGAGCAGGGTCTGCCGTTCTTCGGCATCTGCTTCGGCATGCAGGCGATGGTGATCGAGTTCGCCCGCAACGTCGCCGGCCTGGAGGGCGCCCACACCTCCGAGGTCGATCCGGGCTGCGCCGCCCCGGTGATCGACCTCATGCGCGAGCAGCGCCAGGTCGAGGACAAGGGCGCGACCATGCGCCTCGGCGCCTACCCCTGCCGGATCCTCGACGGCACCCGGGCGGCGGCGATCTACGGCCGCGACATGGTCCTCGAGCGCCACCGCCACCGCTGGGAGTTCAACAACGACTACAAGCGCCCCCTGGAGGACGCCGGGCTGACCTGCTCCGGCGTCTACGAGGCCCGCGGCCTGGTCGAGATCGTCGAACTCAGCGACCGCCCCTTCTTCCTCGGCGTCCAGTACCACCCCGAGTACAAGTCGAAACCGCTCGAGCCGCACCCGCTCTTCGCCGCCTTCGTCGGCGCCGCCATCGAGTGCCGGGCGGCGGCCGCCGCCCCCCCCACCAGCAAGGCATGACCAGCGA
>RFGR01000120.1 GCA_003696625.1 Planctomycetota bacterium
CGGCACCCCGGACCTGCTGCTCGGCTCGCCCCAGGCCGGTCCGGGCGGCGCCGGCGCCGGCCGGGCGGCAGTCCGCTCCGGGGCCGACGGCTCGCTGCTCCTCGCGCTCTCCGGTCTGGTCGCCGGCGACCGCTTCGGCAGCGCAGTCGCCTCCCCGGGCGACCTCGACGGCGACGGCGTCCCCGACCTCCTGGTCGGCGCTCCCGGCGCCGATCCCGCCGGACGGCTCGAGGCCGGCACCGCGGAGGTTTTCTCCGGCGCCACCGGCACCCCGCTCCTCTCCTTCGCCGGCGCCGCGGTCGGGGACGAACTCGGTCGGGCGGTCGCGCCGCTCGGCGACGCCGACGGCGACGGCACTCCCGACCTCCTGGTCGGCAGCGGCCTGGTCGATCCGAATTCGATCGGCAACGCCGGCGCCGCGCTGGTCTTCTCGGGCGCCGACGGCGCGCTCCTGCATCGCTTCCTGGGCGCCTCCGGAGACCGGTTGGGCGACGCCGTGGCCGGCGCCGGCGACCTGAACGGCGACGGCCTGGCCGACGTCCTGGCCGGCGCCTGGAACGCGGCCGTCGCCGGCGGCACCCGGGCCGGCGCGGTCGAGGCCTGGCTCAGCCTGGCCGACACCGACGGCGACCTGCTCGCCGACCTGCACGAGCTGGCCGCCGGCACCGACCCGGCCGATCAGGACAGCGACGACGACGGCCTCTCGGACTGGCACGAGTCGTCGCTCAACCCGGCTTCGACCGGAACCGACCCGCTCCTCCTCGACAGCGACGGCGACGGGCTGCAGGACGGCACCGAACTCGGTCGCCGCAACGGCATGCCCGGCGATCCCGGCTTGGGCGTCCTCGGCACCGACCCCGCCGTGTTCCAGCCGGACCTCGACCCGGCCACCACCACCGATCCGCTGGCCGCGGACACCGACGGCGGCGGCATCGGCGACGGCGGCGAGGACGCCAACCTGGACGGCCGCCGCAACGCCGGCGAGAGCGACCCGAACGACCCGCTCGACGACCGGGTGCCGGGGCGGCTGATCCTGTCTACGAACAGCCTGTCGGCCTCGGCCGGCGGCACCGTGACGATGCAGATCGACTTCCACGCCGGCATGGCCGGGCACGACTTCCGGGTGCTCGGTTCCTTCACCGGCACCGATCCGCCGATCGTCTACGGCGGCGTCACCATCCCGCTGGTTTATGACGCTCTGACCCGCAAGCTGGCTCGCCAGGACTACGAGCCGTCGATGCAGAACTTCAGCGGCGTGCTCGACTCGAACGGGGACGGCCTGGCCCTGATCGTCGCCCTGCCCGGCGAGCTGACCCCCTGGATCGGCCGCAGCTTCTGGTGGTCGGTGCTGTCAATGGAGGGAACGATCCCGAGCAACGCCACCGAGGCCGCGATCCTGACCATCACCCCGTAACCGAGCGCGGGCGGAATCGGTCTTCTGACAAATGAAGACCGCTCCCGCCCGCGTTTGCACCCCGCTCCTCGCCGCCGGCGCCGTTCTCGGCTTCGCCCGCCTGCCCTCGGTGCTGCCGGCGGCCGACCTGGCCTGCTCGGCCGAGATGGTCATCTACGAGGACGACTGCGTCCGACTGACGGCCCTCGGCGTCAGCCACAGCGGCTCCTCGATCCAGGTCTCCGGCCTCGAGGCCGAGGTCAAGAACGGTTGCAGCCTGATCACCGGGGTGAAGGTGATCACCTACCGAGATCGGGACGGCCGGCGCGGATTCATCGCGCCGCCCGACCAGAAGGTGGGCGAGGTCCAGGCTCAGGCTGGCCGGCCGACCGGCAGCCTCTCGGTCGGCGCCTTCAGCAACCAGGATCCGGTGGCCGGAACAGCCACCGACTGGGAGTTCGTCATCGACCACGCCGACGGCCAGGAGACCCGCGGCTACGGCACCTTCTCGCTCTGAACCGGAGACTCATGCACCGAACCCTCTCGATTGTCCTCCTCCTCGCCGCCGCGGCGGCCACGGCCGCCGCCCTCGCCGCCGGCGGCTTCTCCCAGGATCCCATGGCCGGCTCCCGTTCCGCCGGCGCCGGCGTCTGGGCCCGGGGCCGCGAGGCCTGGGTCGGCTACGCCACCGTCGGCTGGGAGGTCTGGCGCGAGGATCCCGGCCTCCGCCCCGGCCTGACCCGCTTCGAGGTCCGCTCCCTCAGCCCGTCCGATCTCTCCGATCCGGCTTGGCTCAGCAATCCGCTGCCGCTCGGCGCGGCCGAATTCGTCACCGGCGGGATGACGCTGCCCTTCGTTTGGGATGGTCCGGTCCTGGCCCTCGACGTGCCGGACGCGGTCCTCGCCCTCGGCGCCGGAGAAGTGCGGGTGCACCAAGCCGGCGGCGGCTTCGACTGGTCGGTCCAGCTCGGGTGATGCGGATGGACCGTCGACGCTTTCTCCCGGCCGCCGCCGGCTGCGGCCTGGCTCTGTTCCTGGTCCTGCTGCCACCGTCCTGCGCCGCCGGGGCCGAACTCCACTGGCCGGACCCGGCCGGCGAGGCCTTCCTCGGCAACGCCGTCGCCGGCTGGGAGTTGCGACTCCTGCCCGGCAGTGCGCCCGATCGGGTCCTGCTCGAGGCCCGCAGCCTTGGTCCGGACGCCTGGTCGGCGCCGGGTCGCCCGCTGGCGCCGAAGCCGCTCGGCGGCGCCGAACTCCTGCTCGACGGCCGCGCCCGCGCATTCCGGGCCACCGCCGCGGGGGTCTTCCAGCTCGAGGTGGACGTCCGCCGGCTGGCCCGGGTGGAGGAAGCCGTCGTCCGGCTCCACGAACGAGGCGGCGATTCGATCTGGTCGGTGGCGATCCGGCCCGGACGGGCGGAGTGAAGACGGTAGCCGTCGATCCCTGCCATCTGCTCTGGGGGGCGGCGTTCTGCCTCGGGGCGGCCGTCTTCGCCGCCGGCCTGCGCCGCCGCTTCCCGGGCCGGGTGGGGCCGCCGCCGGGCTTCCGGCCGGCCTGCCTGGCGGCCGCCGCCGCGGTCCTGCTGTTCGTGCCGCGGCTGGCGGCGGCGGTCGAGACGGCTGGGTTGCCGGTCCTGGCCCGGCCGTTCGCCGCTTGGGTGGAAACCACCGGCACGAACGGGCTGCCCGGCCTGCTGGCGGTGGCCGGCGCAGTCGCCTTTCTGGCCCGGTTCCACCGCCTGCCGGTCGGTCCCGTGCTCGACGCCCTGGCCTCGGCCCTGGCCGCCGCGGTCGCCCTCGGGCGCCTGGGCTGCCTGATCGGCGGCCACTGCTACGGTCGCCCGACCACCCTGCCGTGGGGGCTGGCGGCCGTGCCGGGCGGGCCCCGGCTGCATCCCTTCCCGCTCTACGAGGCGGCCGCCGCCGCCCTGCTGGCGGCGATCCTGCGCCGCGTCCGGCCGACGGCGCCCGGCGGCGCCGCCTTCGGGCTGTTTCTGTTCGGCTTCGGGCTGGCCCGCTTCCTGCTCGAGTCCGTCCGGCCGGCGTCGCCGCTCCTCCTCGGCCTGGGGCAGTCTCGGCTGCTGGCCGCCGGCATGGTCGTAGCCTCCCTATCCTTGCCGCCATGGCCGCTCTGCTCGTGCTTCTCCTTCCGCTCCTGCAGGATCCGGCGCCGCGCTACGAGCCCACCTGGGAGTCCCTCGCCACCCGGCCCACCCCGGACTGGTTCGAGGACGCCCGCTTCGGGATCTTCATCCACTGGGGCGTCTATTCGGTACCGGCGTTCTGCGACCCCAGCACCTATTCGGAGTGGTATCGCTGGTGGCTCGACACGAACGCCCACGGCGGCCTCGAGCGCCGTTTCCATGAGCAGAACTACGGCGCCGACTTCGCTTACGAGGACTTCGCGCCGAAGTTCCGGGCCGAGTTGTGGGATCCGGACGAATGGGCGGAGATCTTCCGCCGCGCCGGCGCCCGCTACGTCGTCCTCACCTCGAAGCACCACGACGGCTTCGCGCTCTGGCCCAGCGCCGAGGCCAGCGCCGCCCGGGGCTTCCCCTGGAACGCGGCCGAGGTCGGGCCGCACCGCGACCTGGTCGGCGAGCTGACCGAGGCGGTCCGGGCCGCCGGTCTGCGCATGGGCCTGTACTACTCGGTCCTCGAGTGGCACAACCCGATCTTCGACCGCGACCTCGAGGAATACGTGCGGAAGGTCATGTTCCCGCAGATGAAGGACATCGTCCGTCGCTACCGTCCGGATGTCTTCTGGTGCGACGGGGAGTGGGAGCGGCCGGCCGAGGTCTGGCACAGCACCGAGTTCCTGGCCTGGCTCTACAACGAGGCGCCGAACCGGGACGCGGTGGTCGCCAACGATCGCTGGGGCCGGGGCCTGCGCGGCCGCTGCGGCGACTTCGCCACCACCGAATACGGCCGCGGCCCCGACGGGCGGACGATCGGCGACCGGCCCTGGGAGGAGTGCCGCGGCATCGGCCACAGCTTCGCCTTCAATCGGGCCGAAGGCTACGACATCTACCTCGAGCGGGAGGAGTGCGTCCGCCTGCTGCTCGATCTGGCCTCCCGGGGCGGCAACCTGCTCCTCGACATCGGCCCGACCGCGGACGGCCGCATCCCGTTGATCATGGTCGACCGCCTGCTCGCGATGGGCCGCTGGCTGGACGTGAACGGCGAGTCGGTCTACGGCACCCGCCGCAGCCCCTTCCGCTCGATGCCCTGGGGCGCCGCCACCACCCGCGGGGACACGCTCTACCTCCACCTCTACGAATGGCCGAAAGACGGCTGGTTCCAGGTCCCAGGGCTGCTGAACACCGTCCGCCGCGCGACCCTGCTCCACGACCCCGAACGGCGGCCGCTGCCGCTGGTGCCGGCGACCGGCGCCGAAGGTCCGCGGATCGACCTGCGTGGCTTCCATCCCTTCTTCGCCGCCAGCGTCGTCGCGCTCGAGCTGGACGGCCCGCCGCGGGTGGACGAGCGGATCCGGCCGGACGCCGACGGAGTGGTCCGGCTGCGGCCGGAGCAGGCCGAGTTGACCGGCCCCGAGCTGCGGGTCGAGACCGTCCAGGAGGACGGCCGGGCGGTCCCGAACCTGGGCTGGTGGAGCAGTACCGAGGCCACCGCCGCCTGGGAGTTCGTGTTGCCGGCCAGCGACACCGGCTACCGCTTCGAGATCCTCTACGGCTGCGCCCCCTGCCAGGAAGGGGGGCGGCTGCACTGGCGACTGGAGTCGGCCGGCGGAGCCTCGGCCGATCTCGAGGTGGAGATCGAGCAGGCCACCGGCTCCTGGCAGTCCTACCGCTGGCTGCCGGTGATGGACCTCGGTCCGACCGCGGCGGAGGACTCCTGGCGCCTGGTGCTCCAGGCGGCTGAGATCCAGGACCAAGCCCTGATGAACATCCGGGAGATCCGGGTTTCACGCGTACCTTGAACCATGACTGATTCCAGGCCGCCCGAACTCACCTTGGCCGAGGAGGTCCTGCTCCTGGCCCTACGCGACGACACCGGCGCTTTCCTCGGCAGCGCGATGCTGCCGCAGGCGCTCGGCGGCGCCCTTCTGGCCGAGTTGCTCGTGGCCGGTCGGCTGAGGACCGCCGCCGGCCGTCGGCCGCTGGTCGAGGTGCGGGATCGGCGCCCCCTCGGTGAGGAGGTGCTCGACGAGTGTCTCGAGCGGGTGGCCGGCGCCCGCCGCCGCGCTCGGGCCGGAGCGTGGGTATCGCGTTTCGGGCATCTGCCGGGGCTGAAGCACCGGGTGGCCCGCGGCCTTTGCCGCAAGGGGGTCCTGCGCGAGCACGAGGACCGGGTCCTCGGCCTGTTCCGCCGCCGCCGTTATCCCGAACTGGACCAGAAGCCCGAGCGGCGGCTGCTCGCCCGGCTGCGGGCGGCGCTCGCGGCGGGCGCCGGCCCGCCCGCTCCCCGCACCGCGGTGCTGATCGCCCTGGCCGACGCCACCGGCCTGCTCCGGGCCAACCTGCCGCGGGCCGAACTCCGGTCGGCGAAGGGCCGGATCGAGCGGATCGCCGCCGGCGAGGTGGCCGGCGCCGCCACCCGCGAGGCGGTCGAGGCCGCCCGGGCGGCGATTCTGGTCGCCTGCTTGGTGCCGTCGATCGCCGCGGCCACGGTCACGACCTGAGCCGGCGCCGGCCCCGCTAAGCTTTCCGGTCGGCCGCGCGCCGCCACCCCGCCATGAGTACGCCGGAAGCCCCGAAGGACTTCATCCGCACGATCGTCGCCGAGGATCTGGCCTCCGGCAAGCACGAGACCGTCGTCACCCGCTTCCCGCCCGAACCGAACGGCTACCTGCACATCGGCCACGCGCGGGCGATCTGCCTCAACTTCGGCATCGCCGAGGAGTTCGGCGGTCGCTGCCACCTGCGCCTGGACGACACCAACCCGGCCAAGGAGGAGGCGAGGTACGTTGCGGCGATCCAGGAGGACATCCGCTGGCTCGGCTACGACTGGGGCGAGCACCTCTACTACGCCTCGGACTACTTCGAGACCCTCTACCAGTGGGCCGAGCATCTGATCGAGCACGGCAAGGCCTACGTCGACGAGCAGGATCCCGAGACGATCCGGGCCCAGCGCGGCACCCTGACCGAACCCGGGGTGGAGAGTCCCTACCGCGACCGGCCGAAGGAGGAGAGCCTCGACCTGTTCCGACGAATGCGGGCCGGGGAGTTTCCCGACGGCGCCATGGTGCTGCGGGCACGGATCGACATGGCCTCGCCGAACCTGAACCTGCGCGATCCGGTCATCTATCGGATCCTCCACAAGCCGCATCCGCACGCCGGCGACCAGTGGTGCATCTACCCGATGTACGACTTCGCCCACGGCCAGTCGGACGCGATCGAGGGCATCACCCACTCGCTCTGTTCGCTCGAGTTCGAGAACCATCGGCCGCTCTACGACTGGTTCCTCGACAACCTGCCGGTGCCGCACCGGCCGCGCCAGATCGAGTTCGCCCGCTTCAACCTCAGCTACACGGTGATGAGCAAGCGCAAGCTGCTCCGCCTGGTCGAGGAGGGGCGGGTCTCGGGCTGGGACGACCCGCGCATGCCGACCTTGAGCGGTCTGCGCCGGCGCGGCTACACGCCGTCGTCGATCCGTTCCTTCATGGCCAAGACCGGGATCACCAAGACCGGCGGCACGGTCGAGGTGGCGCTGCTCGAGGCCACCCTCCGCGACGAACTGAACGAGACGGCGCCGCGGCGCATGGCGGTGCTGCGGCCGCTCAAGCTGACGATCACGAACTGGCCGGCGGGGCGGACGGTGCCGGTCGAGGTCCCGAACCACCCCGGCCGACCGGAGCTGGGCACGCGCGAGGTGCCCTTCGGCGGCAGCCTCTGGATCGAGCGCGACGACTTCCGCGAGGAGCCGCCGAAGAAGTTTTTCCGGCTTGCCCCCGGCCGCGAGGTGCGGCTGCGCTACGCCTTCAACGTCGTCTGCGACGAGGTGGTGAAGGACGCGAGCGGCCGGGTGGTCGAACTGAAGTGCCGCTACGACCCCGAGTCCCGCGGCGGCGGCGGCCGCAAGGTCAAGGGCATCATCCACTGGGTCAGCGCCGAGCACGGCGTGCCGGCCGAGGTGCGGCTCTACGACCACCTGTTCCGCCTGCCCGACCCGGAGGCCGAAGGCGACTTCCTCGAGGCCTTGAACCCCGCCAGCCTGGAGACGGTCCGGGCGGTGCTCGAGCCGGCTCTGGCCGCGGCCGGCGCCGGCGAGCGCTTCCAGTTCGAGCGCGCCGGCTACTTCTGGCCCGACCCGATCGACCACCGGCCCGAGGCTCCGGTCTTCAACCGGATCGTCGCCCTGCGCGATTCCTGGGCGAAGATCGAGAAGAAGGGAGGCTGAGCCGGCCGTATCCTGGAGTGGACCGGAACCCGCCCGCCGGGCGGCGGTTCCAGCGGCCGGCTCCGGTCTCGCCGTGCTTCCGCTCCGCTCCTCCGATCCCGATTCGGCGGCCGCCCGCATCGACGAGCTGGTCGACGCCGGCCTGGCCGCGGCCGGCGTGCCGCCGGCGGCGCCGGCCGACGACGCCACCTTTCTGCGCCGGTCCTTCCTCGACCTCACCGGTACCCTGCCGACCGCGGCCGAGGCGCGGGCCTTCCTGGCCGACCGGTCCCCGGACAAGCGCGCCCGCCTGGTGGACGAACTCCTCGCCCGGCCCGAGTTCGCCGACTGGTGGGCGATGCGCTGGGCCGACATCCTCCGGGTCAAGGCCGAGTTCCCGATCCGGCTGTGGCCGAACGGCGCCCAGGCCTATCACCGCTGGATCCGCGAAGCGATCGCCGGCGACCTGCCCTTCGACCAGTTCGCCCGCCGCTTGC
>RFGR01000121.1 GCA_003696625.1 Planctomycetota bacterium
GCGAAGCAGTCGCCGACCTCGGAGATGGCGGTGACCCCGAAGCCGATGTAGTCGGAGGCCGGCTTGACCGTGTAGCCCATGAAGTTGCGGTAGAGCCGGCGCTGCTCCAGCGCCCGGGCCAGCTCGTCCTCGCGCCGGGCGAAGTGGTCGAAGCCGATTTCGACGTAGTCGCCCTCGCCGCACAGGCGGCGGGCGGCGGTCCGCAGCAGCTCGAGCTTCAGCGCCGGCTCCGGCAGCCGCTCGAGCGGCATCCGCTTCTGGTGGGCGTGCAGCCACGGCACGTGGGCGTAGCTGTAGATCGCCAGTCGGTCCGGCCGCAGGCGGAGAACGTGGTCGAGGGTGAAGTCCCAGGTCGCCGCGGTCTGCCCGGGCAGGCCGTAGACGAGGTCGAAGTTGACGCTGCTGAAGCCCAACTCGCGACAGGCGGCGAGGGTCGCTTCGGTCTGCGCCACGGACTGGTGGCGGCCGATCAGCTCCTGCACCTCGCCGTCCATGTCCTGAACCCCGAAGCTGATCCGGTTGAAGCCGAGGCCGCGCAGGGTGGCGAGCTGTTCGCGGCTGGTCACCGGCGGGTGAACTTCGATCGAAACCTCGGCGTCGGGCAGGATCGTCCAGTGCTGCTCGATCTTGCGGTAGAGGCGGCTGATCTGCTCGCAGTTCAGGTGGGTCGGCGTGCCGCCGCCCCAGTGCAGACCGCTCAGGGTCCGCCGCTTCGGCATCCGCGCGGCGGTCCGGTCGATCTCCTGGAACAGCCGATCGAGGTACTCCTCGACCACATCCTCGCGCTGGGTGATGACCACGTTGCAGGCGCAGAACAGGCAGCGCCGGCGGCAGAAGGGAAGGTGGACATAGAGGGCGACCGGCTCCTCGCTCCGGCGGTCGGCCTCGGCCAGGGCCTCGCACCACTGGTCGGGGCCGAAGGCGTCCGACCAGACCGGTGCGGTCGGGTACGAGGTGTAGCGGGGACCGGGGCGGTCGTACTTGGCGACCAGCTCGCTCGGAGCCTCAGACGGCAGCAGGGTCATGGCGGCGGACCTCCTCGCACAGGGCCTCGATGTTGGCCAGCGGGGTCTGGGGCAGCAGGCCGTGCCCCAGGTTGAAGACGTGACCGGGCCGGCCGGCGTTCTCCGCCAGCACCGCCCGGGCGGCGGCGCGCACCGCCGCCGGCTCGCCCAGCAGGCAGCCGGGATCGAGGTTGCCCTGCACGGCCACGCCCGGGCCGAGCCGGTCGCGGGCGGCGCCGAGTGGCTGGCGCCAGTCGAGCGACAGGGCGTCGGCGCCGCTCTCGGCCATCCCGTCGAGCAGGTGGGCGCCGTCCTTGACCAGGTAGATGCGGGGCACGGTGCCGGCGAGGGCCCGCATGATCTTCCGCACCGCCGGCAGGGCGGTGCGCCGATAGACCGGCAGCGGCAGCAGCCCGGCCCAGGTGTCGAAGAGCTGGATCGCCTCGGCGCCGGCCTCGATCTGCAGGCGCAGGTAGGAAACGGTCAGGTCGGCGAGGCGGTCGAGCAGTTCGGCCAGAAAACCGGGGTCGCCGTAGACCGCCGCCCGCAGGCGGGCGTGCTCGCGCGAACCGCCGCCGTCGAGTAGGTAGGCGGCCAGGGTGAAGGGGGCGCCGGCGAAACCGAGCAGGGCGGTCTGAGCCGGCAGCTCGGCCCGGATCAGGCTCAGGGCGGCGGCGACGTGGTCGAGCGAGCCGGCCGGCGGCGGTTGCACCCGGTGGAGGTCCTCCGGACCGGCCAGGGGCCGGGCGAAGATCGGTCCGGGCGCGAAGTCGATGCCGAAGTCGAGCGGCATCAGCGGGGTGAGAATGTCGGCGAAGAGGATGGCGCCGTCGAAGCCGAAGCGGCGCACCGGCTGCAGGGTGGCTTCGGCCGCCAGCTCGGGCGTGGTCGTCATCTCGACGAAGCCGTGCTCTTCTTTCAGCGCCCGGTACTCGGGCAGGGCGCGGCCGGCTTGGCGCATCAGCCAGATCGGGGTCCGCTCGACCGGCTGCCCGCGCAGGGCCCGCAGCAACGGCTTGTCGGCGCCGCTCACCGCGACTCCTCCAGCGCCGCGGCGAAGGCGGCGGCGGCCTGGTCGAGGTCGTCCTCGTCCATCGCCAGGCTGAGGAAGCCGACCTCGTAGGCCGAGGGGGCGATCATCACACCGCGCCGGAGCAGGGCGTGGAAGAAGCGGCGGTAGCGCTCGGCGCCGGCGGCCGGGATGGCGGCGAAGCTGCGCGGCGCCTCCTCGGTGCCGAAGCAGAGCCAGAAGATCGAGGCGTCGCGGGCGAGGGCGACGGGATGCCCGGCGGCGCACTCGCGTTCGACCAACGGCCGCAGCCGCTCTTCCCAGGCCGAACCGAGGGCGCCGAGCCGGGACCAGCCGTCCTCGCGCTCGAGAACGGAGAGGGCGGCGAGGCCGGCGGCCATGCACAGCGGATTGCCGCTCAGGGTGCCGGCCTGATAGACCCCACCCTCGGGGCTGATTCGGTCCATCAGCTCCGCCCGGCCGCCGTAGGCGCCGACCGGCAGGCCGCCGCCGATCACCTTGCCGTACGTGACGAGGTCGGCCTGGTAGTGCTCGCGGCCGCAGAAGCCGCCCGGGCCGAGGCGGAAACCGGTGATCACCTCGTCCACCACCAACAGGGCGCCGTGGGCGCGTGTCAGCTCGCGCAACCGGGCCAGCCACTCCGGCCGTTGCGGCAGGAAACCGCAGTTGGCCGGGATGCCCTCGACGAAGACCGCCGCGGTCTCCCCGCCGTGCGCGGCGAACCAAGCCGCGAGGGCCTCCTCGTCGTCGAGCGGCAGCACCCCGGTCCAGCGGGCGCAGTCGGCCGGCACTCCGGCCGAGGAGGACTCGCCGAAGGTGGCGAGACCGGAACCGGCCTTGACCAGGAAGGGGTCACCGTGGCCGTGGTAGCAGCCGTCGAACTTGACGAAGCCGTCGCGGCCGGTGGCGGCACGGGCCAGGCGCAGGGCGCTCATCGTCGCCTCGGTACCGCTGTTCACGAACCGCACCCGCTCGGCCACCGGCGACAGCTCGACCACCTTTTCGGCCAGCTCGGTCTCGGCCCGGCAGGGGGCGCCGAAGCTGGTGCCGCGGGCGGCCGCCTGCTGCACCGCTTCGACCACCGCCGGGTGGGCGTGGCCGAGGATCAACGGTCCCCAGGAGTTGATGAAGTCGAGGTACTCGTTGCCGTCCTCGTCCCGCACCCGGCAGCCGCGGCCGGCGGCCAAGAAGGGCGGCGTACCGCCGACCGAGCGGTAGGCCCGGACCGGGGAGGAGACGCCGCCGGGCATCACCCGGCAGGCGCGGCGGTAGAGTTCGGCGGAGACGGAGGCGGCGGTGGTCGGATCGCTCATCGGTCGAGCCAGCCCTCGGCGGCGGCCTGGGCGGCGTGGTAGGTGATGATCAAGTCGGCGCCGGCGCGGCGGATCGCCCCCAGCACCTCCAGAGTCATGGCCCGCTCGTCGGCCAGGCCCTCGCGGGCGGCGGTCTTGACCATGCTGTATTCGCCGGAGACGTTGTAGGCGACCACCGGCACGTCGCTCTCGGCGGCGACGTCGGCGATGACGTCCAGGTAGGCCAGCGCCGGCTTGACCATGACCAGGTCGGCCCCCTCGTCGAGGTCCAGGCGCAGCTCGCGCAGCGCCTCCCGCCGGTTGCGCGGGTCCATCTGGTAGCTCTTGCGGTCGCCGAAGCCGGGGGCGGAGCCGGCGGCGTCGCGGAAGGGGCCGTAGAAGGCCGAGGCGTACTTGGCGGTGTAAGCCAGGATGCCGGTCGAGGTAAAGCCGCGCCGGTCGAGAGCGGCCCGAATCGCGCCGACGCGGCCGTCCATCATGTCGGAGGGACAGACGAAGTCGGCGCCGGCGGCGGCCAGGACCTCGGCCATCTCGGCCAGGCGGGCGACCGAGGGGTCGTTCACCACCTCGCCGTCCTCGACGAAGCCGCAGTGGCCGTGGTCGGTGTAGGGGCAGAGGCAGACGTCGACCATGACCACCAACTCGTCGCCGAACTCCGCCTTCAGCGCCCGCACCGCCCGCGGCACCTCGCCGTCGGGATCGACCGCGCCGGAGGCCTCGCCGTCCTTGTCCTCGGGCACGCCGAAGAGCATCAGCGAGCGGACGCCGCGGGCGAGGTCCTCGCCGGCCCGGCGGACCAGGCGGTCGACGGTCAGGCGCTGGATCCCGGGCATGGTGGCGATGTCCTCGGCCCGGTCCGCACCGGGCAGGACGAAGTGGCCCTGGACCAGGTGACGCAGGCGCAGGTCGGTCTCGGCGACCAGGTCGCGGACGAGCGGGGTGCGGCGCAGGCGGCGCGGCCGCTGGGGCAGATCGAGGCGGGAGTCCCGGGTCATGACGGCAGGAGGTCGCGAACAGCGCGGGGTACGGGGCGGGGCAGCCGGGCGGCGACGGGGAAACCGAGCCCGCGGGCGGCAGCGGCGGTGGTCGGGCCGATCGCCCAAACCGGGTGGGCGGCCGGCGAGGCGACCCGTCGGGCCAGCGAACGGACGGCCGACGGGGAGAAGACCAGGACCGGCTCGCCGGGCGGCGGGCAGGGACCATCCTGCTCCACCGCCTCGTGCAGTTCCAGCCGCGCGACCGGATGGCCGGCGGCGGTCAGGGCGGCGGCCGGCTCCGGCCGGCCGCCGCGGGCGCCGAGGACGAGCAGACGGACGCCGCGGTCCTCGCCGCGGGCGAGGTAGGCCGCCGCCAGCTCCGCCCCGCCGCCGTCGCCGCACAGCGC
>RFGR01000122.1 GCA_003696625.1 Planctomycetota bacterium
AGGAGAGGTCGAGAAGCTCGTCGACCGCCGCCGCCACCCGGTCGGCGGAGAGGGCGTCCATCCAGGGCGAACGGCGGCTTCGGTCCCGCGGCGGCGGCGGCTGATCGGGCTCCAGGGCGGTCAGGATCCGGGTTCGCGGCCCCGGTGGAGCATAGCGGACCGGGTCGGTCGGCCCGTAGAGGCCGACCACGGCGGTGCCGCGGATCGCGGCGAGGTGCAGGGGGCCGCTGTCGGTGCCGACCAGCACCGCGGCCGAGTCGCAGAGCGCCATCAGATCAGCGAGGGTCGGAGTGGGCGGGGCGAGCCGGGCGAGGCCGCGGCTCGCTTCGGCCAGGTCGCGCACGATCGGAAGCCGGTCCTCGGTCCAGAGCAGTTCCGACCGCAGCCCCCGGTCGCCGAGGCGGCCGATCAGCTCCAGCCAGTGCGTCCGCGGCCATTCCTTGTCGCGGCCGTAGTCGGTCACGGTGGTGTGGAGGAGGATCCGAGGGCCGTCCGCCGGCGGCGGCGGATCCGCCCGGACCGGCCACCGGCCCGGAGTGGGAGCCGGACCCTGCCAACCGAGGACCCGGACCAGGGCCAGATCCCGCTCCACCCGCGACACCCGGCCCGGATCGGGCACCCGCAGGTCGAGGAAGCGCCAGGAGCCCTCCCGGGCGGCCGGTCGGTCGAAACCGACCCGGACGGCCCGGCGCAAGGGCAGGAGCTGGAGCACGCTCTTCAGGTTGCCCTGGAAGTCCAGCACCCAGTCGTACCGGCGGCGGCGGAGATCGCGGAGATGTCGGGCCAGGGCGCGCAGTCCGCCGCGGCGGCCCCACCGCCGTCGCGGGAAGGAGATCACCTCGTCGAGGCCCGGAAAACCGTCCAGCAGGGCGGCGTGGCGGTCCTCGGTCAGCCAGTCGAGGCGGCCGTTCGGGACCAGCGAGCGCAGGGCGGTCACCGCCGGCATCGCGAAGACGACGTCACCCAGGGCGCTGAGACGAACCGCCAGCACCCGCGCGTCCGCCGCCGGTCGCCGGGGAGGGTCGTCCTCGGTCATGGCAGGAAGCTAGCAGCGCTAGGCTGAGAGTGCATGCCGGTGCCCGCCGCCTTCGTCCGTCACGCCGCGCGCCGGGCCGGGCTTCTCCTGCGCCGGGGGCTGGATCTCGATCCGGCGCCGTTCCTGGTCTCCGGCCCGGAAGAGCTTCGGCGGCGGACGATCGGCGAGGTGGGCGGGGGCCGCGGCGGCGCCCGGCGTCTCGACCTGGCCGGTCGGCCCGGGATCTGGCGTCAGAACCGGCACGGCGGGTTCGCCGGGACCTTGCTCGGGGCCCGCTACCTCGGCAGCGAACGGCTCGAGGACGAGGTCGAACTCTCCGAGACCCTCCTGGCCCACGGGATCCCGACCCCGGAGGTCCTGCTGGCCCTGGCCTGGCGGCCGACCGTGTTCTGGGAGCAGCACCTGGTCACGGCCGAGGTCGAGGACGCGGTCACCGTCTTCGCCGCCGGCGGCGAGCCGGCGGCGGCCGCCGCCGCCCGCGAGCTGATCGAGGAGCTGTTCCGGATCGGTCTCTGGGCGCCGGACCTCCACCCCGGCAACCTCCTCTGGCAGTCCTCCGCCCGCAGGGTCTGGCTGATCGACCTCGCGGGCTGCCGGTTGCTCGGGAGGCCGCTCACGGAGTCCGAGCAGGCGGCGCGGCGGTCCCGGTTCCTGCGTTACTTCCGCAAGCACGCCGGCGCGGTGCCGCCACCCTGGCGCGGCTGGGCCTAGGCCGAGGGGGGCGGCGCTTCCTCGCGCAGGCGGCGGGCGCGCTCGGCGTGGATCCGGGCCGCGCCGGCGAAGCCCATCGCGTGGGCGTGCCGGGCCAGGCCGAGGTGAACCCGGGCGCGGAGCAGGGGGTCGCCGACGGCCGCCGCCCGCTCCCCGGCCTCGCGCAGCTTCTCCGCCTCCTCGGCGTGGCGACCGGCCGCGCCGAGCCAGGCCGCCCGGGCCACCAACAGCCGGATCCGGGCGGCCTCCGGCGCCCGCTCCCCGAGCAGGGCCAGATCCTCCTCGAGCAGGTCGAGGGCCCGACCGGCCTGTTCCCAGGAGCCGGCGGCGATCGCCTGCTCCAGGCGGGGAAGTCCGTGCTCGAGGGCCTCGGCCGCCAGGCCGGCGCGGTGGGCGTGGAAGGCGAGGCCGGCCTCGCGGCCGGGGAGGCCCGGGCCGGCGGCGCGCAGCAGCCGGTAGGCGGTCTCGTGACGGGCCCGGGCCGCTTCCCGATCGAGGGAACGATAAGCGGCCGTCCGGTCGCGCTGGAGGGCGAAGCGGTAGCTGCCCTGCTCGATCTTCAGCCAGCCCTGGTCGCGCAAGCGCTCGAGGATCCGCGCGGTCCGGGCCTCGGTCAGGCCGGCCGCCTGGGCCAGCAGGCGGATCCGGAGCGGAGGCCGGAACAGCGCCGCCCACTGGAGCAGCGACCGATCTTCCGGCGCCATCGCTGCGATCTCGGCCAGCAGCAGCCGCTCCTGGCTCGGGGTGGCCGGAACCTCGATCCGCTTCCGGACGGCGCGGTAGCCGTCGGCGGTTCGGTCGAGGTCGCCGCGTTGCCGGAGCAGGCGGAGCAGGACCTCGAGGGTGCCGGGCAGGCCGTCGCTGGCCGCGGCCAGGTCGCGGGCCAGCCTCGGCGGCAGGCCGCCCGGAGCGAAGGCCCGGACCAGGATCTCGTCGATCGCGGTCGCCGGCAGCGGTCGCAGCAGCAGGGAACGGCAACGCCGGTGCCCGAGCAGCCGCCGTCGGCGCTCGACCGCTCGGTCGGTAAGGGCTCCGTGCGCGGCCAGGATCAGGATCGGACCGGCCAGGCCTGCCACCAGCCGGTCGAGGAAGTCGAGGAGGTTGGCGGAGGCGAGGTGGATGTCGTCGAGGAAGAGAAGCAGCGGGCCCTCGTCCACAAGCGCTTGGAGCCAGGCGAGGAAGGAGCGGACCCGGCGCTCGCGTGGGTAGGCGCGGGTTCCCCGGAGGATCTCGATCAGGGTGATCGCGTCGTCCCGGGCCAGGGTCGCGGTCAGCCGCCGGGCGGCGGCCGGGCCGGGTTCCTCGCCCGGCGTCAGGCCGAGGGAGCGGGCCAGGGCGTCGCGCATCGGCTGCAGGGCTGATCCGGACCCCGGCCGGCTGCGCCGCAGGCAGCGGCCGTAAAGCAGGGGCGGTGCCTCGCTGCGGCGTCGCCAGCGGCCGGCGAACTCGAGCGCCAGGCGGGACTTGCCGACCCCCTCCGGCCCTTCGAGCAGGACCAGGCGCGGACGGCCGGAGGCGCGGGCGGCGGCGAAGGCGTCCTCGAGATCGGCCAGCTCGGGGTCCCGGCCGGCGAAGGGGAGGGCGTCCCGGTGGACCACCGGCAGCAGCGGTTCGACCCGCGCCCGCTGGCGCCACCAGGGACTCTGTTCGCCGGCGTCGAGGATTCGCTCCAGCTCGTCCGCGGTCGGTCGGCGCTCGGGCTGTTCGGCCAGGAGGGCGAGAAGGACCTCGTCCAGGAAGGGGGACAGGCGCGGCTGCACGGACGAGGGGCGCCGGACCAGGGCGGTGCGGCGGGCCTCGAACAGGCCCTGCCGGCGCTCGTCGCCGAACGGCCGCTGGCCGGTGGCCGCCTCGTAGAGGGTCACGCCGAGGGCGAAGAGGTCGGCGGCGGGACCGGGCGGCTGGCCGGCGAGGACCTCCGGCGCGGCGTAGGCCGGCGTGCCGAGGAAGCCGGCGGCCGCCGCCGTCGCCGGCTCCCGGGCGAAGCCGAGGTCCATCAGGACGGCCCGGTCCTCGTCCCAGATCAGGTTCTCGGGCTTGACGTCGAGATGGAGGAGGCCGTGGCCGTGCAGCGCGGCGAGGGCGCCGGCCACCTGCCGAGCCAGGGTGCGAAGGGTGGGTTCGCCGGCCACCCCGTCGTGTTCGAGCCAGTCGCGGACGGTGCGGCCGGCGACGAACTCGAGCACCAGGTAGAGCAGCCGCCCCTCGGGCCGGCGGACCTCCTCGACCGCGTGGGTACGGACCAGGTTCGGGTGACGGACCGCCATGCCGGCGCGCGCCTCGCGGAGGAAGGCCCGACGGGCGACCGGGTCGGCGGCGAGGTGGGGGTGGAGGACTTTGACCGCGGCCGGGTCGCCCGGCCGCAGACCGCCGATCGCGACCCGCGCCCGCGCCTTCCAGGTGACTCCGGTGGCCCCGGCGCCGAGGGCTTCGAGCAGCTCGAAGCGGCGCAGGCGCGGCGGATCGGCGGGGGCGGACATGGCGCGGCGGCGCCAGGATAGAATCCGCACCCCGTGGAGCTGCGCTTCTACAACACGTTGAGTCGCCGGATCGAGCCCTTTGAGCCGCTCGAGCCGGGACGGGTGCGGATGTACCACTGCGGGCCGACGGTCTATCAGCGGCCGCACATCGGCAACTATCGCGCCTTCCTGTTCGCCGACCTTCTCCGACGGGTGTTCGAGGCCCGCGGCTACGAGGTCCTGCAGGTGATGAACATCACTGACGTCGGTCACCTGGTCGCCGACGCCGACGACGGCGAGGACAAGCTCCAGGCCCAGGCCGAGAAGGAGCGGATCGACCCCTGGGAGCTGGTCGAGCGGGTCAGCGCCGAGTTCTTCGCCGACCTCGAGGCGCTCGGCGTCCGCCCGGCCCATCACTACCCGCGTGCCACCCAGCACATCCCGGAAATGGTCGAGCTGGTTCGCCGGCTGCTCGCGACCGGCCACGCTTATCGAGTCGGCGACAACGTCTACTTCGACGTTCACTCCTTTCCCGGTTACGGCCGCCTGAGCGGCAACCGGGTCGAGGACCTCGAGGCCGGCGCCCGGCTGGAGCCGAATCCCGAGAAGCGGCACCCGGCCGACTTCGCCCTCTGGAAGTCGGATCCCCACCACCTGATGAAGTGGGAGACCGAGTTCGGCCCGCACGGCTTTCCCGGCTGGCACGTCGAGTGCTCGGCGATGGCCATGAAGTACCTGGGCGAGTCGTTCGACATCCATACCGGGGGCGAGGACAACGTCTTTCCCCACCACGAGTGCGAAATCGCCCAGAGCGAAGGCGCGACCGGCCAACCGTTCGTCCGCCTCTGGATGCACACCAAATTTCTCCAGGTCGACGGCGGCAAGATGTCGAAGTCTCTCGGCAACGTCTGGAACCTGGACGACCTGGCCGAACGCGGCTTCTCGCCGCTCGACTACCGCTTCTTCGTCCTGCGCGCCCACTATCGCGGCTCGCTCAACTTCACCTGGGACGCCCTGGCCGGCGCCCGCGAGGCTCGGCGGGCCCTGAACGACCTGCGCGGGCGGCTGGCCGCCGCCGCCGCCGGCGCCGCGCCCGGTCGGGCGCCGGTGGTCGAGCGGGCGCGGACCGACTTCGCCGCCGCCCTGGCCGACGACCTGAACACCTCGGCCGCAGTGGCGGCGTTGTTCGAGCTGCGCAACGCCTTCCTGCGCGACGGCCTGGAGCCGGCCGGCGCCGCGGCCGCCCTCGATTTCCTGGTCGAGGAGGCGGACGCCCAGCTCGGTTTCCTCGATCCGACCGCCGCCGTCGGCCCGAGCGACGAAGAGGTCGAAGCCCTGCTCGCCGAGCGGGCCGAGGCCCGGGCCGCCCGGGACTTCGCCCGTGCCGACGCCATCCGCGACCGGTTGCAGCGGGCCGGGATCGTCCTCGAGGACAGCCCCGACGGCGTCCGCTGGCACCGAAGCTAGCCGCGGTCGTCCGGCGGCTCCTCCTCCTCGAGGCGCAGGCTGCGTCGGACGTACTGCTGGAGGAGGCTTTTCTTCATCCGCGGCCGACGCAGGGCGTCCGGCGGCCGCGGGTCAGGCAGCGGCTCCGGCGGCTCCTCCAGCCAGCGCCGCCAGGCGTGGAACTGCCGCTCGCTGCGGGCGAGACGCTCGTACCACCGCCGCCGCAGCTCCGCCCGTTCTGCCTCGTCGAGATCGCCATGGGCCTCGGGACAGGCGTCGAACAAGCGCTGGAGCAGGAGCCCGGTGGCGACCGAGAGGTTGAAGGAGTCGGTGAAGCCCCACATCGGCAGGCAGACCCGCCGGCGGGCGGCCGCCAGCAGCTCCGGGCTGACGCCGCGGGCCTCGCTGCCGACGGCCAGGGCCAGCCGGGGCGGGATCGGCGGCACCCGACCGGGGAGGAGCTGCTCGGCGTCGGCAGCGAGTTGACTGGCCCAGAGCTCGCGCCCCTCCTCGCTCAGGGCGCGCAGACAGGCGGCGGTGTCCGGGAAGCGGCGGAGGCTCAGCCAGCGGTGGGTGCCCTTGGTGACGGCGTTCGAGATGCCGCGCCGGGTGGTCCGCGGGTCGAGGGGATCGTCGACCAGCCAGACGTGCTGGACGCCGAAGCCCTCGGCCGTACGGAGCACGGCCTGGAAGTTGTGATCGGAGGCGCAGGCTTCGACCACGAGGAGGATGCGCCGGCTGCGGCGGCGGAGCACGGCCTCGGCCCGCCGCAGCCGCCGGGGCGCCTCGTGTTCAGGCATCGTCGTCCGGCTGGTCCTCCTCGCGCAGCTCTTCCCGGCCGCCCTCCCGCGGCAGCACCCGGTCGAGAATGGCGTCGATCCGGGCGGCGGCCTCGGCGCCCCGGTCGTACTCGAAGACCACCTGCGGTGCGGTTCGGAGGCGGACGGCGGCGGCGACCTGGCGGCGCAGGAAGCCGTGGGCGTGCTCGAGCATCGCCGCCACCCGGCCGCGGGCGCTCGGGTCGAGGACGGTGTAGCGGACCCGGGCCAGGGTCAGGTCGTCGTTGATCTCGACCCCGGTCACCGTCAGGAAGTCGGCGCGGGGGTCCTTCAGCTCGTAGAGCAGCACCCGGGCCAGCCGTTGCTGGATGGTCCGGGCGATCTGCCGTCGCCGGCGTTCGCTGGCCATCGCCTAGTCGTCGCCGGCCTCGCCTTTGACCTCCTCGAGGCTCCGCTCCTGTTCGACCAGGTCGAAGGCGACGATTTCGTCACCCACCTGGACGTCGTCGAAGTCCGCCACCTTGAGGCCGCACTCGGTGCCGGCCTTGACCTCGCGGACGTCGTCCTTGAGGTGCCGCAGCGAGGCGAGTTCGCCGGCGTGGACCTGCTCGCCGTCGCGCAGGATCCGGACCTTGCTCGAGCGCTTGACCACGCCGTCGGTCACCGAGCAGCCGGCGATCGTGCCCCAGCGCGAGGAGCGGAAGAGCTGCAGGACCTGGGCCCGGCCGGTCTCGACCTCGACCGTCTCCGGAGCCAGCAGGCCGAGCATCCGCCGTTCGATCTCCTCGGTCAGCTCGTAGATGACGTTGAAGCGGCTGATCTCCACCCGCTCGCGTTCGGCCGTGGCCCGGGCCTTGGCGTCCGGGGCGACGTTGAAGGCGATGATGCTGCCTTCGGCGGCCAGGGCGAGCTGGACGTCGGTCTCGGTGACGGAGCCGACGCCGGCGTGGACGATGTCGATCATCACTTCGTCGTTCGACATCTCGGTCAGGGTCGAGCGCAGCACCTCGAGCGAGCCGGCGACGTCCGCCTTGAGGACGATCCGGATCCGCTCCCGCCGCGACTCTTCGATCCGATCGAAGAAGCCTTCCTTGTCGGTCCGGGTGCGGGCCAGCTCGGCCTCGCGGTTGAGGGCCTGGCGCTTCTCGGCCACCTCCTTGGCCGCCTTCAGGTCGCGGACGACGTAGAACTTCTCGCCGGCCTGCGGCAGCTCGTTCAGGCCCAGGATCTCGACCGGGGTGGAGGGGCCGGCCTTCTTGACCACCTTGCCGTTGTGATCGTAGATCCGCCGGACCTTGCCGTAGGAGTAGCCGGCGAGGACGATGTCGCCGGTCTTGAGGGTGCCGTCCTGGACCAGGGCGTGGGCGACCTTACCCTTGCCTTCGGAGACCAGGGCCTCGAGGACGGTGCCGCTGGCCATTCCCTTGGTGTGGGCCTTCAGCTCCAGAACCTCGGCCTCGAGCAGCACCCGATCGAGGAGGTCGTCGATGCCGGTCTTGCGCAGGGCGGAGGTCTCGACCATGCCGGTCTCGCCGCCCCATTCCTCGGGCTGCAGGCCGATGCCGGCCAGCTCCGCCTTGACCCGGTCGGGGTTGGCGCCGGGAACGTCGACCTTGTTGATGGCGACGATCAGCGGCACACCGGCGGCGCGGGCGTGGTTGGCCGCTTCCTCGGTCTGAGGCATGACGCCGTCGTCGGCGGCGACGACCAGGACGGCGATGTCGGTGGTCGAGGCGCCGCGGGCGCGCATGGCGGTGAAGGCCTCGTGACCGGGGGTATCGATGATCGTGATCGTCCGGCCGTCCCGGGCCTGGACGGTGTAGGCCCCGATGTGCTGGGTGATGCCGCCGGCCTCTCCCTGCGCCACCTTGGTCTGGCGGATGGCGTCGATCAGGGAGGTCTTGCCGTGGTCGACGTGGCCCATGAAAGCGATCACCGGCGGCCGCTCCTCCAGGTCCGAGTCGTCGAGCGACTTGCGGGCGGCCTGGATCTCGGCCATCAAGCTCTCCTCGATGTCCTCTTCCTGCTTGAGCTTGATCTGCAGCTCGAACTCGGCCGCCAGCAGCTCGACCGTGTCCTCGTCGAGGTGGTCGTTCATGCCGACCATCAGGCCCAGACCCATGAGCTTGCCCATGATCTGGTTGAGGCCGATGCCGGTGGCGGTGGAGAAGCTGCGCGGGGTGACCGGCGGTTCGAGGACGACGTCCCGCTTGCGGGCGACGGTGGAGACCTGCTTGGGTTGATTGCGGCGGGCCTTGAGCCGTTCGCGCTGCGCCGCGCGCTGGTCGCGCCGGCGGCTGGTCTCCCGGTTGCGGATGTCGGTGAAGGTGACGTTGCCGCGCTGGCGGTTGTGGGCCGCCTTGACCAGGCCGAGGGCGGCGAGGTCGATCTTGCCGACCTTGGTCGCGCCGCGCCGCGGCTTCGGCGCCGGCGGTTCCTCGCCGCCGCGGTCGGCGGTGGCCGCCGGTGCGGCGGGCGCGGGCGCCGCCGGCTTGGCATCCGGTTCGGGGGCGGCC
>RFGR01000123.1 GCA_003696625.1 Planctomycetota bacterium
GATCAGGGAGGCGGTGGCCTCGGCCTTGTTCAGGACCAGCAGCCGACCGAGGGAGGAACCGGCCGGCGCCGGCGCCGGCGGCAGGAGCTGGGCGGGGAGGGCGAGGAGGAGGGCGGCGACCACGCTCGGAGCTACGAGGCGACCGGCGCCGAGTTGGCGGAAGCCTAGAATCCGGCCATGACCGTCGAAATCGAGATCGCCTACCAGGGCGGGTTGCGCTGTCGGGCCGTCCACGGTCCTTCCGGGACCACCCTTCTCACCGACGCGCCGGTGGACAACTGCGGTCGCGGCGAGTCCTTCAGCCCGACCGACCTGGTCGCCACCGCCCTCGGCGCCTGCATGCTGACCATCATGGGGATCGTCGCCGAACGGCATGGGATCGACCTGAGCGGAGCCACGGTGCGGGTCGAGAAGCACATGGCCGCGGCGCCGCGGCGCCGGATCGCCGCCCTGCCGGTGACGATCCAGGTGCCCGGGCCGATCGGCGAGGAGGACCGGCGCCGGCTCGAGTACGCCGCCCGGACCTGCCCGGTCCACGCCTCCCTGGGCGAGACGATCGAGCGGCCGATCCGCTTCGTCTGGGGCGGCTGACCCGCCCGAAAAGCTCCTGAACGGGCCCGTTTTTCGGGGTATGGTGGAGGAAAGTCCGGTCATGCTCCGTCCCGCCACCCTCCTGCTTCTCCTCGCCGCCCCGATCGCCCTCGTGCCAGCGGGTTGCGGCGGCTCCGGCTCCTCGACCACCCGCGGCTCGGCCGCCGCCGATCGGCGCGGCCGGGTCTGGGACGCGCTCCGGCTGCTGCCCGAGGCCGGGGCCCGGGTCGATGCCGGCGGTTTCGCGACCACCACCGGCGCCGACGGCCGCTTCCGCGTCCCGACTCCGCCCGACGGCCGCATCACCGTCGGCGCCGACGGCTTCTACCCGGCCAGGCTGCAACTCGACGCCGGCCTGGGGCGGCGGCAGCCGCTTGAGTTGGCGCTGGTTCCGGTGCCGCCCTCCGGCTTCCCCTTCGACGCCGACTCGGCCGTGATCACCAACCGCTATCTGGCCGGTCTGACCGACGAAGACGAGGCCGAGTATCGACTCGGCGGGGACGACCACGGCCCGGAGTTCGAGTTCGAGGTACGCGGGAGGGTCACCGTGAACGGGGTGGAGGGTCTGCTCCTGCGCTGGGAGGACGGACCGCTCCACGGCTTCGAGTCGGTGGTGGCCGAGGACGTCTACGGAAACGTGCGTCTGCTCGCCACCGGCGGCGTGCCGCTCCCCGGACCGGTGCCGCCGCTTCTGCTGCCCGAGGTGCCGACCACCGGCCTGGTGCTGGTCGATCTCTGGGGTGGGGAGATGGTCGTGGTCGATCCCGAGGGCAGGGCCCAACCGCATCCCCGCACCGGGCTCACCGCTCCCTACTCGCCCTGCCTGATCACCAGCGGCCTCGATCGGGAGCGGACGGACGTCTGGGCACCGGGCGCAGGTCTGGTGGCGACCGATTTCTTCGGACCGCCCGGCACCCTCTGGCAGCTCGTCGAGGGGAAGCTCGGCGGTCAACCGATCGGCGGCGGCGCTCCGGCCGCCTACGGCCCGGCCAGCGCCACGGTCACCCGGTCGGCCCTGGCCGGGCTCCGCCCGGGAGATTTCGGGCGGCTCGCCGGCTACGGCAGCCAGGCCGGCCACGAGCGCCGCTGGCAAGTCACCGGGCTCGAGACGGTGGCCGGGATCGAGACCCTGGTCTGGGAGATGCGGCTCGACGGCGACCTGGTCGAACGGCTCTGGCTGGCCGAGGATCTGGCCGGCAACCTGCGGCTGCTGCGCGAGGAGGCCGACGGCCTCCGCAGCGAACACGACCCGGCCCGGGCGCCGCGGCTGCTGCCGGCCGTCTGGCGCGAGGGCGAACACCTGGGCGTCCGCGCCGGCGATCGTTCCCAGGAAGTCGAGCACGTCGATCGGATCCTCGATACCCACGGTCCCTTCGGCCGGGTCGAGGGCGCCGCCGAGATCGAAACCGAGGGCGACCACGGCTTCCGCAAGGAGGAGGCCTTCTGGGTCGCCGGTCTCGGCCTGGTCCGCCTCGAGGTGGAGGAACGGGACGGCTTCGATCTGGTCGAACTGCGCCTCGGCGGCTGAGCGCCGGGCCTCAGTCGATCCACTCGGCCAGGAACAGGTTCGTGTCGTGCGGGGCCGAGTTGGCCCGATTGCTGGCGAAGATCAGCCGCTTGCCGTCGTGGCTGAACATCGGGAAGCCGTCGAAGCTCGGATTGAAGGTGATCCGCTCGTTGCCGGTACCGTCGACGTTGATCAGGTAGAGGTCGAAGTCCCGGCCGCTGGCCGAGTCCTGGTTCGAGCAATAGATGATCCGCTTGCCGTCCGGGTGGAAGTAGGGCGCGAAGTTGGCGGCGCCGTTGTCGGTGATCTGGCGCTTGTTGCCGCCGTCGGCGTCCATGACGAAGATCTGCAGCGCCATCGGCTCGATCGTGTCCTCGGCCAGCAGGTCGAGGTAGCGCTGCTTCTCTTCCGGCGTCTGCGGGTGGTAGGCGCGGTAGACGATCTGGCTGCCGTCCGGGCTGAAGAACGGGCCGCCGTCGTAGCCGAGTTCGTGGGTGAGCTGGACCAGGCCGGTGCCGTCCAGGTTCATCAGGTAGATGTCGAGGTCGCCGTTGCGGCGGGAGGTGAAGACGATCTTGTCGCCCCGCGGCGAGACCACCGCCTCGGCGTCGTAGCCGGGCGCCGGCGCCAGCGGCGTCAGCTCCCAGGTGTCGAGGTCGCGGACGTAGAGGTCGTACTGCGGGTAGATCTTCCAGACATAGCCCTTGGAGTAGTCCGGCGGCGGCAGGCAGCCGTCGTCGGCGGCGTGGGTCGAGGCGAACAGCACCCGCCGGTCGTCGGGCAGGAAGTAGGCGCAGGTGGTCCGGCCGGTGCCGGTGCTGACCAGCCGGCGGGCGCCGGTCAGCAGGTCGAGGACGTAGATCTGGTCGCACTTGCGGTCGCCGACCGTGGCCTGGTAACTGATCCGGTCGCCGGCCCAGTTGAAGTAGCCCTCGGCGTTCTCGCCGCTGGTCGTCAGGCGCCGGACGACCCCGAAGTGCTTCTCGCCGGGCAGGACCAGATTCTCGCGCGGCGGCAGCCCCTCTTCCTGCGTTGCGGGCAGGAACTCGGGTTGCGGCGGGGCGCCGTGGGCCTGCGGCGCGGCGAGGAGGAGAAGGGCGATCGGGGTCATGGACGGGAATCCTTCTTCAGGGGAACGGGATCGTAGCCGCCGCGACACAGCGGCTGGCAACGGAGGATCCGCCAGCAGGCGAGCAGGCTGCCCTTGACGACGCCGTGGACCTCGATGGCCTCCTCGGCGTACTGGGAGCAGGTCGGGACGAAGCGGCACTTGCCGGACCCGAACAGCGGGCTCAGGAATCGCCGGTAGGCGCGGATCAGGGCCTGCAGGAGCCGCTTCAACTCCTAAGTTTTCGTTCCGCGCGGGCGATCAGGGTCACGAGTTCGTCACGGACCGCCGGTGCCCGCAGTTCGTGGACCGGCGCGCGCGGGATCAGGATCACGTCGTAGGCGGGGCGGTCCGACCCGAGCAGCCGCCAGGCCGCCCGGAGAACCCGCTTGGCCCGGTTTCGGCGCACCGCCGAGCGATCGTAGCGGCGGCCGACGGAGACGCCGAGGCGGCCGCGGCCGGGGTTCCCGGGGCGGGCGGCGACGACTAGAATGAGCCGTCCGCCGGCGCGGACCCCGGTTCGATAGACCCGGGAGAAATCCGCCTGCCGGCGCAGACGGTCCTCCCTCGCCAAGCCCCCCGTGCGCCTCATGTCCAGCTCCCAGCATACTCCCCGGTCCGTGGCCGGGGAAACCGAGGCGCAGCGGGGTCGTTCCGAGCGACCGCAGCTCGTCCTGTGC
The DNA here is from genome assembly GCA_003696625.1 of Planctomycetota bacterium. GTDB lineage: Bacteria > Planctomycetota > UBA1135 > UBA1135 > UBA1135 > J029. Next base: position 3,887 of record RFGR01000123.1, read on the forward strand.
GCCGCCGGACTGCCCGCCGCCGAGGCGGCCCGGCGGGTCTGCGCCGCCTGGCAGGCGGCCGGCGGCGACCGTCCGGTCACCCTGGTGCTGGTACCGGCGGCCGAACACGCCGCCCTGGTCGCCCGCCTGCGCCCGCTGATCCTGGCCCTGCCGCCGGCCCCGGCCCCGGCCGGCTTCCGGGCGCGGATCCGCGCCGCCCTCGACGACGGCGGCACCCTGGTCGCCGGCGGCCGGCGCCTGCCCGGCGGCCGGGCCCAACCGACCCTCTTCCTGAACCTCGACCCGAACGCCCGCCTGCTCTGCGATCCGGCCCCGGCCGGGCCGGTGCTGGCCGTCCTCCGCAGCGAAGACGGCCCGCGCACCGCCCCCGGCCCGCGCCAGCAGCGGCGGAGCCTGTCCGAACCGAACCCCGACCGCTAGGAGTCCCATGCAAGCCCAGGCCAACGCGAACCGCATCGCGCCCGATCAGGTCCACGACACCCTCCGCCGCTGGATGCTGGTGGACGGTTTCCCGATCGTCTGCGACCTGGAGGCCTCCCACGGCGCCACCCTGGTCGACGCCCGCAGCGGCCGCGAGTATCTGGACTTCTTCGGCTGCTTCGGCAGCACCCCGATCGGCTGGAACCCGCCGGCGTTGCGCAACGACGACTTCCTCGCCGCCGCCGCCGCCGCGGTGGTCAACAAGCCGTCCAACTCGGACCTCTACACCCCCGAGATGGCGGCCTTCGTCGACACCTTCTGCCGCCACCTGGCCCCGGAGGGCTACCGGCACAGCTTCTACGTCGACGGCGGCGCCCTGGCGGTCGAGAACGCGCTCAAGGTCGCCTTCGACTGGAAAGTGCGCCGCAACCGGGCCAAGGGCGTGGACGCAGACGTCGGCACCCGGATCCTCCACTTCCGGCACGCCTTCCACGGCCGCTCGGGCTACACGATGAGCCTGACCAACACCGACCCGACCAAGGTCGACTACTTCCCGAAGTTCGACTGGCCGCGGGTCGACAGCCCGGCCCTCCACTTCCCACTCGACGACGACTCCCTGGCCGCCGCCCGCAGCGCCGAGGAGGCCTCCCTGGCCCAGATCGACGCCGCCTTCGCCCGCTACGGCGACGACATCGCCGCCATCATCATCGAGCCGATCCAGTGTGAGGGCGGCGACCGCCACTTCCGGGCCGAGTTCCTCCAGGCCCTGCAGGCCCGCTGCGAGCGCTACGACTGCCTGTTCATCGTCGACGAGGTCCAGGTCGGCTACTTCGCCAGCGGCCGCCGTTGGTGCTTCGAGCACTTCGACATCCAGCCGGACCTGATCGTCTTCGGCAAGAAGACCCAGCAGTGCGGCATCCTGGCCGGGCCGCGGGTGGACCTGGTCCCGGACAACGTCTTCGCGGTCTCCTCGCGCATCAACTCGACCTGGGGCGGCAACCTGGTCGACATGATCCGGGCCACCCGGGTCACCGAGGAGGCGGTCGCCCGCGACCTGGCCGGCAACGCGGCGGAACGGGGCGAGCAGTGGCTGGCTGGCATGGCCGAGCTCGCCGCCGACCACGGCGAGATCTCCAACATCCGCGGCCGCGGCCTGATCCTGGCCTTCGACCTGCCCTCGCGCGAACGCCGCGACGCCGTCCTCGCCCGGATGAGCGAGGTCGGCCTGCTCGGCCTCGCCTGCGGCGAGCGCTCGCTGCGCTTCCGGCCGCACCTGGCGGTGACCGTGGCGGACGTCGACCGCTGCCTGGAGCTGACCGCCGAGGCCCTGAAGCGCTAGCAGCCAGGCGACCGTCAGCGGTCGGCGTCGAACAGCTCCCGGCTCGCTTCGACCATGGCCGCGGCGCCCGCGGAGAAGAGCGCCTTCTTGAGTGCCTCGTAGGCCTCCTGGACCTCGCGCGCCGAGGAGGCGGCCCGGGCCTTGTCGAGATCGGCCAGGATCCGGCCCGGATCCCGGCCCCGCTCGGCTGAGGCCACCGCCTTGGCGAAGAAGGACCGGGCCCGGCGGGCGGCGCGAATCTCCTTGTCCCGATCCCACTCGGCCAGCCGCTGGGCGGCGAGCTGGCCGGTCGGAGTGCCGACGAACTCCTCGGCGCAGCGCCGGAGCAGGGCCTCGGCCCGCAGCGGGTAGCCGTCGGCGCGCAGGGCGGCCGCCTCGGCCGGCATCCGGGCCCCCTCGGCCTCGATCCGGGCGACCAGGTCGCGGGCCGCCCGGACCTCGGGGTCGAAGACCGCGTCGAGAGCGGCCAGCGGCGCCAGCGTCTCCAGGGCCTGGCGGATCCGGCCGCGGTCGAACAGTTGTTGGGCCGCCGCCACCTTGCCGGCGTGCTCCTTCAGCTCGCGCAGGTGACGACGCTCGACCAGGTCGAGCAGTGGGCCGTCCAGGAAGGTCTCGCCGGCCAGCGGGTCCCAGCCGACGCCGATCTTGAAGCCGGGATCCCCCTCCCAGACGACCGTGCCGTCGACGTCGAGCAGCAGGATCCGGGGCAGGCCGAAGCCCTCGGCGCCGAGGTTGAAGGCGTCGTAGGTCTTCCGCATCCGGTCCATCGCCACGGCCACCCCGGGCATCGGATGCTCGGCCAGGTAGGCCCGGACCTCGTCGGCGCTGTGCTGGTTGCTGACCACCGCCTGGAAGCGCACCCCGAGCGGCCCGTACTCCTCGGCCAGGTGGGCGTAGTACTCGGTGGTCGGGATCAGCTCGTCCTGGTAGGGGGCCCAGAAGATCAGGGCCGCCGGCCGACCGATCAGTTCCGCCAGCGGCCGGAACTCCCCCTGGATCAGCTCGCCGATCTCGGGCTCGGGCGGGGCGATGCCGGTGAAGCTGCCCGGCGCTCGCTGGATCTCGGCGTTGGCCAGGCGCTCCATCGCCAGCTCGCGCTCGATCCGCGCCGCCGGATCGTGCGGGTCGCGGGCGAGCAGTCGGATGTTCTGGAACTGGGCCCGGCCGGTGCCGCAGATCAGACCGAAACCACCCTTGACGCTGTCGCGCGAGGGCATCTTCATGCTCCGCACGTAGTTGCCGTCGAGGTAGACGTCGAGGTTGTCGTCGACGACGTCGATGCGCAGTTTGATCCAGCCCTTGCCGAGCTTCACCGAGCGGTGGTCGCGCACGGTCCAGACGCCGCCGTGTTGGCTGCTGATGTCGAGGAAACCGCTCGGATGGAGGACGACGGCGTGGAAGTTGGTGGCGTCCTTGCGGCCGAAGCAGAGCCCCATCAGGGTGGCGCCGCGGCCGAACTGCATCTCCGCCTCGAGCGAGAAGTCGGCGTCGAAGGTGACGTCGCAGCTCAGCTCCTGGGTCTGGAAGGTGCCGGCGGCGGTGGCGATCGACGGGTCGGCCACGACGTCGGCTTCGATCATCTTGCCGTAGGCCCGGTAGGCGTCGCCGCCGCTCCAACCCTCGAGGTCGAACTCGTTGTAGGCGACCTTCCAGCGGGCCAGGCTGATCCCGGTCTCGCGGGCCACCTCGGTGTAGAAATCGAGCGCCTCCGGCAGCGAGAAGTTGGCGCTCATCCGGCGGGCGATCTCCAGGGCCATGGTCGGCAGGCCGCGGTCCCGGTAGGAGCGGGCCAGCTCGAGACCGGCGGCGAGGAGGTCCTTCTTCAGCTTCTCGTGCCGGCGATAGAGCGGATCGAGAACCCGGATCTTCTCCCGGGCGATCGGCAGCCGCTCATCGCTGGTGATCCCGCGCAGTTCCAGCTCGCGGGTGAACTGGAGGTAAAGGGCCAGGGCCCGGTCGAGGCTCTTCTGGGCCTCGAGGGCCTGGGCCAGCTTCCAGATCACCTCCGGATCCTCCGGCCGGTGGGTGAAGGCCTCCTCGTAGAACTCGGCCGCCAGATCGAGGTCGCCACGCTCGGCGGCGGCGTCGCCGAAGGCGAGGTTGTCCTTGCCCGCCTGCTTCTTGCCGAGCTGGATCTCGCGCAGATCGAGGATCCAGCTCTTCCACAGCTCGTTGAGGGCGTCGATGTCCCGCACCGGCGACAACGGCGCCGCCTTCTCCGACAGGACCATCTCCTCGAAGTGCGCGACCGGATCGCCGCGGCCGGCGGCGTTGCTCAGGTAGTACTCGTGCAGGGCGTCGCGGTAGACCGGCACCCCGGTCTCCGGGTCGCGGTAGTTGTAGAGGAAGTAGACCACGCCCCAGGTCGGCGCGTACCAGGGCGGCCCCCAGGTGTAGTCGCCGGTGACGACGATCCGGAAGGTGGGGGCGGTCTCCGGGGTGGTCCAGTTGCCCTCGGCGTCCGGCGACGCCTCGCGGCCGCTGCTCATCCAACCCTTCTCCATTCGCGCCGCCAGCGGGAACAGGCGGTGGTTCGGAACCTGGTTCCACTTGACGGTGCCGTTGGAGAGGATCGTGGTGCCCTCGAAGAAGCTGGCGTAGGCCTCGTTCAGCCAGCCGGGCACGCCGCCCTTGCCGGTCAGGCTGACGAACTGGTGCGCCGCCTCGTGGAAGAGGGTGCCGTACATCTGGCGGATCGTCTCCTTGCCGGACGGGCCGCCGAGGAAGGTCTGGACCGAGGAGCCGTTGAAGAAGCCGCCGGTCCAGTCGTTGGCCGGCAGGCCGTTGTGCTCGAGGTACTCATCGCGGTTCTTGTAGATCAGGACGTCGATCTTCGGAGTCGGCCCGCCGTCCTCCTTGTAGTGGAAGAACTTGCGGTAGGCCTGGTTCATCTGCTCCATCGCGATCGCGGCGGTCTGCAGGACCAGGAAGCCGGCGTCGGTCTTGTAGCGATAGTTCTCGCCGTCCTTCTCCCAGGCCGTGTCCCAGGTGTCGTGCTTGGCGTCCTGCTCGGCGATCCACTCCGGATCGACCCCGAAGGTCGGGTCGGTGCCGGCGTAGAGGTCCTCGACCGCGACGTCGGCACTGCCGTTGCGGCGGATGTCGAGGATTTCCTCCCGCGCCTCACGGTTGAGGCGGTCGATCTGGAGGACCTCCTGCAGGACCTCGATGGCCGAGTGCTCGCGGCCGCGCTTGCGGTGCTCCCGGGCCAGCGCCAGCAGCCGTTCGACGTGTTCCTCGCTCAGCTGGCGAAAGCGATCGGCGGTTTCGTCGAGACCGGCCAAGCGGTTGCGGACCTCGCGGGCCCGGGCCGCCGGCACCGGTTTCTCGGCGGCGGCGTCGTACACCGCCAGCCAGCGATGGAGGTTGTAGACCGCGGCGTCGAGATCGCCGGCCCGTTCGGCCACGTCGGCCAGCAGGAGCAGGGCGCCGAGATGCTGGTCGTCCCGCTCCAGCGCCCGCTCGATCGCCGCCCGCGCCTCGGCCAGTTCCCCGCGCTCGAGGTGGTGGGCGGCGCTGGCCAGATACTTCTCGATGTAGGGGTTCTCCCCGCCGGGGCCGGCGGCGGTGAGCAGGGCCAGCAGGAGAACGGACAGACGGAACACGCTCAGCATGGAAGGGTACGGCGGCGCAGCTGGCCGCAGGCGGCCTCGGCCGCGCGGCCGAGGCTGCGGCGCAGAGTGACGGAGATCCCCGCCCGACGCAAGCGGGCGGCGAAGGCCCGCTGTTCGGCCGGGACCGGGCGGCGGTAGCCGAGACCCGGCACCGGGTTGTAGGGGATCAGGTTGGCGTGGCAACGCCGTCCGCGGAGCAGCCGAGCCAGGGCCTCGGCCTGCTCCGGCCGGTCGTTCACTCCGGCCAGGAGGACGTACTCGACCGTGTACTCGCGGCCGTGGGCGGCGAACAAGGCGTCGGCCTCGGCCAGCAGCTCGGCCACCGGTCGCCGGCCGCCGGGAACCAGCTCGGCCCGCAGCTCGTCGTCCGGGGCGTGCAGGCTGAGGGCCAGGGTGACCGGCCGGCCCCAGGCCGCCAGCCGCTCCAGGGCGCCGCGCGGCCCGACCGTGGAAACCGTCACCCGGCGGGCGGAGAGGCCGCCGCCGGCCGGGTCGAGCAGGGTGTCGAGGGCGGCCAGGGTGGCCTCGAGGTTGAGACCGGGGTCGCCCATGCCCATGACCACCAGCCGTTCGAAGGAGCCGCGGGCGCGGACCTGCAGCGCCTGCTCGAGGATCTCGCCGGCGGCCAGGTTCCGCTCGAGGCCGTCGGCGCCGCTGGCGCAGAAGCGGCAACGGATCGGGCAGCCGACCTGGGTCGAGAGGCAGAGGGTGCGGCCCCGGCTGCCCGGCATCCACACGCACTCGACGGCGGCGCCGTCCGGGAAGCGGAGCAGCAGCTTGCGGGCGCCGTCGCCGGCCGCCGCCTCGCGCTCGACCACCGAAGTCAACGGCGGCCCGGCCGCGGCCAGCCGGCGGCGCAGCCCGGCCGGCAGGTCGCTCATCTCCTCCCAGCTCCGGGCGCCGCGCCGGAACAGCCAGCGGGCGGCGCTGCGGCCGTGGAACGGCCGCCCGCCCCGCGCCGCGAACCAGTCGGGCCAGGCGGCCAGCGGCAGGTCGAGCGGCGCCGGACTCATCCTTCCGCCGTCAGCCGGGCGAACAGCTCCTCGCACCAGCCGACCGCGACCTCCGGCGAGGGCGGATTGCAGCCGCCGACCCCGCGGTGACCGCCGCCGCCGTAGTCCTTCATCAGCCGGCCGAGATGGGGGCCGCCCTCGGGCCGGTTCCAGGGGTTGCTGGACACGGTGATGTGCAGGCCGGCCCGGGTCGGCAGCAGCGTCACCGCGTAGCGCAGCTCGGGGTAGAGGTAGAAGGGCGCGAAGCGCTCGCGGCGGATTTTCTTCGAGCGCAGATCCGCCCAGACCACCGTCGGGGTGCGGTCGACGACGTTGGCCGGGAAGGCCTCGAGGGCCTGATCCCGGTTGCGCTCGGCCCGGAGGGCGCAGGCCGCCACCTCCGGATCGGCGACGATGTCGGCCAGCTCGGCGCCGCGCATCAGCGCCACCAGCCGGTCGTGGTAGTCGAAGTTCGGGGCGCAGGTCAGCGATCGGGAGATCCGCAGGGCCGGCTCGGTGCCGAACAGAGCCTGCTCGACGCTGGCGTAGGAGGCCGAATCGATCACGTCCGACCAGTGGGCGAGGTCGTGGAAGCGTGCCGGCGGCCGCCAGCCCCAGCGCTCGGCCGCGTGGCGGAGGATGATCGGCGGGCAGGACCGGGCCTCCGGATCGAAGGCGGCCCGGTCGTGGTCGCGGAAACCGGCCTCGTCCCTTTGGTCGAGGAAGGTGGTCGGATGGTGATCGAACCAGTACTCGGCCCGGGGGTGGTAGTGGAAATCGACGACGGCGAAGCGGCCGTCGCCGCCGAAGCGGCGCCAGTCGAGCGTGCGGTCGAAGTTAACGCCGGCCCAGCTCACGTCGCGCTCGTGGCGGACGGCCTCCAGGGCCTCGGCCAGGATCGCGGCGGAGGCGATGCCGTCGAAGTCGCGGTGGTAGTAGATGCAGAGCATCGGGTTCAGTCGCCAGCCGGCGGCGGCCGGCGGCCGTAAACGTGATCGCGGAAGAAGGCCTCCCAGGACTCGCCGGTCCGCTCCTCGAGGGCCCGGCGCAGCTCTTCCGTGGTCCAGAATCCGCCGGCCTTCAAGAAGCCGTTGAGGACCGCGTCGAGCCGGTCCCGGCCCGCCCGGCGCTCGATCGCCAGCCAGACCAGCGGGCCCCGGCCGAGCAGGCGCTGGGCCCCGAACAGGTCCTCCCGCGGCAGCAGGCTGAGCGGGGCCGGTAGTTCGCCGGCGGCCTGGTCGTGGGCCCGCCAGGCCGCCAGCAGGGCCTCGGCCTCGTCCGCATGGCCGAGGTCGGCCAGGATCCGGCGGGCCAGGTAGGCGGTGAGCGAGGCCTCGAGGAAGGGGGCGGCGCTGCCGCGGCCGCGCAGGCGCAGGCCGAAGGCCCGGCCGGCGGCCAGCTCGGCCAGGCCGCGCCGGCGGGTGCCGCCGGCCGGCCCCCAGGCGGAGTCGACCGGCTGCTGCAGCCAACCCCGCTCCTCGTCCAGGACCAACAGGCCGGGCAGGACCCGATCGCCGGTGCCGGCGAAGGAGGTCACGCTCCAGACCGGTCCGGCGGCCGCCGCCGGCAGCGACCGTCCGAGTTCGGCCGCCGCCCGGGCCAGGAAGC
>RFGR01000015.1 GCA_003696625.1 Planctomycetota bacterium
AGGCTGAACAGCCGCCGCCGACGCCGGCCCCCTCCTCGCCGCCGGCGGAGGCTCCGGCCGGAGCCGCCGACGCCTGAGCGGACTCTCCCTCGAGATCCGCCCTGGGAGCCCCGCGTCCGTCCTCGGGCGGGGGGCTCCTTCCCGGTCGGCGGCGTCGCCTGGCGGGGCGGACGCCGCCTCGTCCACCGGCGCCGCGGGCTCTGGTCGGCGGCCGGGTCCCCACCCCCCGGCCGCGCTTCCTACCAGTGCAGGACCGCCTCGACCCCGACGGAGGCCGCCGCGAGCAGCGGCTCGAACCACAGGAAGACGAGGGTTCCGGCGGCCAGGACGGCCAGGATGCCGCCCAGGACCGGGGTGCGCGGCGCATCGGGCAGCGGCGTCGCTTCCTCCTCCGGACGCAGGAACAAGGCGCGGGCGATGCGGAAGTAGTAGAACAGCGACACCACCGACATCAGGGCGGTGAGCAGGGCCAGCCACGGCAGCCCTCCCTCCCAGGCCGCGACCATCAGGTACCACTTGCCGAAGAAGCCGGCGGTCGGCGGCAGGCCGGTCAGGCTGGCCAGGAAGACGATGGTCGCGGTCGCCGCCAGCGGGTGGCGCGGCCCCATGCCGTGCAGGCCGCGGATGTCCTCGCTGCCGCTCTGGTTCGCGAAGTAGAGGACCATCCCGAAGGCGCCCAGCGTCATCAGGTAGTAGACGAAGCTGTAGGCCAGGGCGGCTCGGAAGCCGGCCTCGCCGAGGACCGCCACCCCCATCAGCATGTAGCCGGCGTGGCCGATCGAGCTGTAGGCGAGCAGCCGTTTGAGGTTCTCCTGGCGCAGGGCGGCGAGGTTGCCGAACAGCATGGTCGCCGCCGACATCAGGGCCAGGAGCAGGACGAAGCCGCGGGTGAAGTCGGTCTCGGGCAGGAAGGTGTCCGGACCGAGGCGCAGCAGGCCGGAGTAGGCGACCGCGATCAGCCGGACCAGAGCGGCCAGGGCGGCACCCTTGGAGGCGACGGCCAGGAAGGCGGCGATCGGAGTGGAAACGCCCTGGTAGACGTCCGGCGCCCACCACTGGAACGGGAACAGACTCAGCTTGAAACCGAAACCGACCAGGATCAGGAGGGTCGGCAGCAGAACCTGGGCCGAGCGGCCCTCGTCAACCGCGAAGACCAGAAAGCGGGCCATTTCCCGCATCTCCAGCGTGCCGCTCATGCCGTAGAGCAGCGAGGCGCCGAAGAGCAGAACGCCGGAGGCGAGGGCGCCGTAGACCACGTACTTGAGCGAGGCCTCGGCGCCGGCCCGGTCTCGCTTGTGGATGCCGGCCAGGGCGTAGCTGGACAGCCCGAGGGTTTCCAGGCCGAGGTAGAGCAGGATCAGGTTGCCGGTGCCGACCAGGAAGAAACCGCCGAGGGCGGCGGTGAGCAGCAGGAACCAGGTCTCGCCCTTGCCTTCCGCGGGCTGCCGCCGGTCGGCCAGGTCGAAGGCGATGACCAAGCCGACCGCGGTGGCGATGAAGAGCTTGAAGACCGTGGCCAGCGGGTCGACCCGCACCATGCCGAAGACGGTCGCCTCCTGCCAGCCCAGGCGCTGAATCAGCAGCAAGCAGGTCAGGCCGAGGAAGCCGAGGCTGAGCCAGGCGCCCTCGCGCGGCCGGTCGGCGCCGCCGCCGAGCAGGTCCCAGATCAGGACCGCGCACAGCCCGATGGTCAAGGCGACCTCGGGCAGGATGTACTTGAGCGCGTCCAGGTAGGAGAGGGCGTCGGCCATGGTTCCATCAGCCGCCGACGACGGCGGCGAGCTGGTCGCGGAGCAGCTCGAGCGTAGGCCCCATCTTGTCCAGGATCAGCGAGGGCAGCACGCCGACCAGCACGCAGAGGAAGGCGAACGGGATCATGCAGAAGGCCTCGCGGCCGTTGATGTCCGGTACCGACTCGTACTTCTCCGGCAGCGGGCCGAGGAAGACCCGCTGGATGGCGTAGAGCAGGAAGGCCGCCGTCATCAGGATGCCGAGGGTGCTGACGATGACCAGCACCGGGTACACCTGGTAGGAGCCCATCAGGGTCATCGCCTCGGAGATGAATCCGCTCAACCCCGGCAGGCCGAGGGCGGCGAACATGCCGACGATGCTCAGGCCCATGTAGTAGGGCATCCGCTTGCCGAGGCCGCCGAAGTCGTTCAGGTTGCGGTGGTGCAGACGGTCGTAGACCACCCCGACGATGAGGAACAACATCGCCGAGCTGGTGCCGTGGGTGAAGAGCTGGAGGGTGGCGCCGTTGAGGCCGGTGAAGGTCCAGGCGGCGGCGCCGAGCAGGAAGTAGCCCATGTGGCTGACCGAGCTGTAGGCGACCATGCGCTTGAAGTCGGTCTGGCCCATGGCGACGTAGGCGCCGTAGACGATGTTGATCGCGCCGAGCACCGCCAAGGCGTAGGCGAAGTGATGGAAGGCGTCCGGCGCCAGCGGGAAGTTGATCCGCAACATGCCGTAGGCGCCGAGCTTGAGCAGGATGCCGGCCAGGATGACCGAGATCGGGGTCGGCGCCTGGACGTGAGCGTCCGGCAGCCAGGTGTGGAAGGGGAAGACCGGGATCTTGATCGCGAAGCCGATGAACAGGAACCAGAAGATCCAGGTCGTGAACTTCATCCCCAGGAAGGTGGACGGATCGGCGGCCCAGTTCCTGGCCATCTCCTGCAGCACCAGCAGGTCGAAGGTGCCGCCGCTCATGCCGCCCGACTTGAGCCAGATCGCGACCAGCGCGACCAGCATCAGGACCGAGCCGGCCAGGGTGTAGAGGAAGAACTTGATCGCGGCGTACTCGCGCCGCTCGCCGCCCCAGATACCGATGAGGAAGTACATCGGCAGCAGCATGATCTCCCAGAAGACGTAGAACAGGAAGAAGTCGAGGGCCAGGAAGACGCCGTTGACCCCGACCTCGAGCAGCATCAGCAGCGCGAAGTAGCCTTTGGCCTGCTTCTTGATGTTCCAGGAGGCGAAGACGGCGACGAAGTGGATCAGGGCCGACAGGAAGACCAGCGGCAGGCTGAGGCCGTCCACCCCCATCGTGTAGTGGATGTTGAAGGCCGGGATCCACGGCGCGCTCTCGCGCAGCTGGATACCGCCGATCGCCGCGTCGAACGGCCCGAACCAGAGCCAGCAGCTCAGGGCCAGGGTGACACCGGTGGCCGCCGCCGCCGTCCAACGGATGGCGCCGAGACGGTCCTTCGGGATCAACAGGATCAGGACCATCCCCACCAGCGGCAGGAAGGTGATGAGGCTGAGCAGGTGATCGGTCAGCATGGTCGGAAGGGGGGGGAGCTTCGGCGACGAGGGCCTAGAAGACCCGGTAGAGGACAACCGCCGCCAGAACGACGGCACCGGCGAAGGTGAAGTAGGCGTACTGCTGGATCCGGCCGGTCTGCAGCCGGCGGAGCCTCTGGCCGGCGGCGGCTGTCGCCTCGCCGACGAAGTTGACCGCGCCGTCGACCACGACCCGGTCGGTGGCGGCGCTGGCCGTGCCGAGGCCCGCCATGATTCGGCCGACGGCGTTGACCAGGCCGTCGACGAAGGTGCGGTCGAGCCAGGCGGCCAGGTGCGACACCACCAGCGAGCCCCGCACGACGGTGGCCAGGTAGAGCTCGTCGAAGCGGTACTTGTCGTAGACCAACCGGTAGCAAGCGCCGAGGGCGGCCGCCACCCGGGCCGGGTCGAGACGCCGCCAGAGGTAGAACAGGCAGGACAGGAAGATGCCGCCGCCGGCCGCGGCCAGCGACCAGCCCATCGCCGTCAGGTGGGCGTGGTGGGCGGTCTCGTGGTCGACGAAGTGGACCGGGTCGTGGACCAGCTCGGTGAACCACTCGCCGCCGGCGCTGAAGGCGCCGAGCGGGTCGAGCAGCCAGAACTTGCCGCCGAGGACGGCCAGGGTGCCGAGGACGATCAGCGGCACCGTCATCGTCCACGGCGACTCGTGGGCGTGCTCGGAGCAGTGCGCCCGCGGCCGGCCGTGGAAGGTCATGAAGATCAACCGGAACATGTAGAAGGAGGTGATCGCCGCCGCCACCACCAGCAGCCAGAACGGCAGCGCCCAGATCAGGCCGCCCTCGGCCAGGCCGCGCTCGAGAGCCTTGGCGATGATCGTGTCCTTCGAGTAGTAGCCGGCGAACAGGGGCACCCCGGAGATGGCCAGGGTGCTGACCAGCATCGCCAGATAGGTGATCGGCATCTTCTTGCGCAGGCCGCCCATCTTGCGCATGTCCTGCTCGTGGTGGCAGCCGTGGATCACCGAGCCGGAGCCGAGGAACAGGCAGGCCTTGAAGAAGGCGTGGGTCAGCATGTGGAACAGGCCGGCCGCCACGCCGCCGGCGCCGATCGCGCAGATCATGTAACCGAGCTGCGAGATGGTCGACCAGGCCAGGACCTTCTTGATGTCGAACTGGGTGATGCCGATGGTGGCGGCGAACAGAGCGGTGAAGCCGCCGACGCAGGCGACGACGAGCTGCGCGGTCGGCGACAGCAACAAGTAGATGCGGGCGGTGAGATAGACACCGGCGGCGACCATGGTCGCGGCGTGGATCATGGCGCTGACCGGGGTCGGGCCCTCCATCGCGTCCGGCAGCCAGACGTGCAGCGGGAACTGGGCCGACTTGCCGACCGCGCCCAGGAACATCATGATCCCGGCGCCGGTCAGCCAGGGGCTCCAGTCGCCGCCGTGGCCGGCGACGTGGGCCTCAACCGCCGCGTAGAGCTCACGGAAGCTCAGAGTACCGAAGGCCTTCCACATCATCATCATGCCGATGAAGAGGCAGATGTCGCCGATGCGGGTGGTCATGAAGGCCTTCATCGAGGCCCAGGCCGCGCTCATCTTCGGCTCCTTGCGGTCGGCCGCCAGGTGGCCGATCAGGAGATAGGAGCAGAGGCCCATGATCTCCCAGAAGACGAAGAAGAACAGCAGGTTGTCGCTGATCACCAGCGCCAGCATGGCGAAGGTGAACAGGGCCAGATTGCTGAAGAAGACGTTGTAGCGACTGTCGCCCTGCATGTAGCCCACCGAGAACAGGTGGACCAGGAACGAGACCAGAGCGACCATCGCCAGCAGCGCGGCCGAGACGTTGTCGTAGAGGATACCGGCGCTGAAGCCGGCCAAGCCGGTGGTCAGGGACGGATCACTGAAAAAGAACTTCCAGCGCGGCAGCTCGACGGCGGCGGCCAAGTCGAACTCCGGGTCGTGCAAGGCGAGGACCTTGACGAAGTGCCAGATCGCGATCACCGCCGCCGCGCCCATGGCCCCGGTCGGCAGCCAGTCGCCCTGGCGCGGCAGCCAGCGGCCGACCAGGATCTGGACCACCCACGCCGCCAGCGGCAGCAGCGGCACGGCCAGCAGCCAGCCGGCGGTGGCCGGCCCGAAGGCCTCGGCGGCGGCGCCGGCGGCGACCGCGGCGTGGCCGGCGGTCCCGGCCCCGTGTTGCAGGAGGGAGGCCAGCATCAGTCCTTGAGGGTGTCGATGTCGTCCGGCCGGATGGTCTCGAACAGAGAGTGGATGTTGAGGACGATGGCCAGGGCGATCGCCGCCTCCGCCGCCGCCAGGATGATGACGAAGACGGCGCCGATCTGGCCGTCCAAGTGCCCTTCCATCCCCTCCGGCCGGAAGCGGTTGAAGGCGACCAGATTCAGGTTGGCGGCGTTGAGGATCAGCTCCAGCCCCATCAGCACGTAGATCAGGTTGCGGCGGGCCGCGACCATGACCAGGCCGATCAGGAACAGCAGGGCGGCGACGGCGAGGTAGGCGGAGAGTTCCATCAGACGTCCTCGCGCGGGAAGCGGCGGCGGGCGATGTAGACCGCCCCGACTAGGCCGGCCAGCAGGACCACCGAGGCCAGCTCGAAGGGCAACAGCCAGGAGTCCCGGCGCAGAAACTCCAGGCCGATCTCGCGCACGGTGCCGGCCGGCGCCGCTAGCTCCTCGCGGGCGGCGGCGTGCCAGACCGCGCCGCGCGCCTTCTCCCAGAAGGCGACGGCGCCGAGGCCGACCACGGCGACGGCGACCAGGATGCGGCCGAAGCGGCGCTCGTTCGTCACCGGCGGCGTCAGCATCAGACCGAACAGGATCAGGACCAGGATGCCGCCGGCGTAGATCAAGACCTGGGTCATGGCCAGGAAGTCGGCCGCCAGCAGCACGTAGAAGCCGGCCAGGCCGAGCAGGGTGCCGAGCAGGGCGAAGGCGCTGTTGACCACGTTGCGGTGCAGCAGCGCCAGCAGGGCGCAGCCGATGGTGAGGGCGGCGAAGAACCAGAACGCCAGGACTTCTCCCATCACTTCTCCTCCCCTTCCTTGTCTTCCTTGGCCGCGGCCGCCGCTTTCTTGGCCGCTTTCTTGGCCGCCTTCTTGGCCTCGGCCTCGGCGACCCGCACCTTCTGCGCCTCGGTCAGGCCCTGCCAAGTGGTCAGCTCGAGGACGAACTCGGACCGGTCCTCGGCGACCAGGGCGTACTCACGCCCCATGTGGATGCAGTCCTTCGGGCAGGGATAGACGCACAGCTCGCAGAACATGCACTTCTGGTAGTCGACGCGGAAGAAGTTCCACTCGAGCTCCTTGCCGTGCCGTTTGGCGTCCATCGAGATGCAGTCGACCGGGCAGGCCTTGGCGCAGGCCTGGCAGTAGATGCAGAGATCCTGCTCCAGGTAGTGGATGCCGCGGTAGCGGTCGTCGGTCGGCAGCTTCTCGTCCGGGTACTGGACCGTGAACGGCTTCGACCACAGGTAGCGGAAGGTGATGCCGAGGCCGACGGCGGTCGACTTCACCGCCTGCCAGACGTTGCCCCAGTAGCTGCGCTCGTTGGCCGGGGCGGCGGGTTGCTGGAGACTGGCCATGGTGAATCAGGCTCCGGTCAGCGCGGCCTTGGCCCACTCCCACACCGAAGCGAGGAAGACCAGGATCAGGCACAGCGGGGTGAGGTACTTGTAGCCCATGGTCATGACCTGGTCGATTCGGATCCGGGGCACCGTCCAACGCACCCACATCATCACGAAGACCAAGATCATCGACTTGACCACGAAGACGGTGACGGCCAGCGGTGCGTAGAGGGCGCTGCCGGCCAGCAGCTCCAGGCCCGGGAAGTTCCAGGCCCCGAACCAGAAGGCGGTGCCGACCGCCGACATCAGGTACATGGCCGCGTACTCCTCCATGAAGAAGAAGGAGAAGCGGATGCCCGAGTACTCGGTGTGGAAGCCGGCGACCAGTTCGGACTCGGACTCGGGCAGGTCGAATGGCGAGCGCTTGGTCTCGGCCAGGGCGGCGGTGAAGAAGAGGATGAAGGACGGGATCGCCAGCCAGAAGGAGTCGCTGAACACGTACCAGTGCAGGCCGAACCAGTCCGCCTGCATCTCGCCGGCCCGGTGCAGCGACAGGCTGCCGTAGTACATCACCGGCATCATCAGCGACAGGCCGAGCGGAATCTCGTAGCTCGCCACCTGGGCCGCCTCGCGCATGGCCCCGTATAGGCTCCATTTGTTGTTCGAGCCCCAGCCGGCCATGATCACGCCGAGGGTGGTCACCGAGGAGACGGCCAAGATGAAGAAGACGCCGAGGTCGAGGTCGGCGACGATCGCGTTCGGCCCGAAGGGCAGGGCGACGAAGGCGGCCAAGGCGGCGCCGAGCACCAGGCAGGGGGCGATCTTGAACAGGGCCCGGTCGGCGTCGGCCAGAACGATGTCCTCCTTGATCAGCAGCTTGACGCCGTCGGCGATGGCCTGGGCCCAACCGTGCCAGCCGCCGACCCGCATCGGCCCGTAGCGGACCTGAATGTGGCCGGCGACCTTGCGCTCGAGCCAGGTCGAGAACATGGCCAGGACCGAGACGAAGACCATGATCAGGGCGAAGGCGATCACCGCCCCGAGCAGGCCGAGGATCCAGAACGGGACGCCGGCCGGGAACAGGCCGGCCAGCCAGTCGGTCAGGCCGTTGCCGGCGGCGGCGAAGGGCAGGAGGGCGCTCATCGGTCGGTCTCCCCCACGACGATGTCGACCGAGCCGATGATGGCCGCGGCGTCGGCCAGCATGCAACCGGGCAGGAGGTGCTCGGCCAAGGCCAGGTTGCTGAAGCTCGGACCGCGCACCCGCAGGCGGCGGGCGATCTTGTTGCCGTCGCTGACCAGGTAGTGGCCGAGTTCGCCGCGCGGGTTCTCGATGCCGACGTAGGCCTCGCCCGGCGCCGGCCGCAGCACCAGTCCGACCTCCGGATGCTGGATCTCGCCCTCCGGCATCTGCTCGAGGCACTGGCGGACGATGCGGTTGGACTCGAGCATCTCGTACATCCGCACGTAGTTGCGGTCGAAACAGTCGCCGACCGTGCCCCGGTAGCCCTGGCCGACGACGACCTCGAAATCGAGCCGGTCGTAGACCAGGTAAGGCTGGTCCCGGCGCAGGTCCCAATCGACCCCGGAGCCGCGCAGCATCGGCCCCGTGCAGCCCCAGGCGATCGCCTGCTCTTCGCTGATGACGCCGACGTTGGCCGTCCGCTCGACGAAGATCTTGTTGTCGACCAGCAGGTCCCAGTACTCCCGCCACTTGCGCTCGAACAGGTCGGTGAAGGCCCGGACCTGGTCGGTCCAGCCGGCCGGCGCGTCGTTCATCAGGCCGCCGGGGCGGATGAAGGCGTAGGTCAGGCGGGCGCCGCAGATCTTCTCGAAGATGTCGAGCAGCAGCTCGCGCTCGCGCAGGGCGTAGAAAAAGGGCGTGAAGGCGCCGATGTCGAGGCCGTAGGTGCCGACCGCCACCAGGTGCGAGCAGATGCGGTTCAGCTCGGCCAAGATGACGCGGATGTACTGGGCCCGCTCCGGTACCTCGATCCCGAGCAGCTTCTCGACCGCCAGGCTGTAGGCGAGATTGTTGTTCATCGCCGACAGGTAGTCGTAGCGGTCGGTGTAGGGCAGGTACTGCAGCCAGTCGACGCTCTCGCCGATCTTCTCGGCGCAGCGGTGCAGGTAGCCGAGGTGCGACTGGGCGCCGGTCAGGATCTCGCCGTCGGCCCGCAGCAGCACGCGCAGCACGCCGTGGGTGGCCGGGTGCTGCGGCCCCATGTTGATCTCGACGTCCTGCGTGCGGACGTCCAGCTCGACCAACCGTTCGCCCTCGCGCAGCGGTCGCTCCATGGTGGTGTCGTCCATCACTTGCAGGAGATGCCGTGGTACTCGTCGGGGTACTGGTAGTCCTTGCGCAGCGGGTGGCCGACCCAGTCCTCGGGCAGCAGCAACGGCCGCGGATCCGGATGGCCGGTGTAGACGATCCCGAACATCTCGGCCGCCTCCCGCTCGTGCCAGTTGGCGGCCGGCCAGACCGGAACCAACGAGTCGATCCGGCAGTCCGCCTTCGGCACCATCGTCTTCAAAGTCAGCCGCGTCTTGCGGCCCAGCGCCAGCAGTTGGTAGACCGCCCACAGGTGGTCGTCGGCGGCGTCGAAATCGACCGCCGTGGCGTCGATCAGCATGTCGTAGCCGAGTTCGTCGCGCAGGAAGCGGGCGACCTCGAGCAGGCGCAAGCGGTCGGTGAGCAGCAAGTAGGAGTCCCCCCGCCACTCGTACTCGGGGTTCTCCTCCTTGTGCTTCTTGGCCAGCCGTTTGCCTTCCCCCGGCGGCGCGTAGGTCGGCAGGTTCGGCTCGTGCAGCTCGACCGGGCAACCGGCGCTGCGCAGGGCGTCGGCCGCCGCGCGGGCGGCCTCGCGGTGGATTTCGACCGGCCCCCAGGCCGTGTCCCTGGTTGCGTCCTTGGCCATTTCAAGCCTCCACCGGCTGGGCCGGGACGGGCGGGAACTCCTCTCCGCGCAGGACCTTCTGGCGGCGGATCTTCTCCTGGAGAAGCATCAGACCCTCGAGCAGGGCCTCCGGGCGCGGCGGACAGCCGGCGACGTAGACGTCGACCGGGATGATTCGATCGACCCCCTTCATCACCGTGTAGCCGTATTCGTGGTAGGGACCGCCGCCGGTGGCGCAGGCGCCCAGGGCCATCACGTACTTCGGACCCGGCATCTGGTCGTAGAGCCGCTTGACCCGCTGCCCCATCTTGAAGTTCACCGTGCCGGCGACGATCATCAGGTCGGCTTGGCGCGGGGTGGCGCGGAAGGCGCCGGCGCCGAAGCGGTCGATGTCGAAGCGCGAGGCGCCGACCGCCATCATCTCGATCGCGCAGCAGGCGAGGCCGAAGGTCATCGGCCAGATCGAGCTGAGCCGGGCCCAGTTGAGCAACCAGTCGACCCGGGTGGTGATGACGTTGTTCTCGAACCGGCCGCTGAGGGCGCCCATGGTTCAGACCTCCTTGTCGTGGCCGCGCGGCGTGCCGCGCCGGAAGCTCCGCACCCAGCTCAGATCGCCCTTGACCCAGACGTAGGCCAGACCGAGCAGCAGGATGGCGATGAACAGCAGCCCCTCGAGCAAGGCGACGCCGCCGATGTCCTCGGCCCGCAGCGCCTCCTTCAGAACCCGCGCCCAGGGGAAGAGGAAGGCCACCTCGACCGCGAACACCAGGTAGACCATGGCCACGGTGTAGTAGCGGATGTCGAAGCGGAACCAGGCGCTGCCGATGACGTCCTCGCCGCACTCGTAGGGCTCGAGACCGGCGCGGTCGCGTCGGGTGGGCCGGATCAAGGCGCCGAGCACCAAGTTGATGACCACGAAGGCCATCCCCGCTAGGAGGAAGACCAGGACGTTGGCGTAGTCGAAGTACACGTTGTGCCCTCCGCTGGCCGGCCCGGGCCGACCGGGCTGTTTCGTCGGGGGTCAGTCGGCGGCGCCGACCTGCCAGGTGTCGCCGGAATGGAACAGGTCGTGCAGGGTGCCCTCGCCCAGGCGGGCGCGGGCGGCTTCGATCTGGGCGTGGATTTCCCGGTCGATGCAGGGCGCCTCGACGTCGCGGAAGATGCCGATCGGCACCGGCAGCTCGCCGCGCTCGTCACCCATCGAGATCCGATAGGCGCTGGCGCCGGACCGGCCGGAAGGATTCCACACCGTCGCCTCTTCGGGGGAGACGATCTCGATGCTGGTCGGTTGGAAGCGCAGGCCCTTGTCGAGTTCCTTGCCGAAGACCAAGGGCTGGCCGGGCCGGAGGTCGACCTGGCGGTCGTCGCGGATCTCCCGGCTGGTGATGTGCTCGAAGGCGCCGTTGTTGAAGATGACGCAGTTCTGCAGGATCTCGACGAAGGAGAAGCCGCGGTGGGCGTGAGCCGCCGCCAGCACCTTCTTCAGGTGCGGGATCTGCGTATCGACGGTGCGGGCGACGAAGGTGGCGCCGGCGCCGAGCATCAGGTTGATCGGGTTGAAGGGCTGGTCGAGCGAGCCGAACGGGGTCGAGACCGTCTTCTTGCCAGGCTCCGAGGTCGGCGAGTACTGGCCCTTGGTCAGGCCGTAGATGCGATTGTTGAACAGCAGCACGACCATGTCGACGTTGCGCCGGGCGGCGTGGACGATGTGGTTGCCGCCGATCGACAACGCGTCGCCGTCGCCGGTCGCGACCCAGACGTCCAGCTCCGGGTTGGCGCACTTGACGCCGGAAGCGATCGCCGGCGCCCGACCGTGGATGCCGTGAAAGCCGTAAGTGTCGACGTAGTACGGGAAGCGGCTCGAGCAGCCGATGCCGGAAACGACGACGAACTTCTCCTTCGGCACGCCGAGCGAGGCGAAGACCTGCTGGACGCCGGAGAGGATGGCGTAGTCGCCGCAGCCGGGACACCAGCGGACCTCCTGGCCCGACTCGAAGTCCTTCTTCTTGTAGCTGACGGGGGAGGTGGTGGTCGTCATGGTCGGACGCCGCTCAGCCGAGCAGCTCTTCGATCTTGGCCAGGGTCTCGGCGGTGGTGAAGGGGCGCCCCTTGACCTTGGTCAGGGAGACGACCTCGCGCAGGTACTCGCCGCGGATCAGGCGGGCGAGCTGGCCCCGGTTCATCTCCGGGATGAGGATGCGCTCGAAGCGCTCGAGGATGCCGCCGAGGTCCGGCGGCAGCGGCCAGAGGTGGCGCAGGTGGAGCTGCGAAACCTTCTTGCCGGCCTGCCGGGCCCGGACCACGGCGCCCCGGACCGAGCCGAAGGTGGAGCCCCAGCCGAGGACGAGCAGGTCGCCGGAGGCCTCGCCGAAGACCTCGAGCGGCGCGTACTCCCGGGCGACGCCCATCACCTTGGCCTCGCGCAAGGCGACCATCTTCTCGTGGTTGTCCGGGTCGTAACAGACGTGGCCGGTGATGTCGGCCTTCTCGAGGCCGCCGATCCGGTGCTGGAGGCCGGGGGTGCCTGGCACCGCCCAGGGCCGGGCGAGGGTCTCCGGATCCCGCCGGTACGGCTGGAAGTCCTCGGGGTCGGTCCAGTGCCGGACCGGGAACGGGGTGAGTTCGCCGTCCTCGGGGATCCGGAACGGCTCGGCGCCGTTGCCGAGGTAGCCGTCGGTCAGGAGCAGGACCGGCGTCATGTACTTCAGAGCGATCCGCGCGGCCTCGAGCGCGGCCCAGAAGCAGTCGGCCGGACTGCTGGCGGCGAGCACCGGCATCGGACACTCGCCGTGCCGGCCCCAGAGGGCCATCAGCAGGTCGGCCTGCTCGGTCTTGGTCGGCAGCCCGGTGGAGGGGCCGCCGCGCTGGACGTCGACGATCACCAGCGGCAACTCGGTCATCACCGCCAGACCCATCGCCTCGGTCTTCAGGGCCAGGCCGGGGCCGGAGGTGGTGGTGACGGCGAGGGCGCCGGAGTAGGAGGCGCCGATCGCGGTGCAGATCCCGGCGATCTCGTCCTCGGCCTGGAAGGTGATGACCCCGAAGTTCTTGTAGCGGGCCAGCGCGTGGAGAATGTCCGAGGCCGGGGTGATCGGGTAGCTGCCGAGGAACAGCGGCAGACCGGACAGCTTCGCGGCCGCCACCAGGCCCATCGCGGTGGCGTCGTTGCCCTTCACGTTCCGGTAGGTGCCGCGCGGCAGCGGCGCCGGAGCGACTTCGTACTGCCGCCCTTGGAAGATCTCCGAATTCTCGGCGATGGTGTGGCCGGCCCGGAGCGCAGCCAGGTTGGCGGCCAGGACCTCGGGCTTGCCGGCGAACTTCTTCTCGAGCCAGGCCTCGGTGGTGCTCAGCGGCCGGCTGAACACCCAGTAGAGCATGCCCAGGGCGAGCAGGTTCTTGCAGCGGAGGGCGTCCTTGCTGCCGAGGCCGGAATCCTTGGTCGCCTGCAGGGTGGCCTCGTTCAGGTCCAGCTTGACCAACCGGTACTCCTGCTCGAGGCGAGGATCGTCGAGCGGGTTGGAGTCGTAGTGGGCCTTCTCGAGATCCTTGGGGCCGAAGTTGCCGGTGTTGACGATCAGCAGGCCGCCCGGCTTCAGGTCGGGCAGGTTGACCTTCAAGGCCGCCGGGTTCATCGCCACGAGCACGTCCGGGGCGTCGCCCGGGGTGTGGATGTCGCGGGCCGAGAACCGAACCTGGAAGCCGGAAACCCCGAACAGGGTGCCGGCGGGGGCGCGGATCTCGGCCGGGAAGTCCGGGAAGGTGGCGAGGTCGTTGCCGAGGACCGCCGAGGTGTTCGTGAACTGGGTGCCGGTGAGCTGCATCCCGTCCCCGGAGTCACCGGCGAAGCGGATCACCACTTCTTCCAGGCGTTCCTTGGGCCGGTCCGCGGTCTGGGGGGGAGTCATGAGGGTGCTCGATCGTGGGCTGCTGCCGGGCCGACTAAGCGGCATGAAGAGAGGAATGATAGTCCATCCCCCAGCGCCTCACAGGCCTAGGTTCCCGCTTCTCCGGATTCCAGGGCTGGATCCTCCTGAAGTCAGGACGGCGGCCTCAGCTCGATCCGGATCCGGGACCCGCCCCCGGACCTCGGCGCGACCCGGAGCCGGCCGCCGAGGCGGCGGACGGCGGCGGCGACCGCGGCCAGGCCGTGGCCGGAGCCACACCTTTCCCCTTCCCCGCCGACCGGCTCCCGGGCGAGCCGGTCGACCCACTCGGGCGAGGGGCCCGGTCCCCGATCGGCGACCTCGAGGAAGGGGCCGGCCGGCCCCTCCCCCCAGCGCAGGACCAGGTCCAGGCCCGCTCCGCCGGCGCCGGTCCGCTGGTTGGCGGCGCGGGAGTTCCACAGGAGGTTGAGCAGGACCCGTTCGAGGTCGGCGGCCGATCCGGCGACCGCCAGCCCGTCCGGGCCCTCGAGGACGCAGCCCGGGTCGGCGCCGGGCTCGGCGGCCAGGAGCCCGGCCACCCGCCGCGCCAGGAGGCCGAGGTCCGGCACCGTCTCGGCCCGGGCGCCCGGCGGGGCGAGGGTGCGGGCGCAGAGGGCGGTGGCCTCGCCCGCGGCCAGCCGGATCGCCTCCAGGCTCCGCCGGAGGTCGGCATCGGCTCCTCCGGGCGCCTCCCCGGTCCGCAATCGTTCGAGCTGGAGCTCGGCGTGGCCGAGCACCACCGCCAGCAGGTTCCGCACGTCGTGGGCCAGGTCGGCGGCCTCGGCCGGAGCCGGGTTGCGTTGGGGAGACGGGGCTCGCAGGCTCTCCATCGGGTCCGGCCAGGGTAGTCTGGCCCGGTCCCGACCTCCAAACCGCGGTGGACTACGGCCATTCCCGACGCTACGCCTGCCGGCTCGCCCGGCGGCTGGCCGGGGACTTCTTCCCCGGCCCGGTTCTGATGCCGCACGGGGTGCTCCACGCGATGGAGCCGATCCTGGCCGTGGCCCTCGGCCCCGCCCGCGAAGGCGGCGAGGCCTTCGCCGCCGCCTTCGAACGGACGCTGCGCGGCCGCCCGAACGGGCCGCTTCTTCTCGCCTTCTGGGCCAGCGCCGCCGCCGGCGAGATCCCTCACCAAGCGCTGCGGGACTTGGTCCGGCTGATGCCCGAGCCCCTGCCCGATCCCCCGGCCAGCCGAGGCGAACTGCTCGGCTTCCTGTTGCCGCGGGTGGCGGCGGTCACGACCTGCCTCCTGGCCCTCGCCCGCTCCGGAGACGCCGCCGCCCGAGCCCCGGCGGAACGGCTGGGCCTGGGGATCGCCGTCACCGGTCTGGTCGCCGGGCTGCCGCGGCATCTCGCCGCCGGCCGCCTGCCGCTGCCGCTCGCCGACCTGGAACGGGCCGGCCTGGAGCGGGCCGAG
>RFGR01000124.1 GCA_003696625.1 Planctomycetota bacterium
CCGCCGCGGCCGGCCGGGGCGGCGGCCGCTTCCGGGAAGGAGGCGGCGCCGTCGTGGTAGCGGCCGGCGCGGTCGTTGAGCAGGATCCCGTTCGGCGGTTCCGGCCGCAGCAGCAGCAGGTCGAGGTCGCGGTCTTGGTCGAGGTCGGCGAAGAGCAGGGCGGCCGCCTCACCGGCCAGGCCGGCCTCAGCCGCGGTGTCGGTGAAGCCGCCGTCGCGGTCGTTGCGCCACAGCGACGGCGCGGCGCCGCGTCGGGCGACGGCCAGGTCGAGGTCGCCATCGTGGTCGGCGTCAGCCCAAACGGCGGCGACGCTGGCCGCCTCCGGGCCGGCCAGGCCGCTGTCGGCGGTGGCGTCGGCGAAGCCGCCGCGACCGTCGTTCCGGTAGAAACGGTCTCGGCCTGCGCAGGCCAGAAAAAGGTCGGGATCGCCGTCGCCGTCGGCGTCGGCGAAGCGGGCGGCGAGGACGCCGGTGGAGTCGGGAGAGGCCGCGGCCGGGGTCCAGGCGCCGGCGCCCTCGGCCAGGAAGAGCCCGACCGTCGGGCCGGATCCGGCCAGGAACAGGTCCAGGTCGAGGTCGCCGTCCACGTCGGCCACCGCCACCGCCGGCGGCGGCGAGTCGGCCAGGGGCCCGGCTGCCAGGCCGGCGGCCGCGGCCTCGTCCCGATAGGAGAGGGCGAGGCGGGGTTCCTGTTCGGCGCCGGGCTCGGTTTCGGCCGCCGCCGGCGTCGGCAGCCGGCGCAGAACCGCGGCGTAGCGGCCCATCTCACCGTACTTCAGGCCGGCCGCGACGCCGGCTCCGGCCTGCTGGAGTTCGCGGAACCGGTCGAGCAGAGCGCCCGCCCGTTCCGGTTCGCCCTGGCGGCGCAGCAGTCCAGCCAGCCGGTAGCAGGCGGACTCGTGGTGGGGTGCGAGTTCGAGCGCCTGCTCGTAGTGGCGGCGGGCGGCGGCGGGATCCTCGTCCTGGAGGAGGATCCCCAGCCGATAGTGGCTGTCCGCGTCCTGCGGGTCGACCTCGAGCACCCGCTCGAACAGGAAACGGGCCTCCTCCCGCCGGCCGAGGTGGGCGCAGATCAGGCCGAGCGGATAGAGCGCGTAGGGCTGATCGGGGTCCGCGGCGAGGACGGTGCGGAATTCCTCCTCCGCCCGCGACAGGGAATCCGGTTCGTCCTGGTTCAGGAGCGCCAGGCCCAGGTCGATCCGGCCGGGCGTCCAGTCCGGCGCCAGCCGAACCACCTCCGTGAAGGCGGCGGCGGCCTCGGCCGGCCGGTACTGCTCCATCAGGCCGACGCCGCGGTGGAAGGCGGCGGCGACCGCCGGCAGCCGATCCGGCGGGATCCGGTCGACGTCCGCGCCGCGGCCGCAGGCGCCGGCGGCCAGCGCCAGCAGGAGGACCAGCCGGCGACGGGGGCGGCCGCTCACGCCCGCTCCTCCAGGCGCCGGCGGGCGGCCGCGATCACGGCCAGGTTCTCCTCGACGCTCAGATCGGCTCCGGGTCGCTTGCGCCCGCCCGGGTAGTGCGGGCGCCGGTAGACCGGGTAGGCCTCGCTGCGGAGGTGGGCGAGCATGTGGTGGCCGCTCCGGACCGCCCGTTCCTGCCGGACGGCGCCGACGTCCACCGGGCCGACGACGATCTTCTCGCCCGGGCCCGGGTCGGCCTGGGCCAGGACACGGCCGTCGTGGTCGACGATCATCGAGCCGCCGGGCCAGCTGAAGGGCGGGTAGTGGGCCAGGCTGGCGCCCTGGTTGGCGGCGACGACGCAGGCCAGGTTCTCGAGCGCCCGGCAACGGTTGACAGTGGTCCACCAGTCGAGCGGTGGGGTGGCGCCCCAGGGATCCATGTAGGCCGAGACCCGGATCAGGACCTCGGCACCGTTGGCGGCGAGCTGGCGCAGGACCTCTGGGAAGAGCCAGTCGTAGCAGATGGCGGCGCCGAGCCGGCCGATCGGGGTGTCGGCGACCGGGAACAGCTCCTCCCGGTAGTCGGGCAGGTCGTGCGGGCTTTGGTGCACCTCCCACGGAATCCAGGGGTTGACCTTGCGGTAACGGCTCGAGACGCCGTCCGGTCCGATCAGACAGGTGGTGTTGAAGACCGCCCCCGGCCAAGCCGGGTCCTCCTCGAGAAAGGTGCCGGTCTGGATCCAGATGTCGAGTTCGCGGGCCAACTCGTGGTAGCGCTCGGTGTGCTCGTTCGGAATCGGCACGGTCAGCCGCCGGCGCAGCTCCTCCTCGGTCGGGTAGATCGGCGCGGCGTGGGCGAACTCGGGGAAGACGACCAGCCGGACCGGCAGGAAGGGCGAGTAGCCTTCCACCGCCATCCGCGCCAGTTCGAGCATGCGATCGACCCGGGCGGAGATCTCGGAGCGGTCTGCGGGGCAGGGGAAGTCGGTCTGGATCGCGGCGGCGCTGTAGCGGAGTTCGGTCATGGCGGGGCGGGCGGCGGCTCAGCCGGCCGGGCGTTCGACCACCAGGCGTTGGCGGGGACGGACGGGTTCGACCACCTGCCGGTAGCCGTCGCTCCAGACCACTTCGAGGCGGGCGGCGTCGACCCCGGCCGGGAAGGCGAAGTGGGCGATCAGCTCGTTGGCGGCCAGGAAGGAGGTGCCGCTGGCGATCCAGCGGCGCTGGACCCGGCCGGGGGCGCGCAGCACCAGCTTGGCGCCGATCCCGTCCGGCTCGTGGCCGGGCCGGCCGTCGTGAAGTCGGACGATCAACCAGTCGCCGCCGTCGCAGTCGTTGCGGAGCAGCCGAACCGGGCCGTTGCGCTCGCCGACGACCAGGTCGAGGTCGCCGTCGCCGTCGAGGTCGCCGAGGGCGGCGGTCCGGTCACAATGCGGCTCGGCCAGCCAGGCGCCGGCTTCGTCGGCCGAGAGGCGGCGGAAGCGGTCTCCTTCGCGGGCGTAGAGCACGGGCACCTGGGCATAGTCCCAGCCGTTCTCGGCGCAGGTCGCGCGCGGGTAGATGTGGCCGTTGAAGAACACCAGGTCCTCGTCGGCGTCGTGGTCGAAGTCGGCGAAGAAGGTCGCCCAGGACAGGAACGGCCTGCTGTCCAGGTGCAGGCCGTAGGCCATGGTCCGATCCTCGAAGAAGCCGTTGCCCCGGTTCACGTGCAAGGTGTTCGTGTCGTACATGAAGTTGGTCGTGAACAGGTCTGGACGGCCGTCGCCGTTGACGTCACCGACGGCGATCCCCATCGTCGCCTGGCCGGCGCCTTCGGCGTTGAAGGCGACGCCGCCGAGGATGCCGATCTCCTCGAACCGGCCGCCGCCGAGGTTGCGGTAAAAGTAGCTGGCCTCGGAATCGTTGCCGACGTAGATGTCCGGACGGCGGTCGCCGTCGAAGTCGAGGATCACCGCGCCCAGGCCCCAGGCCGCCGGCCGCTGGCGGATGCCGCTCTCCTCGCTGACGTCGGTGAAGCGGCCGCCGTCGTTGCGGTAGAGGACGTCGGCCACCTTGGGCAGGCCCATCGGCCCGGCGAAGACGTCGGCGCCGAGGAAACGGGAGCGGGGCGACGGGCGCGAGGCGTCGAGCCGGCAGTAGTTGACCACGTAGAGGTCGAGGTCGCCGTCGCCGTCGATGTCGCCGAACGAGCAGCCGGTGCTCCAAGCTTCGTCCGCCAGCCCGGCCGCCTCGGTCACCTCCTCGAAGCCGCCGCCGGTGTTGCGCAGGAGCGCGTTGCGGCCGTAGCAGGTCACAAACAGGTCCGGCCAGCCGTCGAGGTCGACGTCGCCGACGGCGACGCCGTAGCCCCAGCGGTGGAAGTCGAGGCCGGCGGCGGCGGTGACGTCTCGAAAGCGCATCCCGCCCAGGTTCTCGAACAGGCGGCAGCCGGGGCCGTGCTCGGGGTCGGCCACGGTGGCGCCGTTGGGGACGAACACGTCCGGGTCGCCGTCCCGGTCGTAGTCGATCAGGGCGATCCCGGCCCCCTTGACCTCGAGCAGCCAGCCGGGCGGGTCGGAACCGTTGGTCATCGTCATCGTCAGGCCGCTGCCGGCGGTGACGTCGGTGAAGTGGATGCCGCCGGCACCGGGGCCGGTCGCGGCCGGGCCCGGCGGGGGCGGCGCGTCGCCGCCGCAGGCGGCGGCCGCCAGCGGCAACAGGGACAACAGGGAGAGACGCGGAGTCATCGGGGCGGCGACAGGGCGCGGAAACGGCCGACGGCCCGGCTGGCGCCCTCCAGGTCGCCGAGGCGCAGACGGGCGCGGGAGAGGGCGTACCAGGTCTCCGGCCGGGAGGGGTCGAGCTGGACGCTGTGCTCGAGGGCGGCGGCGGCCTCCTCGACCCGGCCGAGCTGGAGCAGGGCGGCGCCGGCGCCGGCTTCGAGACGGGCCAACGAGGCCTGGACCGGGATCCCTCGCTCCTGCTCGGTCGCCAGCGACGGCCGGGCCCGCTCGAACCGGTCGAGGGCCTCCTCGGTCCTGCCTTCCTGGAGATCCAGTTCGCCGAGGGCGACGAGGGTGTCCCCGTCCTCGGGCAGGAGTTCGAGCTGGCCTTCGAGGGCGGCGCGGGCGCCGGCGCCGTCCCCCAGCCGGGTCAGGCAGGAGCCGTAGAAGTAGAGGATTCGGTCGGCGCCGGGGAAGCCGGGGGCGGCGGCCAGGGCCTGCTCGAGCAACGGGCGGGCGTTGCCGTAGGAGCCGCTCAGGAAGAGGACGATGCCGCGGGCCAGGGCCGCCTCGGGATCCTCCGGCGAGCGGGCCAGGAGGGCGGCGGAGAGTTCCCGGGCCCGGGCCAAGTCGCCGGCGGCGAGGGCGCGGTGGACGGCGAGAACCTCCTCGGCCGGCGGCCGGGCCGGCGGCGGGGCCGAGCGCAGGGCGGCGAGGGCGGTCGCGACCCGCTCGGCCGGCGCCGGCCCGGCCGTCTCGATCGCGGTGGCCGAAGCCGCCCCGGGATCGGCGTCGCCGCCGCAGCCCAGAGCCAGGAGC
>RFGR01000125.1 GCA_003696625.1 Planctomycetota bacterium
GCCCTGAACGAGGCCGGCGGCCTGCTCCGGGTGAACGTCCGGATGGGCCATCCGGAGGACGTCGCCCACGCCGCCTGGCAGATGGCTTGGGCGCACGAGGCCGGCCTCGAAGTGCTGCTGACCGTCGTCGGCAGCCCGCCCGGAGTCCGGCTCGGGGCCGGCAACGGCGCCGGCGCCACCGGCGGCCGACCGGCCGCCAACGAACTGGCCGAGTGGGCCTCGGCGGTCCTGGCCATGATCGGCGACCTGCGCCGGCACACGGGCCAACTGCCCGACTACCTCGAGGTCTGGAACGAACCGGATCGACCCGAGTTCTTCGAGGGGGACCTCGACGACTATCTGGCGATCTACGGCGAGCTGGCGCCGCGGGTGCGCGCCGCCTGGCCCACGATCCGGATCGGGGGCATGGGACTGGCCGGGGCGGAGTCCACCCTCGGCGGCCAGGACAGCGCCCTCTTCGCCCTGATCGACCACGCCGCCCGAAACGGTCTTCCCCTGGACTTCCTGTCCTGGCACAACTACGGCCTCGGCGCCTCGCTGCGCTACAGCCGGATCGCCGAGCGGCTGCGGTCCGCCCTCGCCAACCGCGGCCTCGACGCCGAGCTGATCGTCAGCGAGTGGAACCTGCGCGCCACCCCCGCCGTCCGCGGCTGGGAGTTCGACGGCAGCGCCGCCGCCGCCAACCTGGTCGCCTTCCTGAGCTGCGCGATCAGCCAGGGGATCGACCACAACGTCTTCTTCATGCTCTACGACGACGGCGCCGGCAGCGAGGACCTGAGCGGGCTTGGGGTCGGAGCCCTCACCGTGCACGGGGTCAAAAAGCCGGTCTGGCGGACGATGGAGCTGGTCTACCCGATGGCCGAGGAGCACGGCTGCGCGGTTGTGCTGCCGCCGGACGAATACGCCCTCAGCGCCCTCGCCAGCTGGAACGGCCGCCGGGCCCGCCTGGTCGTGGCCAACGACGCGGTCGAACCGGACTGGGTCTGGACCCGCGGCTGCCGCGAACTCGGCCTCGAACCTGGCGTCACTGCCGGCCAGGTGGCCGCGGCCGGCGGCAGCCCGAGCGCACCGCCGACCCGGGCGGCGCTGATCGCCCAAGGCCTGGCCGCGGCCGAGGCCGACGCCGTCCTGGCTCTGCTCGACCGGGTGGCCGAGGCGGCCGAGCTGATGGAGCGGCCACGCCGGATCCGGCTCGAACTCGAGGGGGCGACCGGGATCCGTCTGCTCCGCGCCTGGCGCTTCGACTCGGTCCACAACAACCCGGCCGCCCACCGGGAGGAACTGCGGCCGTGGCTCGACCAAGCCGAGCGCAACGCCCAGGCCGCCGCCGATCAGGCCGCCACCGACCGGGTGGTCGAGCTCGGCGGCACCGTACCGCCGGGCACCCGCTGGACCGGTTCCTTGGCCGACCTGGCCGCCCGGCTCGGTCTGAGCCTCGAACAGGCCGGCGAGGTGGCGGCGCTGTGGCGCAACACCCTGCGGCAGCAACGGCTCGCCGCCGCCGACCTGCTCGACACCCTGCCCGGGGCCTCCCTCGAGGAACTGCCGCCCGCAACCGCCGGCGTCCGGATCGACGGAGCCGGGCTCGAACTCGAGCTGGAGCCGAACGGGGTGATCGTCCTCGATCTCGGCCCCTGAGCCGACCCGGCTCAGCGATCGCGGCGGAAGCGGTAGTTGCCGCGCTGGCCGGCGGTCTCCTCGATGCCGACGAGGAGGCCGTCGGCCTCGACCTCGGGAAAGCGGTGGCGCAGCCGGTCGAGGAGCTGGCGGCCGAACCAAGCGGCCAGGTTCTCGGCGCTGGTGTTGTTGATCGGCAGCACGATCACGTCCGCGGCCGGGGCGGCGTAGTAGCGCTCGCGGTAGCGGACCTCGACCACCCCGTCGCGGCGCCGCTCCACCCGCAGCTCGGGATGTTCGCCGGGCAGCAGCCAGTGCTCGTCGAGTTCGTCGACCAGCTCGCGCACGACCGGCTTGACCCGCTTGAAATCGAGGACCAGGCCGCCGGGACCGAGGGCCGCCTCGAGCCGGACGTAGACCCGGTAGTTGTGGCCGTGGAGCCGCTCGGCCGACCCGTCCGGGAAGATCAGGAAGTGGGCGGCGGAGAACTTGAGGTACTCCTTCTCGACCTGGATGGACCAAGACTCCATGGCCGGTGGAGGATACACTCGAGCGCCGCCGCCGATGCCCTGCGACCGGTCCCAGCCCTCCGCCATCGCCGCCCCCGCCGGACTTCTCAAACTGATCCGCTGCCG
The DNA here is from genome assembly GCA_003696625.1 of Planctomycetota bacterium. Classification (GTDB taxonomy): domain Bacteria; phylum Planctomycetota; class UBA1135; order UBA1135; family UBA1135; genus J029. Next base: position 2,253 of record RFGR01000125.1, read on the forward strand.
GGTCGCCGCCGCCGATCGCGCCGCCTTCGCCGCCGGCCAGCAGGTCTGGCGCGGCCTCCGTGAGGTGGCCGGCTTCCGGGGCCAGACCGGCGGCTGGTCCCTGAACGACCCCGACCTGGCCCTGATCCTCGGCTTCTGGCGCGACGCCGAGGCCCACCAGGCCTTCCTGGGCCGCGAGCACGACGTGCTCTACGCCCGCAGCGGCCAGCAGCCGATCATCCGCGAGCTGACCACCGACCGCTTCCGGCGCCTGGAAGGGACGGGGGGCTCGCGACCGATCGAGAACCAGGCCGGGCGCGGCGGCGGCTTCCTGCGCGTAATCGAGATCCACCTCCTGCCCGGCCGGCTCGAGCATCTGGTCGCCGCTCAGCACGCGGTCTGGACCCCGGCGTTGGAGGCGGCCGGCGGCCTGGCCGGCGGTCTCTGGCACCACCTCGATGATCCGCTGCGGGTTCTCGCCCTCAGCCTCTGGCCCTCGCGCGAGGCCGAGGCGGGGTGGAAGACCGGCCCTTTCTTCGAGGCCTGGCGGCGGGCCGGGGTCGAGGACGACTGCGAGACCGTCACCGGCCACCTCGTCCCGGTCGAGGAGGACTGGCGCGTAGACTGGCCGCGGCCGTGATCCGCCGTCTCCTCCCCCCTCTCCTGCTGCGCCTGCTGCCGTTCCTGGCCGCGTTCGCGGCCGGTTGCGGCGACGGGGACCGGGCCGGAGCCGCCGACCCGACCGGCGACCGCCAGGCGGCCAGCCGCAACCTGATCCTGGTCGTGGTCGACACCCTGCGGGCCGATCGGCTCGGCTGCTACGGGCACGACCGCCCCACCTCGCCCCATCTCGACGCCTTGGCCGCGGAAGGCGTGCTGTTCGAGCACGCCTACGCCCCTTCGCCCTACACCGCCGCCAGCCACGCCAGCCTCTTCACCTCCACCTATCCCAACACCCACCTGGTTTGGAACCGGGCCATCCTCCAGAACGGCGCCACGGTCTTTCCGGCCCTGTCCGACAAGGCCGTCACCCTGGCCGAGGTCCTGCGCGACGCCGGTTTCCAGACCGCCGGCATCGCCGACGGCGGCTTCGTCAAGAAGGAACGTGGCCTCGACCAGGGGTTCGAACTGTTCGAGTCGAAGACCACCGGCGTCCGCGGCCGGGTGGACCGGGCGCTTGAGTGGCTGGAGTCGGAGCGGGATCCGGAGCGCCGCTTCTTCCTGTTCCTGCACACCTACGAGGTCCACAGCCCCTACATGCCGGAGCTGGCCTACGTCGACCGCTTCGACCCGGACTACCAGGGGCCGCTGCGCGAAGCGGTGCGGCAGGCGCGCCGGTGGGTCGCCGAACACCCGCTCGAGAACCCGATCAACAAACCGCAGGAGCGCTTCTTCCGGCCCCTGTTCGAGGCCCAGGACTTCTCCCCGCGCGACCGGGAATTCGTCCGCACGCTCTATGACGCCGAGATCGCGATGGTCGACGAAGAACTCGGCCGGCTCCGCGCCTTCCTGCGCGACCGCGGCCTCGATCGGGACACCGCCCTGATCGTGACCGCCGACCACGGCGAGGAGTTCTGGGAGCACGACTACTGGGGCCACCACAAGCTGTGGGAGGTGACCCTGCACGTGCCGCTGATCGCCCTGCTGCCGGACGGACCGCACGGGGTCCGACGGTCCGAACCGCTCGACCTGGTCGATCTGATGCCGACCCTGCTCGGCGAACTCGGGCTGGAGGCGCCGCCCTCGGCCGCCGGCCGCCGCCTCGATCTGCGCGGCGGCCCCTGGCCGCCCAAGGACTTCTTCGTCGCCCAGGCCAACCACCCCTTCACTCTGGCCTCCTTCCGCTACCCGGACGGCAAGGCGATCTTCTTCGTCGCCCCGGAACGGGGCGAAGCCGTCTTCGATCCCGCCGTCGATCCGGGCGAACTCCGGAACCTAGCCGAGACCGAGGCCGGCCGCCGGATCCTGGAGCGGGCCCGGCGCGACCGCGCCGCCTTCGAGGCCTGGACGGAAGAACAACGGCGCCGCTTCGATCTCTATCCGGAACTCCGCTCCCAGGACCGCTTCTCGCCCGAGATGCTGGCCGAACTCGAGGCCCTCGGCTACATCGGCGGCGACGAGGCCGGAGGCTAGGACCCCGCCGGCGCCGCCAGGTCGGTGACCGCGAACACCGGCCCGTCGAGGCAGACCTTGGCCCAAGGCCAGTCCCCCAGCCGCCCGGCCGGATCGGTCGGGGTCGGGCAGCCGTTGCAGACCCCGAAGCCGCAGCCCATGTAGGTCTCGAGGCTGACCTCGGCGTCGAGACCACGGGCGCGGGCGAAGGCGGCGAAGGAGCGGAGCAGGGGTTCGGGGCCGCAGGCGCAGAAGCGGGCCCCGGCGCTGATCCGGCCGGCGGCCAGCTCGGCCTCGAGGCAGGCGACCGCGTGGCCGGCGAAGCCGAGACTGCCGTCGTCGGTGGCCAGGACGCTGCGCAGTCCCGACAGCCCGGCGAAGACCTCTCGGTCGTAGAGCCGCTCGGCGGTCCGGGCCCCGAACAGGAAGTGGGTCGGGGCGAGGGCGCCGAGCCGGGCGCGGGCGTAGAGCAGGAAGGGGGCGCTGCCGACCCCGCCGGCGACCAGGGCGACCTCGCGCTCCGGCTCCGGCAGGACGAAGCCGTTGCCGAGGGGCAGGGTCGCGATCACCTCGGCGCCCTCGGCCAGCGCCGCCAAGGCCCGGGTGCCGGCGCCGATCACCTGGATCAGGAAGCTCACCCGGTCCGGAGCCGGCTGGTCGTAGACGCTGAACGGCCGCGGCACGAGCGGACCACCGGCGACCGGGGCGAGCATCGCAAAGCGGCCCGGCGCGAGGTCGGGCAGCGGCTCCGGCAGTTCGAGTTCGAGGACGAAGGCGTCCGGGCCGCACCGCCGCCGGCCGGCGACCCGGGCGCGGCCGCTGCGCGCGTCGGCGGGGAGGCGGGCCATGCCGGCGGATTCTAACGGCCTGCTCCGGCCCCCCCGCCCTGCTAGATTCCCGGCGTGGCCGTTCCCGTACCGCCGAACCGCCGGCCCGCCCGCGGCACGCCCGAGGATCCGATCTGGGGAGCCGGGGTGATCGTCTGGCGTCCAGCCGCCGCGGGCCCCGAGTTCCTGCTCCTGCGCAACGCCCTCCACCGAACCTGGGGCTTCGCCAAGGGCCACATGGACCGGGAGGACGACGACCTCGAGCAAACGGCGCTGCGCGAGCTGGCCGAGGAGACCGGCCTCCGCCTGCGGCCGACCGACCTGCTGCCCGGCTTCGCCGACGTCTCCAGCTATCGGCCGGGCCGGCGCTGGAAGCGGGTGGTGCTGTTCCTGGCAAGGCTGCCCGACGGCGCGGAGATCCTCCCTTCGGAGGAGCACGACCGGTTCGGCTGGTTCGGAAGCGAGGCCGCCCTCGAGCGCCTGCACCACCAGGAGCTGAAGCGGAGCCTGATCCGGGCGGTGTGGCGGCTGGGGCTAGAATCCCCGGCCCGATGAGCCCGGCCGAAGCCCGCGACCTGCTGGAGGAGTACGCCCCGCCGGGGGCGCCCTGGGCCGCCCATTGCCGGCAGGTGGCGCGGGTCGCCCGACTGCTGGCCGACGAGCTGGCCGGCCGCGGCGCCCCGGTCGCACCGGAGGAACTCGAGGTCCAGGGCCTGCTCCACGACATCGGCCGCGCCCGCACCCACGGCCCCTACCACGGCTGGGCCGGCTACGTCCTCCTCCGCGCCCGCGGCCGGCCCGAGGCCGGCCGCGGCTGCCTGACCCACTGGCTGAAGGGACGCAGCCGGGAGGAACTGGCCGCCCACGGCGCCTTCCGCCCCCGTTTCCTCGATCGGGTCCTGGCCGCGCTCGACCCGCCCGACTGGACCGTGGCCGACAGCGTCCTGTCGGTCGCCGACGCCAGCGTCCGGCACAGCACGGTGGTCGACCTCGACGAGCGCTTCCGCGACCTGAGCGACCGCTACGGGGACTCGCGCTGGCTGCGGCGGGCGCGGGAGCTGACCGAGCAGCACGCCCGCGACCTCGGTCGGATCCTCGGCCGGCCGGTGGCGGAACTCCTCCGGCCCCTCTACGGAGACAGTTTGGCATGAACGCCTCCTCCCCCGTCGGCCCGCACGGCCTCGACCGCTTCGCCGCCCGCATCCGCGCCGCCCTCGCCGACGCCCTCGGGGTCGAGGCCGGGACGATCCAGCTCGAACGGCCGCGCCAGGAGCAGCTCGGCGACTTCGCCCTGCCCTGTTTCCGCTTCGCCAAGGAGCGGGGCGGCAATCCGGCGGCCCTGGCCGCCCGCCTGGCCGGCGAGCTGGCGGTGGCCGAGGTCGAGCCGGCCGCCGCCGGTCCGTTCCTGAACTTCCGAGTCGACCGACCGGCCCTGGCGGCGGCGGTCCTGGCCGACGCCGAACGGCCGGACTTCGGCGGCGGCGGCGACGGTGGGACCACCCTGGTCGAATACAGCTCGCCGAACATCGCCAAGCCGATGCACGTCGGTCACCTGCGCAGCACGGTGATCGGCGCCGCCCTGGCCCGGATCTTCGCCCACCTCGGCCACCGGGTCGTCCGGATCAATCACCTCGGGGACTGGGGCAGCCAGTTCGGCAAGCTGGTCGCGGCCTGGCGCCGCTGGGGTTCCGAGCCGGCGATCGAGGCTGACCCGATCGGCCACCTGCTCGAACTCTATGTCCGCTACCACCGCGAGGAAGAGGCGGATCCGGGCCTGGCCGACGAGGCCAAGGCCGCCTTCCGGGAGCTCGAGAGCGGCGAGGACAACGACACCCGGCGGATCTGGCGGCGGTTCACCACCCTGTCGCTGCGCGAGTTCGACAAGGTGTATCGACGGCTCGGCAGCGACTTCGATTTCGTCCGCGGCGAATCTTGGTACGAGGACCAACTCGGCCCGCTGCTGGACTGGCTCGCCGAGCGCGGCGTGCTCGAGGAAAGCGACGGAGCGACGATCATCGACCTGTCGGCCCAGGGCATCAAGACGCCGATGCTGGTCCGGACCGCCCACGGCACCACCCTCTACGCGACCCGCGATCTGGCGGCGGCCCTGTCCCGCTGGCGGGAATTCGCCTTCGACCGCTGCCTCTACGTGGTCGGCCAGGAGCAAAAACTCCACTTCGCCCAGCTCGTGGCGGCGCTGGAGCGGGCCGGCTGCGACTGGGCCCGCCGGATCGAACACGTGCCCTTCGGTCTGATCCGGATGGCCGAGGGCCGCCTCTCGACCCGCGCCGGCCGGGTCCTGGCCCTGCGCGAGCTGCTCGACCGGGCGGTCGAGCTGGCGGCCGAGGTGATCGCCGAGAAAAACCCCGATCTGCCCGATCGGGCCGCCGCCGCCGAGCAGATCGGGGTCGGCGCGGTGATCTTCCACGACCTCAAACACCAGCGGACCAAGGACGTGGTCTTCGACTGGGACAAGGTGCTGTCCTTCGAGGGGGACACCGGCCCCTACCTTCAATACACGCACGCCCGCTGCTGTGCGATCCTGCGCAAGGCAGGCCGGCCCGCACCGGCGACCAGCGAGATCGATCCGGGGCTGCTGGCCGATTCGCCGGAGCTGTTGGTCGCCCTCGGCCGCTTCCCGCAGGCGGTGCGCGAGGCGGCCGACCGGCGCGAGCCGATGATGCTGGCCCAGCACCTGCTCAAGCTCGGGGCGGCGATCAACGCCTTCTACCGCGACCGGCGGGTGCTCGGCGAGGAACCCGCCCTCGAGGACGCCCGGCTGGCGGCGGTGGACCGCGCCCGCCGGGTCCTCGCGCTCGGCCTCGGCCTGCTCGGGGTGCCCGCCCCGGAGGAGATGTGATGCGCTACCAGGACTACCTGCGCGACGTTCCCGACTTTCCCAAGCCCGGCATCGTCTTCAAGGACATCACGCCGCTGCTGGCGGCGCCCGAGGCCTTCGCCGCCGCCTGCGACGAGCTGGCCGCCGCCGCCCGCGGCCTGGCTCCGACCCGGATCGGCGCCATCGAGTCACGCGGCTTCCTGTTCGGCGCGCCGCTGGCGGAACGGCTCGCCCTGCCGCTGTTCCCGCTGCGCAAGCCGGGCAAGCTGCCGGCGGCCACCTTGGCCGAGTCCTACGACCTGGAATACGGCAGCGCCACCCTCGAGGTCCACACCGACGCCGCCGGCCCCGGCGACCGGGTGCTGCTGGTCGACGACCTGCTCGCCACCGGCGGCACCGTCGCCGCCGCCGCCAGCCTGGTCCGGCGGCTGGGCGCCGAGGTCGCCGGCGCCGCCTTCCTGATCGAGCTGGCCTTCCTGGGCGGACGGCGGCGCCTGGACGGCCTCCCTGTGCTCCGGCTGGTCGAGATCTCCGGGGAGTAGAACCGGCCGCCTTGGCCGTTCTAGAATCGCCCTCCTGATGACGATCGACCCGACGCTGGAGCTGGCCGCCGAGGAACCGGAGGAGGAACGGCTCAGCGCCGAGGAGCTGTGGCTGGAGTTCCGACGCAGCGGCGACCAGGCCCTGCGCGACGAGCTGGTCGAGCGGCACCAACCGCTGGTTTGCTTCCTGGCCGAGCGCCTCTGCGCCACCCTGCCGGCCAGCGTCGACGTCGACGACATGGTCCAGGAGGGCAACTTCGGCCTGATGGACGCGATCGAAAAGTTCGATCCCGGCCGGGCCGTCAAGTTCAAGACCTACTGCAGCACCCGCATCCGCGGCGCCATGCTCGACGCCCTGCGCAGCCAGGACTGGGTGCCGCGCCTGGTCCGCCAGCGTTCGGCCCAGCTGCAGCGCCTGCGCCAGGCCTGGCTGACCCAGTACGGCAGCGAGCCGCCGGACAAAGAGGTCGCCCGGGTGCTCGGCACCACCGTCAAGGGCCTGGCGGCGATGCTGCCCAAAGCCACGCCGACCACCATCCACAACGTCTCCGACCGCCGGGTGGCCCCGGACGCCGGCGCCGAGGGCGATATCGACACGCTCCGGGAGACGGACGAGGCCGACCCCTTCGACGAGGCCGATCGCAAGGATCTGATGGAGGTCCTCGGACGCTGCCTGACCCAGAAGGAGCGGACTATTCTCACCCTCTACCACCTGGAGGGGCTGACCCTGCGCGAGATCGGCCTGCGCCTAGGCCTGACCGAATCCCGGGTCTGCCAGATCCACTCCAGCATCCTCAAGCGGCTCCGCAATCGGCACGACCGGGAGAAGTTGAGGTGACCGGCGGCCGGCGGGAGCGGCTCCGCGCCGCCCTGCCCGCGGCTGGCCGGATCCTGCGGCGGATTGAGGTCCTGGCCGCCTGCGCCAGTACCTCCGATGAGTTGCGGCGGCGGCTGAGCGGCGACGAGGCGGCAGCGGCGAACGGCCTGGTCCTGGTGGCGCGCACCCAGACCGGCGGCCGCGGCCGACGGGCCCGGGATTGGTGGTCCGGCCCGCCCGACACCAACCTCCACTTGAGCCTGGCGCTCCCGCCGCCGGAGCCGGCCGAGGCCGGAGGGCTGCTCGCCGCCTGCGCCGCCGCCGCCGCCGCCGAAGCCGCCGCCCGCCGACCGGCGGCGCTGAAGTGGCCGAACGACGTCCTGATCGCCGGCCGCAAGGTCGGCGGCATCCTCAGCGAGTTGCCGGCTGCCTCGGTCTGCCTGGTGATCGGCATCGGTCTGAACGTCGGAGCGGCGCCGCCGGCCGCGGCGGCGGCGGCGCCGGCCGCCTGCCTGGCCGAGTTCGCCGGCCGGCCGCTCGATCCGGCCGCGGTCCTGGCCGACCTCCTGGCCGGTCTCGAGGAGCGCTGGTGCGACTATCTCGACCGGGGGCCGGACCGCCTCGAGGAAGAATTCCTCCTCCGCCTGCGGCGCTGGGCGCCGTTCGGCGTCGAGGCCCCGGACCGGCCCGACCTGCCGCGCGGGCCGCTGCTAGAATTCTCCGTTCGCCGGGGCCTGAGCTGGGGCGGGAACGAGTTCCGCACGACCCTCGCCGCCGGCCGCCTGCCGGCGCTTCGGCCCCTTCCCCCGCCCGCCGCCCCCGGGGCGGCCCCGTGATGACCCGATCCGACGACCGCACCGACGATCAGCTCCGCCCGGTCCACCTCGAGCGCGGCTACGCCGCCAACGCCGAAGGCTCCGTCCTGATCCAGGTCGGCCGGACCAAGGTCCTGTGCACGGTCTGCGCCGCCGGCAAGGTGCCCGCCTTCCAGAAGGCCCGCGGCGAGGGCTGGCTGACGGCCGAGTACGCGATGCTGCCGGGCTCGGTCGAGGGTCGCAAGGCGCGCGAGACCGGCCAGCGCGACGGCCGCAGCGTCGAGATCCAGCGCCTGATCGGCCGCTCGCTGCGGGCGATCACCGATCTCGCCGCCTTCCCCGACTTCACCTTGCACGTGGACTGCGACGTCATCCAGGCCGACGGCGGCACCCGCTGCGCCGCCATCACCGGCGCCGTCGTCGCCCTCCACGACGCCCTCCGCACCCTCGCCGGCCGCGACCAGCTCCGGCACTGGCCGCTGCGGGAATGGCTGGCGGCGGTCTCGGTCGGGGTGGTCGACGGCCGCGCCCTGCTCGACCTCGACTACGGCGAGGACTTCGCGGCCGAGGTGGACATGAACGTCGTCGCCACCGCCGGCGGCCGCATCGTCGAGGTCCAGGGCACCGCCGAGGGGCCGCCCTTCGAGCGCGCCGTCCTCGATCGGCTGGTCGACCTCGGCCTGGCCGGGATCGCCCGGCTGACCGAGATCCAACGCCAGGCGGTGGCCGAGGGCCTGCCGGTCTGAGAAGGCCATGACCTGGCGCCGGTTCCTTCTGTTCGCGGCGGTCGCGGCCGCCCTGGCCGGCCTGGCCTTGCTGCGCGGCCTCCGTTACCCGCCGCTGCAGCTCGACCCGGACACGGTCGAAACCGAGCTGCGCTCGCCGGAGGGTTGGACCCTCTACGCCCGCGGCGCCTACCGTCGGCAGGCGGTGCCGCCGGTGGTGTTCCGGGCCTGGTCGCCGGAACCGCGGCTGCTGCTCGAGGCCGAGCGGGCCGGCACCGTCGAGCTGACCCTGGAGAACGTCCACCCCGACGCGAGCGTGAGCGGTCGGGGAGTGCGGGAACTGGCCCGCACCGGCCTGCAACGCCGGCTCGCGGTCGCCGTCGAAGCCGGCGACGCGGTCGAGATCGCGGTCTCCTTCCCCGCCCGGGAACGCTACCGCTTCGCCGCCATCGGCGACGCCGGCGGACGCGGCGAGCTGCGCTGGTGCCTGCAGCGGGCGGCCGATCTCGGCGCCGACTTCCTGCTTCACGTCGGCGACATCGTCTACTACGAAGACGACGCCGACGCGGCCGCCGCCGCCCTACGCGAGGCGCCGATCCCGGTCTTCGCCGCGATCGGCAACCACGACTTCCACGGCGGCAGCCGAGGCCGCTTCCGCTGGTTCCAGGAGTTCGTCGGGCCGCTCAACTGCGTCTGGGAGCTGGGCGGTGTCACCTTCCTGCTCTTCGACACCGCCGCCGATCTGGTTCCGGCCGGCGCCGGCCGCCGCGGCGGCCTGCTCAAGGCCCTGGTCGAGCGGCCTCCGACCGGGCCGCTGATCGCCGTCACCCATCGACCCTTCGCCGACCCACGGGTATTGAGCGGCCGCCGCGCCGATCCGCACGCCCTCAACCGCGCCGCCGAGGCCGACTGGCTGCGCAGTCGGCTGCTCGACATCGGCACGACGGCGATGATCACCGGCCACATCCACGCCAGCTTCGACTTCGACGACCGGGGCCTGCGGACCCTGATCGCCGGCGACGGTCTGGGCGTGCGCGGCGACCAGGCGACCATCCTGATCGGCGACTACTCCCCCGGACAGTCGCCCGAGTTCCACTGGGAACCGCTGGCGATGCCCGAGTCGGCTTGGTCGCCGGAATACGACCAGGACCGGCGTCGGCCCGAGGAATACGAGAAGCTCCACTGAGCCGCCGTGCAGAAGATCCTCGTCGCCTCCGGCAACCCGAAGAAGCTGGCCGAGCTGCGGGCCATGTTGACCGAGCTGCCGGTCGAACTCCTCGGCCCGGAGGCGCTGCCCGGCGGTCTGCCGGAAGTGGTCGAGGACGGCGCCGACTTCCTCGCCAACGCCGCCGCCAAGGCCTTGGCCTTCGCCGAGGCGGCCGTCGCCGTCGAACCCGGGATCTGGGCCCTGGCCGACGACTCCGGCCTCTGCGTCGACGCCCTGGACGGCGCCCCCGGCGTCCACTCGGCCCGCTTCGCCGCCCTCTTCGGACCAGCCGGTGCACTGGCGCCGGACGCCGACCGAGCCGAGATGGACGAGGCCAACAACCGCCTTCTGCTCGAGCGTCTGGCCGGCCTGCCGCCCGAGCAGCGCGGTGCCGCCTTTCATTGCGTGATCGCCGTCGCCCGCCCGGGCGAACTGCTGTTCGCGGTCGAGGGCCGGGTCGCCGGCCGCATCCTCGAGGCGCCGGACGGCGACGGCGGCTTCGGTTACGATCCGCTCTTCTGGCATGAGGCCTCGGGGTGCAGCTTCGCCCGCCTCGACCCGGCCGCCAAGGCCGCGGTCAGCCACCGGGGCCAGGCCGTCGCCCGACTCGAGCGCGTCCTCTCCTCCGTCCTGCCCCGCCGCCGATGAGTCGTCCGTTCCCGCCGGAGCACATCCGCAACTTCTCGATCATCGCCCACATCGACCACGGCAAGTCGACCCTGGCCGACCGGTTCCTGGAGATGACCGGCGCGGTCGAGAAGCGCAAGGCGACCGAGCAGATGCTCGATTCGATGGACCTCGAGCGCGAACGGGGCATCACGATCAAGGCGGCGGCGGTGTCGCTGACCGCCCGGGTCGGCGACCAGGAGTATCACCTCAACCTGATCGACACGCCGGGCCACGTCGACTTCGCCTACGAGGTCGAGAAGTCGCTCCAGGCCTGCGAGGGCGCTCTGTTGCTGATCGACGCCGCCCAGGGCATCCAGGCCCAGACCGTCGCCAACGCCATGCTCGCCCTCGAGCAGGACATGGCGGTGATCCCGGTGTTCAACAAGTGCGACCTGCCGCACGCTCGCCCGGACGAGATCGCCGGTGAGCTGGAGCAGGTGCTGCTGCTCGAGCCGGAGGCGGCGATCCGCTGCTCGGCCAAGACCGGGGCCGGCGTCGAGGACGTGCTGCGGGCGGTGGTCGAGCGGATCCCGCCGCCGGTCGGCGATCCGGCGGCGCCCCTCCGCGCCCTGATCTTCGACGCCAAGTACGACGAGTACCGGGGCGTGATCGTCTACCTGCGGGTGGTGGACGGCCGCATCGCCAAGGGCGACCTGGTCAGGATGCTCGGCGCCGGCGCCGACTACGAGGTGCTCGAGCTCGGCCGCTTCTCGCCCGGGCCGGTGCCGGAGGAGTCGCTCGGGGTCGGCGAGGTCGGCTACCTGATCTCGAACATCAAGCGCCTCGAGGACGTCCGGGTCGGGGACACGATCACCGTCGCCAAGGGAGCGCGGGCCGAACCGCTGGCCGGCTACCGGGAGCCGCAGCCGATGGTCTGGTGCGGCCTTTACCCGACCAATCCGGGCGAGTTCGAGGATCTCCGCACTGCCCTGGCCACCCTCAAGCTGAACGACAGCTCGATCCTCTACGAGCCGGAGAGTTCGGACGCGCTCGGCTTCGGCTTCCGCTGCGGCTTCCTCGGCCTGCTGCACATGGAGATCGTCCAGGAGCGGCTCGAGCGGGAGACCGGTCTCGACGTGGTCCAGACCGCGCCGACGGTTCCCTTCCAGCTGCTGATGAACGACGGCGGCGAGCGGATCATCCACTCCCCCGGCGAGCTTCCCGACCCGACCCGCTGGCGCGAGATCCGGGAGCCGAAGGTGGTCACCAGCCTGCTGGTGCCGACCGAGGCGATCGGCCCGGTGATGAAGCTGTGCTCGGAGCGGCGGGGCGAGTTCCTGCGCCAGGAGCACCTCTCCCCGACTCGGGTCATGCTGGTCTGGGACCTGCCGCTGTCCGAGATCATCTTCGACTTCTACGACAAGCTGAAGAGTTCGACCCGCGGCTACGGGACGATGAACTACGAGCAACCGCGCTTCGTCGCCGCCGACCTGGTCAAGGTCAGGATCCTGGTCGCCAGCACCGAGGCCGACGCCCTGTCGGTGATCTGCCACCGCGACGTCGCCGAGCGGCGCGGCCGCGCGATCCTGCGCAAGCTGCAGAAGGAGATCCCCCGCCACCAGTTCGAAATCGCCCTGCAGGCGGCGATCGGCGGCAAGATCATCGCCCGCGAGAGCATCCGCGCCCTGGCCAAGAACGTGACCGCCAAGTGCTACGGGGGCGACGTCACCCGCAAGCGCAAGCTGCTGGCCAAGCAGAAGGAGGGCAAGAAGCGGATGAAGAGCATCGGCAACGTCGAGGTGCCGCAGAAGGCCTTCCTGGCCGTGCTGTCGGCCGAGTAGGCCCGCGGCCGCCGGCGCCGCCCGTAGAATCCGGCCCATGGCCCGCGCCGCCAAGCCCCGCAAGCCCAAGTCCAAGCACCCGCTGCGCGATCTGGTCGAGATGTGCGTCTTCGCCGTGGTCATGGCCTTGGGCCTGAAGGTCTTCGCCCTCGAGGCCTACCAGATCCCGACCGGCTCGATGATGCCCACGCTGATGGGCACCCAGCTCCTCGACCGTGAGACCCAGACGCCGCGCGGCTCGATCCACGACCGGGTCTTGGTCGACAAGCTGTCGTTCCTGGTTCGGGATCCGCAGCGCTGGGAGGTGGTGGTCTTCCGCTATCCGCTCCTCACCTACCAGAACTACGTCAAGCGCCTGGTCGGCATGCCCGGCGAAGAGCTGATGATCGAGAACGGCGACGTCTGGACCCGTCCGCTCGGCTCGAACGAGGAGTTTCGGATCCAGCGCAAGCCGGACGATCTGCAGGAACGACTGTGGAAGCGGGTCTTCCCGGTGCCGGACAGCCCGCCCTTCTCCTGGCCGGGCTGGAATCCGACCGGGGCCCACACCCTCGACGAGGACGGCGCCCTGCGCTTCAGCGGCCGCGGCCGGACCTCCTTCGGCCCGATCCGCGACATTTACCGCCACGGCTTCCCGGACGCCATCTACTGGCGGGTGCCGGTGTCCGGCGCCGGCGCCCGCGGCAGCAACCTGGTCCATGACCTGCGCCTCACCCTGAGGGCGCAACCGGAGGGCGGGGCGCCGCTGCAGGTGGAGATGCAGTGCGGCCCGTGGCCGCTCGAGCTGCACCTCGACCCCGACGCCGGCGCCTGGCGCCTCGACCTGCCCGGCGGCGCCGACCGCGAGGGCCGGGTCGAACTGCCCCGCGGCCGCGAGGTCGAAATCCGGCTCGCCTTCTGGGACCACCACTACGAGCTGCGCCTGCGCGGGGCCGGGGATGAGGTCTTCGCCGCCGGCGACCTCAGCCTGCCCTCGGACGAGCGGGCCCGACGCAACGGCATCGTCCTCGACCTGCCGGCCGGCGGCTGGCTGCTGCGGCCGCCGGTGATCGAACGCGACATCCACTATCTCTCGACCCTTCAGGGCGACGGCACCCAGCCCCGCGTCTTCGAGATTCCGGCCGGCCACTACTTCATGCTGGGCGACAACACCCAGAACTCGCACGACAGCCGCGACTGGACCGCGCGCGAGATCCGCCTCAAGCAGCCGATCGACGGCCGCAGCGTCCTGGTCGGCGACGACTTCTCCGGCAGCGTCGATCCGTTCTTCGACAACCCGCGCTGGAACGCCGAGCACACGATCATGACCTTCCGCGACGCCAACGGCGAGCTGTTCGCGATCCCGGAGGAACAGATCGAAGCCTACAAGGACCTGCGCCAGCCCCATTCGCTGGTGCCGCGCGAGTACCTGATGGGCCGCGCCCTGGCCGTCTTCCTGCCGCTTTGGCCGACGGTCCGGGTCGGCCTCGTGCGATGAGGCGCTGCGCCGCCTGCTTGCTCGAAACCGAGGGTCTGGTCAAGTCCTACCGCGGGCGGCGGGTGGTCGACGAGGTCGACATCGGCGTTCAGGACGGCGAGATCGTCGGCCTGCTCGGGCCGAACGGAGCCGGCAAGACCACCACCTTCCGGATGTGCATGGGCATGGTGGCGCCGGACGCCGGCCGCATCCACTTCCGCGGCCGAGAGATCACCCGGCTGCCGATCCACCGCCGCGCCCGCCTTGGTCTCGGTTACCTGGCCCAGGAGCCGTCGGTCTTCCGGCGCCTCAGCGTCGAGGACAACCTGCTCGCCATCCTCGAGCTGATCGGGGTGCCGGCGGCCAGGCGCGGCGAGCGCTGCCGCGAGCTGCTGGCCGAGTTCGGCCTCGAACACGTCCGGACCAGCCTCGGCGAGGTCCTGTCGGGCGGCGAACGGCGGCGGCTCGAGATCGCCCGGGTGCTGGCGACCGAACCGGCCCTGATCCTGCTCGACGAGCCGTTCTCGGGCGTGGACCCGATCGCGGTCGAGGAGATCCAGGAGATCCTCGCCCGCCTCAGGCAGCGCGGCATCGCGGTGCTGCTGACCGACCACAACGTCCGCGAGACCCTGGCGATCACCGATCGGGCCTACATCCTGGCCGAGGGCCGGGTTCTGGCCGCCGGCGGCGCCGCCGAGCTGGTCGAGGACGAGCGGGTGCGGAAGGTCTATCTGGGCCACCGCTTCCGCCTCGGCTAGAGGCCTTTCCCCTCCCGTCGCCAGGGCTTAGGACCGACCGGCGGCCCGGTCCCGGGCTCCGCCCGCGCTGCTAGATTGACGGGCCGGCCCCGCCCCCGCCCCCCCTGCCAGGAGACGGAGAAGACCCCGTGGAAGCCATTGTCTGCGTCAAACGCGTGCCCTCGACGACCACCCGCGTCCAGGTCGGTGCCGACGGCCGCAGCCTCGACCCGAGCGGCGTCGAATACGTCCTCAATCCCTACGACGAGTTCGCCGTCGAGGAGGCACTGCGCCAGCGCGACGCCGCCGGCGGCGGCCGCGTCACCGCGATCAGTTTCGGCGACGAGGCGGCCCAGAAGGAGCTGCGGACGGTCCTCGCCATGGGCGCCGACGCCGCCCTGCTCCTCGCCAACTCGGAGGCCCCGAACGCCGACGGCGCCACCACCGCCCGGATCCTGGCCGAGGCGATCCGGGGCCGCTCCTTCGACCTGCTCCTGTTCGGCAAGCAGGCGGTCGACCGCGACCAGCACGGGGTCGGCCCGGCCGTGGCCACTCTGCTCGGGGTGCCCTGCGTGTCCGAGGTCGTGGCCATCGAAGTCGGCGACGGCAAGGTCGTCTGCCAGCGGGAGGTCGAGGGCGGACGGGAGACGGTCGAGGCGCCGCTCCCGTGCGCGATCACCTGCCAAAAGGGCCTGAACGAACCGCGCTACGCCAGCCTCAAGGGGATCATGGCGGCCAAGAAGAAGCCGCTCGAGGTCCAGCCGGTCGCCGATTTCACGCCGGCGGTCCAGGTTCTGGAGATGACGCTGCCGCCGCCGCGGCCGGCCGGCCGCATCCTCGGCGAGGGGCCCGATGCGGTCCCGGCCCTGATCGAGGCCCTGAAGAACGAAGCCAAGGTGCTCTGAGGAGGAGGGAGCCAGCCATGACCGACATCCTCGTCGTCCTCGAAGTCCGCGACGGCCGGGTCCGCCCCGCCTCCCTGGAAGCGGTCGGCGCCGCCGCCGCCGCCGGCGGCGGCCGGGTCACCGCCCTCGCCACCGAGAAGGCCGAGATCGACGCCGCCGCCCTGGGCGCGGCCGGCGCCGACCAGGTCCTGGTCGCCGGCGCCGAAGCCCATTCGGCCGACGGCGCCGCCGCCACCGCCGCCCGCGTCGCCCGGGAACTCGGCGTCGGCGCGGTGTTCCTGGCCGCCACGATCCGCGGTCGCGACCTGTGCGGCCGGATCGCGGCCCTGCTCGAGACCGGCTTCGCCGCCGACTGCACCGCGGTCGAGGCCGGCGACGAGGGTTTCGTCTTCACCCGCCCGGTCTTCGCCGGCAAGGCCCTGATCCGGGTCCGGGTCACCGGTCCGGTGGCGGTCGCCTCGCTGCGCGCCAACCACTTCTCCCCGGCCGGCCGCGAGGCGACCGCCGAGGTCGAGGAGGTCGCGGCCGAGGAGGGCAAGGCCCAGGTCACCGCCGTCGCCGCGGTCGGCGGCGGCCGGCCCGACGTGGCTGAGGCCTCCCGGGTCGTCTCCGGCGGCCGCGGTATGGGCGGCGCCGAGGCCTGGACGCTGCTCGAAGCGGTGGCCGACGCCCTGCCCGGCGCCGCCCTCGGCGCCAGCCGGGCGGTGGTCGACGCCGGCTGGCGGCCGCACTCTGAACAGGTCGGCCAGACCGGCAAGACGGTCAGCCCGGAACTCTACATCGCCGCCGGCATCAGCGGCGCGATCCAACACCTGGCCGGCATGAGCAGCTCGAAGGTCATCGTCGCCATCAACAAGGATCCGGAAGCGCCGATCTTCCAACACGCCACCTACGGCATCGTCGGCGACGTCGCCGAGGTGCTGCCGGCCCTGGCCGAGGCGCTGCGCGGCGCCTGAACCCCATCCGGTCCATTTGCGTGGACCTCTTTCTCGGCTCGGGCCGTAACCTTCGGAATCCCGCGGCCGCGGGTCGATAGGGCGTTCCCTCTCCCACCACCGGTGCGACCGGACCGGTGCCAGCCGGCGTCAGGCGGACGGAACCGGTGCGGCGGGGTTACGCCTTCCCGGCAATCAGGGTCCATCGATCCGGACCGGATTCCGGCCGGCGGACTGCCGCTGCGCTTCGCGGGCGAGCACTCGGGCCAGTCGCCGGCGGCGGCGACGGCCGAGCAACCGGCTCAGCTGCTGCGGTCGCTCCAGGTCGGTGAAGGCGCCATAGCCGGCGATCAAGGCCGACCATGCGGACGGCGGCAGGTCGAGCGGCAGGACGAAACCGGCCAGGTCGAGGGCGGCGGCGGCCGCGGCCAGCGGCGGCTTGGCCCAGCGCGACTTGGCGGCGTCGATCCAGAACAGGTCCCCTTCCCCCAGCAATAGGTTGCGGGCGCGGAGATCGCGATAGAAGCAGCCCAGCCGGTGGATGTCGGCGACGCTGGCTCCGACCGCCTGCCAGAGCCGCTCCCGGTCGGCGAAGGCGGTCGGGACCGGCGCGCGTCCGGCAAGGACCTCGGCCAGGGTCGGCCGGGGCGAGAGATCGGGCAACAACAGCCAGCTCTGGCGGACGAAACCGAGGCGGTCGCGCCGGGAACCGGCGGCCAGCGGCGGCGGCGCCGCGGCGCCGCCGCGGTGGAGCCGGCGCAGATTGTCGGCTTCGCGCTCCCCCTTCGGCCGACCCAGCCAGCCGGGCCCGAAGGCCAGGCGCAGGCGCTGACCGAAGCGGGGCAACGAATAGATCTTGCGGACCGCCCGGCCGCCGCCGGCCAGCTCGATCCGCTCGACCCGGACGGTCGGAGCCGCCACCAGGACCTCCAGAACCCGGCCGGCGGGCGGTGCCGGTCCCCGCCCGCTCACGGCCTCCTCTCGAGCAAGACGATCGTCTGCTCGCTGATGCCACGGGCGACGAAGCGGCGCTCCCGGACCTCCCAGCCGGCCGCTGACGCCTCGGAGACGAAGGAGGCCGCGGTCTGGGCGAAGCGCACGGTCTGCCGGCGCCGGATCCGATGTCGCCAGGCCTGGAGGCTGGCGGCGTCGAAGAAGCTGACCACCGCCCAGCGGCGGGAGATCCGGGCCATGGCGGCCAGGACCTGGCGCCGCTCCTCGGATCGGGCGAAGTGGTGCAGGAGGCGGAAGCAGAGGACCAGATCGAAGGTCCTGGCGGCGAAGGGAGGGGCGGCCGCCGAAGCCTGGAGCAGGACCGCCGCCGGGGCGGCCGCCGCCCGAGCCTCCTCCACCATCGGCCGGGCGATGTCGGCGGCGACCAACTCCCGGCCGGCGGCGGCGAGGAGACCGAGGAAGCGACCGGCACCGCAGGGCAGATCGAGGATCCGGCCGAGGCCGCCCGGCGTCGCCGCCGCCGCCCGACCGACCAGGGCCGCGACCATACGCAGCTCCCGTCGGGCGGTGCGGCGGGCGTGCCGGCTCCGCCGCCAGCGCTCGTCGGCGTAGAAGGCGGCGGCCCCGGCCGCCTCGTACCGAGCGCGAAGTTCGCGCGAACGCCGGCCGGCGGCGGTCACAGGAAGGAATCGGCCCGGTCGGGCCGGGCGGCCAGGGCTTCCTCGGGGTCGGCGCGGCCGGCCACCAGCTCCTCCAGGAAGTGGTTGACCGGATGGTAGAGGCAGGTCACCTCCCGGCACTCGTGGGAGGCGTCGAAGCGGTCGAGCAGGGCGGCGGTGCCGGCGGCGGCGGCGCCGTCGGCCCAGGACTCTGGGCCACCGATCCGCGCCTTGGTCACACCGCGGTGGGCGGGACAGTTGAAGACCCCGAGCGGCGACAGGACCTGACGCAGGAACTGCATGTGGCACTCGCGCGGCTGGCGGGTGTAGTCGCGCCAGCTGCCGTCGAGCAGGACTCGAAGGTTGGTGCTGGCGATGACCCGGAAGCCGCCGCCCTCGTGCCGGCGCGCGGCCGCCAGCCCGGCCCGGATCCGTGCCGCCGCCCGGCCGCCGGCGCCGCCGTCGAGCACCTCGGCGCCGTCGCCGGCCCGTTCGAGGAAGGGCTTGAACGAGATGTAGTCGAAGCCGTGCGCCCGGGCGGCGGCCGCCGCCGTCGCCATCTCGCCGATGTTCTCGACCAGCGGCGCGCCGGGGCCGACCGCACCGCGCCAGGTGATCACGAACGAGAAGCCGAGCGTGACGGCCGGATTCCGCCGCTTGACGGCCGTCGCCGAGGCCAGGATCGCCTCGAACCGCAGCGGCCTCCGCGGTCGGTGCAGGGCCTGGAAGGTGGCGTCACTGCCGGCGTCCAGGCTGAGGCGCACCCAGTCGCCGGCGGTGAGACGGTCGGCCACCGCGGCGATGACCTCGTTGCGGCTGCCGTTCGTGACCACCGCCACCTGCAGGCCGAGATCCTTGAGGAAGAGGACGGTGTCGGCGAAGGCCGGGTGGAGGGTCGGCTCGCCGCCGCCGATCAGGATCACCGAGCGCAGGCCGCGCCGCGCCAGCTCGCGCAGGGAGCCGCGCAGCCGGTCCAGATCGTGCCGGACCGGACTGTTCAGGGAGTCCCAGTCGATGCAGTGGGGGCAGGCGTAGTTGCAGGCGGTGGTCAGGTCGAGGTTGATCGACAGCGGCCCCCGCTCCGGCGGCGGCGGCGCCGGCAAGCCGGCGGCGTGGGCCGCCCGCACCCGCCGTCGCCAGGCGACGTAGTCGAGGACCACCGGCCGCATCCCTTCCTGGGCGAGCTTGTCGCGGAAGTCGTGGTAGCGGTCGACGGCGGCGGTGGAAGAGAGGGACTCGGGCAACGGCCGATCGGGGCCGGTCAGCCCGGCCAAGCCTCCAGGATACGATCGAACAGACGCTGGCGCCGGACCAGGTTCTCGTCCACCGGCGCCGCGGCACGGGCGCGGGCGCGGCGGGCCCGGACCAGGAACTCGGCCACACAGAGCGGCGTCGGGTCGGCGTCGGCGACGACGCCGCCGGCCCCGTCGGTGAAGGAGATCCGATAGCCGGGCTGTTCGATCCGCCGGCGCAGGAGCGCACCGTCCAGGGCGTAGCCGGCCGGCCGCGGCCACTCCGCGCTGGGTTCGGCCCGGACCTCGCAGGAGATCGCACGGCCGGCGGTGAGCCAGAGGAACGTGAGCCGCGAAGCGTCGTGGAAACGGATCCGATCCAGCTCGGCCGGGCCGGGAGCGACCGCCTGGAGCAGGCTGATCGGGTGGCTGAGCAGCTCGAGCCAGCGCTCGCGCCCCTCGTGGGCGGGCGTCAGGAGCATCGAGAAGCGGTCGACCCGATCGAGCTGGATCTCGGGGTGGAGCCGGTGGAAGGCGGCCAGGGTGAACGGCCACTGGCAGTTCTCGGCCAGGACCAGACCGCGGACGGCGAAGTCCCGGGCCAGCTCGGCGGGGTCGCGGCCGGCTGCGAGCGGCTTTTCGCACAGGGTGTGCAGACCGGAGCGAAGGGCTGATTCGAGCCAGGCGGCGTGGGTCGGCCGCGGTCCGGCCAGGATCACCGCTTCCGGGTGGGTCTCGGCCACGAGCCGCTGCCAGTCGCGGTAGGCGGGAAGGTCGCGTCCGATCTCGGCCGACAGTGCCGCCGCCGCCTCGCCGGCGCTGTCGGCGCTGGTCCCCCAGACCGCGCACAGCTCGGCTCCGGCAGCGGCGGCGTGGCGGGCCAGGAAGGGCCCGGTCCCGTGCCGGACCCGGCGGGCGCCGACCACGGCCAGGCGGAGAGGCGGATCGGCGGCGGCTTCAGACATCTCCGGCCAGGCGGGCGGCGAGACGGGTCAGACCGATCTCGGTCTTCATGTCCGGGATGCGGCCGTCGCGGCAGCGGGCGATCGCCTCTTCGAGGTCGAGCACGACCACGGTGGTTCCGTGTTCCATCGCCGAACCGTCCCCCCGGGGTCGAGCGGCCGGAGGCGGCCCCGGCAGCTCCGCGACCAGGAAGTCCACCCGTTCGTCGGCGGCGCCGGGAGTGGGGAAGGACGGCCCGCCGAGCGGTACCAACTCGTCCGGAGAGAGTTCCACCCCCGCCTCCTCACGGGCCTCGGCCGCGCCCCGCCGGGAGAGCCCGTCCGGGCCGCCGTCGCCGGGTTCGAGGATGCCGGCGACGAGTTCGATCAGGCACAGCGGCGCCTGCGGATCCGGCCGGATCAGGTCCTTGCAGCGGCGGAGCCAGACCGGAGGACGCACGCCTTCCTTCAGGACCACCCGCGGCCGGCCGTCTTCGCCCCGGAACCAGAGAACGACGGCGACCGCGTCGGTGCCGGGGCGGCTGACGACGTCGCAGGAGTAGGGAGGGGAGTGGGTGCCGTCTTCGTAGGTGTGGCGGAGGCGGAGACGGCGGACGGTGAGGAAGCCGAGGGAGGGACCGGGGGGCGGGGTGAGGTCTTCGAGGATCTCCAGGGCGACCGGGCGCACGGACCCATCCTAGGAATCCGGCCCTGATCCGTGGACCCGATCAGGACAAGATCGCGTCACCTCCGCCGCCTCGGTCCGTCTACCCGGTGCACCGCCGGCGCGCCGCCGGCCGGCCGGAAGAGGGACCAGCGGAATGGGCCGGATTCAGGGGCCGATCCGGAGCCTCAACCCATGGCTCAACGCCCACCCCTGCGCCTGCCCCGCATCCGGGGCGAAAGCCTGCAGGAAGAACTCCCGCCCGACCAGCCCGCCATCGTTCGGCACCGCCGCCGTAAGGGTCGCCTCCCCCTGCGGCCCGGCCGTGAAGCTCCACAACCGCGCCCCGGCGCCGTTGACCAGCAGGGTTCCGCCCAGGTACGGCCGGTCGTCCGCGGCCGCCGCCACCACCAGCTTCCCGGCCGCGTTGGGAACGGCGCCGGCGATGGTGACGCTGTAGTTGGCGCCGATCCGCGGCACGCCCGCGCCGCGCAGGGTCAGGACGTTGGCGTCGCCGCGCAGCTCGCCGTAGGGGAAGGCTCCCGGCAGGTCGAGGAGGTAGTCCCAGATGCCGCGGCCGTAGGTTCCGAAGCGGACGATCCCTTCGGCCCAGACCGGCTCGACGCTCCAGTAGATGGTGATCGGCGCCGTCGCACCGAGGATGTCCTGCCACTGGCCGGTGGCCGGGTCGTACATCCAGGCGCCGTTCTCGGTGCCGCAGAACATCTGGCCGCCGCCGCCCGGCGCCTCACAGAGGTCGTAGACCAGAGTATTGGGCAGGCCGTTCCGCCGGGCCTGCCAACTGACGCCTCCGTCGAGCGAACGCATCACCGGCGGCGCGCCGTAGCCGCTGCCGCCGACCCAGACCTCGTCGACGTTGGTGGTCGAAGGCCAGAGCGAGGTGCCGTAGAAGTAATGCGATCCCGGGCCGCCACCTTGGGACATCGACCAGGTCACCCCGTGGTCGAGCGACCGCCAGAGGGTGCCGTCGGTGCAAGCCGCCCAAGCCCGGCTCGAATCGAGGGGCGAGAAGGCCAGCGCCGAGACCATGCGGCCGCCGAAGCTGGTGGTGGACCACTGGCTCCAGGTCCAGTTCCAATAGCCGGTCCGCTTGCAGCGCCAGATCGAGTCGCGGGCGGCCAGAAAGCAGGCGGCGCGGGCGTCCGGGTCGGCCACCACCGGCGGCAGCCAGAGGTGATCGAGACCGGCCGGGAAGTTGAGGTCGCCGCTGGTGATCAGGTTCGGTGAGGTCTCGTTGTCACTGACCAGGACGAACCCCGGGTAGGGCGCGAAAACGAAGTCGTGAGTGCCGTTGTAGCAGGAGAGGTGCCCGTAGTCGCCGCTGATGAGCTGGGCGAAGTCGGCCCACGGCCCGCCGCCGCCGCCCGGGGCGCCGAGCTGGGCGCGCTGGAAGCCCTGGTCCTGGGCACCGGCCATGACCAGGTCCGGGCGGCGTCGGCTGGTCAGGGTCGAGTAGTACTGGCTGACCCCGAGCCCGGTCAGCGACAGATTGGCGACGCTCTGCAGCCGATCGAGACTGTGGTACAGACCTCCATCGGTGCCGATGTACCAGACCTCCCCCTGCGGCGCGTTGGCGTCCGGCAGGCAGAGGATGCGCATGATGTCGGCGTGCAGGTAGATGGCCGGATTGCCGTAGTAGGCCCCCCAAGGGTTGACGACGCTGAAGGTGGCGCCGCCGTCGCGGGACACCCGCATCTCCACCCCGCCGTAGGCGAGCAGGTTCGGGTCCTGGGAGGAACACTCGAACGCGCCCCAGAAGTCGGTGCAGTCGTGGACGTGGTTCCAGCTGGTACCGTGGTCGAAGCTGCGCCAGATCTGCCAGGTCGTGCCGTTCTTGGCCGCCAGGCTCAGAACCAGGCTGGGATGCTCGCTGCCGCGCAGGCGGACGTCGCCGGCCTGGAAGGGCAACGGGTTGCCGACCTGGACGAAGGTCCGGCCGCCGTCGGTGGATTCGTAGAGCTTGTCCTTCTTGAAGACGAAGACCGAACCGAGCGTGTCGCGCGGCGCCCAGAGGTCGCTCTTCCAGGTCTTCATATCGAAGGTGCGGGTGAAGCTCAGGCCGCGATCGACCGAGCGGTACACCCCCCAGCCGTAGAGCGCGTTCGTGTCGTAGCCGACCAGCAGGATGGTGTGGTCGGGCAGCGCCAGCAGACGGGCGACCTGGCTGACCGCGGCCAGGCCGGCCGGTTCGGTCCAGGTCAGGCCCTGGTCGGCGCTCCGGTGGACCATGCCGCCGGCGTGGCGCAGGACGATGTCCGGCGCGCCCGGCGGCCCCGTGACCACGACCAGATCGTGGGCGCCGCCGTAGAGGTTGTCGCCGATCGGCGTCCAGTTGCTGCCGTCGCGGCCGCCGATCCAGACCCCGCCCAGGGCGGAGCCCGCGTACAGGCTCTGTCCGTCGCTGGACCAGGCGGCGGCGTACATCCGACCGGCCTGGTTGCGGCTGCCGAGTTCCCGCCAGGTGCCGGCCGCGGCCGCGGCCGCCCGGCCGGTGACGATGGCGTTGCGTCGGCCCATCGCCGCCAGCCCGTTGGCCCGTTCGACCTCCCGCCAGTCCACCCCCGGCGGGGCGAGGTGCATGCCTTCGATCCACTCCCGCCGGGCCGACTTGTTGCGGGCCTCGGCGCCCTCGTCGAGACGGTGTTCGGTCGGTTCCGGCGCCGTCGGCGAAACGAGCTGGACGCAGGCCGGGAGCCCGACCAGCACCACCGGCAGCAGGAAGGCGGAGATCGGCGGAGAAGCAGCCATTCTCAGAGCATACTCCCCAGGAAGCCGGACATCCCTAACCTATCCCGCGGGTGTCCGACCGCCGCAAGATCCTCCCCCGCGACGAACTGGCCGCCGTCCTGGCCGAGGCCCGGGCCGGCGGCGCCCGCGTGGTCCTCTGTAACGGCGTCTTCGACCTCCTCCACGTCGGTCACGTCCGCGTCCTCCGAGCTGCCCGCGGCGAGGGCGATCTGCTCGTGGTCGCTCTGAACGACGACGCCTCGACCCGGCGGCTCAAGGGCGTCGGCCGGCCTTTGCAGCCGGCGGCGGAGCGGGCCGAGATCCTGTCGGCGCTGGCCTGTGTCGACTACGTGACCTGGTTCGCCGAGGACACCGTCGCCGCCACCCTGCGCGCCCTGCGTCCGGCCGTTCACGCCAAGGGCGGCGACTACGATCCGGAACGAATTCCGGACGACGAGCGGCGGACGGCGGCCGAACTCGGCATCCGCCTCGCCCTGGTCGGCGGCGCCAAGGTCCGCTCCTCCAGTCGCCTCGCCGAGCTGCTGGCCGCCGCCGGCCGGAGCCGGCCATGAAACGGATCGCGGTCCGCCTGCCCAACCCGATCGGGGACGTGGTCGCGGCGACGCCGCTCCTCCGCCTGCTGCGCGCGGACGATTCCGAGGCCCGCATCCTCGCCGTCGGCGGTCCGGCCGCGCAGGAAATCCTGGCCGGGCTGGCGACGGTGGACGAGTTCGCCCTGCTCGAGCCCCACGACCGCCGCGGCCCGCTGGCGCCCTGGCGCGAGGCGAAGGTCCTGCGCCGGCTCTTCGCCGAGGAGATCCTGCTGCTGCCGAACTCCTTCTCCTCGGCACTGGCCGCCGCCCTGGCCGGGATCCCCGTGCGGGTCGGCCGCCGGCGCGGTCCGCGCAGCCTGCTCCTCACCCGCCGGCTGCCGCCGATCCGCCGGCCGCGGCCGATGACCGACCTCTACGCCGAGTTCGTCGGTGCCGACGCGGCGCCGCCCCCGGAGCTTCGGGTGACCGAGCACGAGGAGCGGCTGGCCCGGGAGACCCTCGAAGCCCTCGCCGGTCACGACATCCGCCCTCCCTTCTTGGCGGTCGCCCCTGGCGCCGCCTTCGGGCCCGCCAAGGTCTATCCGCCGGAAATGACGGCGAGGGCGATCTGCCTCGCGGCCGAGCGGACCGGCCTGCAACCGGTTCTGTTCGGCGCCCCGTCCGAGAGCCCGCTCGCCCGCAGGATCGAGGACCGGTGCCGGGCTGCCGGCTGCCGGGCCCCCTTCCTGCACGCCTCGATCGGTGAGATGAAGGCGCTCCTGGCCCACTGCCGGGTGCTGCTCAGCATGGACAACGGCGCCCGACACGTTGCGGCCGCGCTCGGGGTGCCGCAGGTGGTCCTGTTCGGAGCCACCGATCCGGCCTGGAGCGACTTCGGCACCGCCCGCACGACCTTCCTCCGCCGCGAGGAGGTCGAATGCAGTCCCTGCCACAGGCGGGTCTGCCCGATCGATCTGCGCTGCCTGCGCCGAATCGAGCCGGCCGAGGTGGCCGATGCGGTGGCGAGGGTGGTGGGCCATACTGGATTTGAACCAGTGACTTCCACCGTGTGAAGATGGCACTCTAGCCGCTGAGTTAATGGCCCACTCGAGCGGAGATTGTAGTGCCTCCGGTCGCTTCGTAAAGCCCCATGCCCGCCGGCGTCCTGCGCGCCCCCTACCCCTTCCGCGAGGCCCCGGAGGTCGAGCTGTTCACCGAGGCGCGGCCGACCTGGGACCGACTCCTGGCCGACCTCAGCTCCGCCCGGAGCGAGCTGCGGGTGGAGAACTTCATCTTCAGCGACGGCCTGGCCGGAGCCGCGGTGGCCGATGCCCTGGTCCGGGCCGCGACCAACGGCGCCCGGGTCCGCCTCCAGATCGATGCCTTCGGCTCGAAGGGCCTGGGCGACGCCAGCCGCCGCCGGCTGAGGGCGGCCGGGGTCGAGCTGCGGATCTACAACCGCCTGCGCCTGGGCAAGGCCCTGCGTCCGTCCCGCGCCATCCCTCGCACCCACCGCCGGATCGTGACCGTCGACGACCGGGTCGGCTGGACCGGCGGCCTCGCCTTCGCCGACCAGTGGTGGCCGAGCGAAGGGCGGGAGGCGGCCCGCGACACCATGGTCCGGTTCACCGGCGCGGCAGTGGCCGACCTGGCCGACGCCTTCGATCGACTCTGGGAGGACCGGCGGCGCGGACCGCGGCCGGAGCTTCCGGCCGGGTGCCACGGGCAGCTCCGGGTGGTGCCGCAGTACACCCTCCGCTACCCGCACTACAACCACGCCTTCATGCGTCGGCTGGCCTTCACCCAGCGCCGGGCTTGGATCGCGGTGCCCTACTTCGTTCCCGGCCCGAACCTGTTCGACGCCTTCCGCGCCCTCCTGCGGCGCCGGGTGGACCTCCGGTTCCTGTTCCCGGGCCGCCGGACCGATCACCCGGCGGTGCGGATCGCCGCCCGCCGCCACTACGGCCGCCTGCTCCGGGCCGGCGCCCGGATCTGGGAGTACCAGCCGTCCTTCATGCATGCCAAAACCGCCCTGTTCGACGACGAGTGGCTGCTGGCTGGCTCCTGCAATCTCGACTCCTGGTCGATGTTCATCAACAACGAGATCGCGGTCGAGATCTGCGACCCCGGCATCGCCGGCCTGGCCAGGCACCGCTTCGAACTCGACTTCTCCCGCGCGCGGGAGGTGACCTGGGAGGAGTGGCGGCGGCGGCCGCTCCCGGCCCGCCTGCTCGAGCGCCTGTTCGGGACCTTCGAGTCCGCCTTCTGAGCGATGCGCATCCGGGTCATGAGCTGGAACATCCACCGGGCGATCGGTATGGACCGCCGCTTCCGGCCGGAGCGGGTGGCGGCGGTGATCCGCCACCACGATCCCGACCTGCTTCTGCTCCAGGAGGTCGACCGCGGCGTGCCGCGTTCGCGCCGGCTTTGGCTCGACCACTGGCTGGCGCGGGAGACCGGCTACCCCTACCACGCCTGGGCCCAGGCCCATGTCCTCCAGGAGGGCAGCTACGGCAACGCCACCCTGTCCCGCCTTCCGATCCGCCGGCGCCGGCACCTCGACCTCCGGATCGGCCGGCGGAAGCGCCGCAACGCCCTCTACACCCGCCTGCAGCTTCCCGGCCGCCACGGCGCCCTTCATGTCTTCAACTGGCACCTCGGTCTGGCCCGTG
Organism: Planctomycetota bacterium; assembly: GCA_003696625.1. GTDB lineage: Bacteria > Planctomycetota > UBA1135 > UBA1135 > UBA1135 > J029. Next base: position 29,002 of record RFGR01000125.1, read on the forward strand.
GTGAGCGCCGGCAGCAGGTCCAAAGGCTGCTGGCGACCGGCACCATCCGCTCGCTTCCGGCCCGCGCCCGGGTCATCCTCGGCGGCGACTCGAACGACTGGCGAAACCGGCTGTTCCCGTCGCTTCTGCAACCGGCCGGCTTCCACGCCTGGAGCGAGAGCGGTCGGCGCCGCCACATCCTCACCTATCCCAGCACCCGGCCCGTCGGAGCCCTGGACAAGATCTTCTGGCGCGGACCGCTCGGCCACGAGCACATCCACGCCAGCCGCCTGCGCCTGGCCCGCGTCGCCAGCGACCACCTGCCGCTGGTGGCGGAGTTCGAGTTGTTGCCGGAGGCGGCCGGCTGAGCGCCCCGGTCAGCCCTCGAGCAGCCGGCGGAGGCCGTCCTCGTCGATCACCCGGACGCCGTGCTTCTCGGCCTGGCGGAGCTTGCTGCCAGCCCGCTCCCCGGCGACCAAGTAGTCGGTCCGGGCGGAGACCGAGCCGGCGACCCGACCGCCTGCGGCGCGGATCTCGGCCGCCACCTCGGCCCGGGGTCGGGACAGGGCGCCGGTCAGGACGAAGGTCCGGCCGGCCAGGGGGCCGGCACCGGCGGCCGCAGCGGGTTCGGCCTCGACGACCTCGACCCCGGCCGCCGCCATCGCCGCGAGGGCAGACCGGTTCTCCGGGCGGGAAAAGAAGGCGGCCAGGCCTGGAGCGACCTCCTTGCCGATGAACGGCACCGCCTCCAGGCGGCCGACGGCCAGGGCGCTGGCCAGCAGCGCGGAGCCGGCCGGTTCGGCGGCGGGCGGCCAGGAGC
>RFGR01000126.1 GCA_003696625.1 Planctomycetota bacterium
AGGCGGCCGGGCGGGCGCCGCCCGCGCCAGGCGGCGGCGGCCAGGGCGGCGGCGAGCGCCAGCGCCGGCAGGGCGGCGGGCAGATTCTTGTCCAGGCCGGTCGCGAGCCGGCGTTTCAGGATCCAGGCGGCGGCGACCAGCGCGAACAGCAGCCAACCCCGCTCGAGCAGGCGGCGGCTGCGGCCGGCGGCCGCCGCCCGGCGACCGACCAGCCCTTCGATCGCCAGCCCGGCCAGAGCGAACAGCCAGCCGTAGAAACCACTGGCGAGCAGGATGCCGGCCCAGCCCTGGAGGGCGGTGAAGTTGTGTCGATAGGCCGCCAACACCAGGAAGCCTTCCCAGAGGCCGAGGGCCCAGCCGAGCAGGACGGGCAAGAGGAGGCGGCGCGAGAGGCTCAAGGTTCCCGGAGCGGCGGCGCTCCCATCCTATCCTGGAGCCATGGCCCGCCTGCTCCTGGTCCACTGGCGACCGGCCGAGGCCGCAGCAGGAGTGAGAATGTTGCGCGCCGCCGGCCATTCCGTGCGGATCTTCGACCGGAAGGGCGGCGCCGGTTTGGGCGAGCTGCGCCGCCGCCCGCCGGAAGCGCTCCTGATCGACCTGAGCCGGCTGCCCTCGCACGGACGCGAGGTCGCGGAGTGGTTCCGGGCGACGCGGGCGACCCGGACCCTGCCGCTGGTCTTCCTGGGCGGGACCGAGGAGAAGGTCGAACGAGCCCGCCGCCAGTTCCCCGGCGCCGAGTTCGCCGACTGGCGGCGCGTCCGCGGCGCCGTCCGCCCGCCGCTGCGGCGGCCGCGGCGGGATCCGCCGCCGCCCCGGCCGCGCGACGGCGGCATGCCCGGGTATTCGGGTACGCGGCTGCCGCGCAAGATCGGCCTCCGTCCCGGCGAGCCGGCGATTCTGATCGATGCGCCGGCGGGAATCGAGGAGAAGCTGGCGCCGCTGCCGGCAGGGACGACCCTGCGCCGCGGCGCCCGCGGCCGGGCGCCGGTCGTGCTCCTCTTCGTCCGCAACCGGGCCGCGCTCGAGCGCCGTTTCGCCGCCGCCGAACGCGCCACCGCCCCGGGCGGTCGGCTGTGGCTGGTCTGGCCGAAGAAGGCCGGCGCCCTGGCCGCCGACCTCAGCCAGCCGGCGGTACGCGCCTTCGGCCTGGAGCGGGCTTGGGTCGACTACAAGGTCTGCGCCGTCGACGTGGACTGGTCGGGCCTGGCCTTCGCCCGACGCCCGCGGCGCTCCTGACGCCCGAACCGGCGGGCCGGATTGGAGCGGCCGAAGGGACTCGAACCCTCGACATTCAGCTTGGGAAGCTGACGCTCTACCAACTGAGCTACGGCCGCGTCCGGAGGCAGGGCGCGGAGTATAGCGCCGTCCCGGCCGCTCTTGGCCCACCTCGGCCGGCGGATCGGCGAGCCGGCCCCGGCGGTTCGGGATCCGCGCGGACGAAGCGCCGGCGCTGCTCGAGCCGTCTGCCGCAGCTAGCATGCGCCCATGGGCGACGGCCGCGACTTCGACCTGGTGCTCCAAGGGGCGACCGGCTTCACCGGCCGCCGGGCTGCGGCCGAACTGGCCGGGGTCGCCCCGCCCGGCTTCCGCTGGGCGGTCGCCGGCCGGGATCGGGCCCGGGTCGAGGCGCTGGCCGCCGCGCACGGCGTCGACGCCGTGGTCGCCGACGGTCTCGATCCGGCCGCGGTGGACCGGTTGGCGGCCCGGGCGCGGGTGGTGATCTCCTGCGCCGGCCCCTTCTCCCGCTACGGCGACGCCCTGGTCGCGGCCTGCGCCCGCCATCACAGTCACTACGCGGACCTGACCGGGGAGCTGCCCTGGATCCGGCAGCTCGTCGACCGCCATCACCAAGCCTGCACGGCCTCGGGCACGGCTCTGATTCCGGCCAGCGGCTTCGACAGCGTCCCCTCCGACCTCGGCGTGATGGCCCTGGTCGAGTCGCTGCCGGAGGCGGCCGCCGTCACCGGCTTCGTCCAGCTCCGCGGCGGCCTGAACGGCGGCACCCTGGCTTCGGGCATCCACCTCCACGAGCGCTGGCGGCCGGCTGACTTCGCCCACCCGCACCTACTCGATCCGGATCCGGACGCCGGTCTGCGCCGGGCGCCGGCTGCGCCCGAGCGGCCGCCGGTGTTCCCGGTACCGGCCCTGCACGGTTGGGCGGCGCCGTTCCTGATGGCGCCGGTGAACGAGCGGGTCGTGCGGCGGTCGGCCGCGCTGCGGGCCGAGGGCGGCGCCGGCTACGGGCGCGGTTTCCGCTACGACGAACACCTGCTCCTCCACGGCCGCGGGCGGGCCCGGTTCATGGCCCTCGCCCTGCGCACGGTCGAAGGGCTGCTGCAGCGACCGGCCGGCCGGCGACTGCTGCGCTGGCTCGGCCCTCGGCCCGGCCGGGGCCCGTCGGAACGGAGCATCCGGCGCGGCTTCGCCCGCCTCACCCTGGTCGCCGGCGATCTCCGGCGGCCGGTCGCGGTCCGCCGCTGGCACTGGCACGGCGATCCCGGGAACGCGATCACGGTCCGTTGCCTGGTCCAGACCGGACTGGCGCTGGCCGCGGGCGAGGCTGCGCGGGGCGGCGTCCTCACCCCGGCCGCCGCCCTCGGCCGGCGCCTGCTGGACCGGCTGGCGGCGGCTGGCGCGGTGACCGAGATCCCGGCCGACCGATGACGGGCCGGCGACCGGGCGCAAGAATGGGCGCCGTGACCTCCCGCCGCAGCTTCCTGCGCCGAGCCTCGGCCGTCGTCGCCGCCACCTGGTTGCCGCTCCCCGCCTGCGTCTCGGCAGCCCTCGGCGGTCGCCCGCTCCGCTTCGGCTTGTGCGCCGACGTTCATCAGGACGTCATGCACGACGCGGTGGAGCGGATCTCCGCCTTCGCCGCGGCGATGGCGGTCGAGGAAGATCTCGCCTTCGTCGCCCAGCTCGGGGACTTCGCCCGGCCGGTCGAGGCCAATCGACCCTTTCTCGAAGCCTGGAACACCTGCCCGAGGCCGCGCCACCACGTCATCGGCAACCACGATTTGGACGGCGGCTGCAGCCGCGAGGAGGTGGTCGCCTTCTTCGGCATGCCGGCCCGCTACTACGGCTTCACCGCCGGCGGCTGCCGCTTCCTGGTCCTCGACGGCAACGACCGCAAGCCCGAGGGGGCGGCGCCGGGTTATCCCCGCTGGGTCGGCCCCGAACAGATCCAGTGGCTGCGCGAGGAACTCGCCGCCGCCGACGGGCCGGTGATCGTCCTCTCCCACCAGAGCCTGGAGAACCCGAACGGTCTCGAGAACGGAGCCGAACTGCGGGCGCTGCTGGAGTCCGCCAACGCCGCGCCAGGCGGCGCCCGGGTGCTGGCCTGCTTCAGCGGCCACCACCACCTGGACTACGCCACGACCATCCGGGGCATCCACTACGTCCAGGTCAACAGCATGTCCTACTACTGGGTCGGCGGTGACCATCCATACCCGCGCTACTCCGCCGAGGTGGACGCGGGACATCCCTGGATCAAGTACACCGCCCCCTACCGCGACCCGCTCTGGATGCTGGTGACGCTGACGCCCGATCGCGGCCTCCGGCTGGAGGGGGTGCGCAGCGAGTGGGTCGGGCCGAGTCCCCAGGAGCTGGGCGCGGCGCTCGACCAGCCGGAGGGCAGCGTCGTTCCCTGGATCCGGGACCGGATCCTCTGAGTCGTGCCCGCCAGCCTGTTCGACGATGTCCTCGGCCCGGTGATGCGCGGACCGTCCAGCTCGCACTGCGCCGCCGCCCTCCGCATCGGCCGGCTGGCACGCGACCGGATGGCCGGCCGGATCGCCGGGGTCGAGGTCACGCTCGACCGCTTCGGCTCGCTCGCCACCACCTTCCGGCCGCAGGGCTCGGAGATGGGGCTCTGCGGCGGGCTGCTCGGCTGGGAGGTGACCGACCCGCGGCTGCCCGACGCGGCGGCGGCGCTGCGGACGGCCGGAATCGACCTCGTGGTGCGGATCGAGGAGCGGCGCGACCCGCACCCGAACACCTACCGGCTGCGCCTGCGCGGGCCGGACGGCGCCGAGGCCGCCCTGACCGCCCTCTCCCTCGGCGGCGGCGCGATCGAGGTGGTCGAGCTGGACGGCACCCCGCTCGGGCTGCGCGGCGACCGCGAGGTCCGGCTGCGCCGCGTCCCGGACGGCTGGCGGGAGTGCCGCCCCGGCGAAGCAGCCGAGGTCGTGCTCGCGCCGGTGACCAGCGTCGGTCCGCTCCCGCTCGGGGCTGAGCTTCCCTTCCGAGACGCGGCCGGCCTGCTGGCGCACGACGCCGGCCGCGGCCTGCCGCTCTGGCGCCACGCCGCCGCCTACGAGTCGATCCGCGCCGGCCTAAGCGAGGAGGAAGTGCTCGCCCGCGCCGCCGAGCTGGTCTGCATCGTGCGCGATTCGATCGCCGCCGGCATCGCCGGAACTTCCTGGGACGACCGCATCCTGCCGGCCCAGACCCCCGCCTTCGAGGCCGCGCGCGCCGCCGGCGCCTTGCTCGGCGGCGGCATCCTCGACCCGGTGCTCGTCGCCGTCTCGGCCCTGATGGAGGTGAAGAGTTCGATGGGCGTGATCCTCGCCGCTCCCACCGCCGGCGCCTGCGCCGCCTTCCCGGCCGCGGCGGTGGCCGGCGCCGAGGCCCTCGGCCGCGACCAGAACGCCGCCGCCCGGGCGCTCCTGGCCGGCGGCGCGATCGGCCTGCTCGTGGCCGAAGGCGCGACCCTGGCCGCCGAGGAAGGCGGCTGCCAGGCCGAGGGAGGCACCGCCGCCGGCATGGCGGCGGCCGCCTTCGCCGACCTGGGCGGCGGCACGTTCGAGCAGTCCCTGGCCGCCGCCTCGCTGGCCTTGCAGAGCACCCTCGGCCTGGCTTGCGACCCGGTCGCCAACCGCGTCGAGGTGCCCTGCCTGGGCAAGAACCTGCTCGCCGCCGCCACCGGCTTCGCCTGCGCCAACCTCGCCCTGGCCGGCGGCGATCCGGTGATTCCGATCGACCAGGTGGTGGCGACGATGGACCGGGTCGGCCGGGCGCTGCCGCGGGAACTCCGTTGCACCGGGCTCGGAGGGCTGTCGGTGACGCCGGCGGCGAAGGCAATCGAGGCACAACTCGGAATCCGGCCCCGCTCGGTGGACCCGATCAAGACAAGATCGCGTCACCTCCGCCGCCCCTGACCGTCTTCCCGG
>RFGR01000016.1 GCA_003696625.1 Planctomycetota bacterium
CCCCCGGCCGGGCCGCCCGCCCACGCCGGCGGCGCCCCGTGGTTGGCCGGCCTGGCCGCCTGCCTGTTCAGCTACGGCGGCTTCCACCAGGTCACCTGGATGGGCGGCGAGGTGCGGGAGCCGCGCCGCACCCTGCCGCGGGCGATCCTGTTCGGGGTGGCGGCGGTGGTCGTGACCTACCTGGCGGCGAACGCGGCCTACTTCCGGCTGCTGCCCTTCGCGATGGTCACCGCCTCGCGCACCCTGGCCGCCGACGCGGTCGGCGCGGTGCTGCCCGGCTGGGGCCGCCGGCTGACCGCCGCGGCGCTGGCGGTCTCGGCCGCCGGCCTGGCCAACACCCTGATGCTGACCTCGCCGCGGGCCTACTTCGCGCTGGCGCGCGAGGGGCTGTTCCCGCGCGTCTTCGGCCGCCTCGACCCGGACCGCGGCGTGCCGGCGCCGGCGATCCTGCTCCAGGGCGGGCTGGCGGTGGCCCTCCTCTGGCTGGCCGGCGGCGACCGCATGGACCAGTTCGTGAACGGGGTGGTGTTCACGGACTGGATCTTCCACATCCTGGCCTGCGTCGGCCTGCTGCTGCTCTGGCGCCGCGGCGAGCCCTCGCCCGGCTACCGCACGCCGCTGATGCCGCTGCCGCCGTTGGTCTTCGTCCTCGGCAGCGGCGTCGCCCTGGGCGCCACCTTTCTCGACCCGGCGGTGCGGCGCTCGAGCCTGCTCGGGGTGGCCTGCCTCGGCGCCGGGGCGCTGGTGTTCGCGCTGACCCGTCGCCGGACTTGAACCGCCGCCGCCGCGGGCCGAAGGAAGGGTGATGCGCCGCTCCGTCCTGCTCTGGATGCCGCTCCTCCTCGGCTGCGGCTCCGACCTGGAGCCGGTTCCCGCCGCCATGACCGACGCCGCCGATCCGCCGCCCCTGCCCGCGAACCCGCTGACCCTGAGCGACGAGGACTGGCGCGCCCGCCTCGACCCGCTGGCCTATGAAGTGCTGCGGCGCCGGGGCACCGAACGCGCCTTCACCGGCGAGTACTGGAACGAGAAGAGGCCCGGCCTCTACCGCTGCCGCGGCTGCGGCGCTCCTCTCTTCGACGCGGCCGCGAAGTACGAGTCCGGCACCGGCTGGCCGAGCTTCTGGCAGCCGGTGGATCCGGCCGCGATCCACCTGAAGGAAGACCGCACCCTCTGGATGCGCCGCACCGAGGTCCTCTGCGCCCGCTGCGGCGGGCACCTCGGCCACGTCTTCGACGACGGCCCCGAGCCGACCGGCAAGCGCTACTGCCTGAACTCGGCGGCCTTGCGGTTGGAGCCGGCCGACCCGAACGAAGGCGGCGGAGCAAGCGTGACCGCCCCCCGCACGGAGGGCTAGAGTCCGGGTCAGCCATGCGCCGCCGCCCCGCCCTCGCCCTGCCGCCGGTCTTCCTACTTCTGGCCGCGATCGCCCCGGCCCAGATCGCCTGGGAGAAGGACTGGGACGCGGCCCTGGCCCGCGCCGCCGCCGAGCACAAGGCGGTCTTCATCGCCGTCAACATGGACGGCGAACGGGCCAACGACTTCCTGGCCGAGAAGGTTTATCGCGAGAAGGCGGTCGTGTCGCTGGCCGGCAACCTGGTCTGCCTGGCCGCCTCGGCCGAGGAGCATGCCGGTGCCGGCCGGCCCTGCAAGCGCTTCCCCGGCCTCACCTGCGCCGACCATCAGGCGATCGAGGTGCGGGCGCGCAAGGAGTACCTGAGGCCGGGACCGGACGGGGCGGTGATCTCGCCCCAGCACCTCTTCCTGAAACCGGACGGCAGTCTGTTGATGTCGGTAGCCTACGAGATCTCGGAACGCGAGCTGCTCTGGTGCCTGGCCGAAGCGGCGCGCCAAGCCGACCCGGAGACGAAGGTCGCGGCACCGGCCGGCGCCCGGCCGCCGCGGCGCCTGATCATGGGCGGGGTATACGAGGTCGCCGATCCGACCACCGCCAGCCGGCCGCTCAGCGAGGACGAACTCGAGGAGACGATCGCCGCGATCCGGGGCGGCCTGAAGGGCGAGGAGCGGGTCAACGCGTTCTTCCGCGTCCTCTCCACCGACAGCCAGGAGGCGATCGACTTCATCACCAAGGAGATGAAGGGGGCGATCTTCGGCCGGCGGGTGGACGCCCGCCTCCGGCTGATCCACGCCGTCGGGGTCTACTCCCCGCCCGGCTTCTGGGCGGCGCTCGAGATGTACCTGCGGGATCCCTCCGACACGGTCCGCAACGAGATCGCGGTGGCGCTGGAACAGCTCGCGGCGCCGAAGTCCGTCAAGGCGATCCGCACCGCCCTGGCCCGGGAGAAGGACTCGCAGGTCCGGAAGAACCTCCTGCGGGCGCTCGGCAGCGCCGGCGCCGAGGACAAGAACGCGCGCAAGGTCCTGCTCAAGGCCGCCGCGGACGATGGCGAGCCCTTCCGGCAGGTGAACGCCCTGATCGCGCTGGGCTCGCACCTGGCCGACGAAAAGGCCGCCGAGGTGGTGCGGGCGGCCCTGGCCGGAGACGACCCGCGCCTGGCCCAGGCGGCCGCTCTCGGCCTGGCCTTGGCCCGGGCCCAGGAGTGGCGTGGAGAAGTGGAAGCGGCGCGGGAGCGGCAGCCGGACGAGGAGGGGAAGGAGCGGCTCGGGCGGGTGTTGGAGGTGTTGGCGGGGGCGAACCTGAGGACGGTGAAGGAGGACTTCGTTCAGGTGGCGGGCGACCGGATCGTGCGGGAGAGGTGGTTCGGCAAGTGACCGCAGCCGCCTGAATCCGGCCCTGCTCCCTGGACCCAGATCCGAGCACGGTCCGTAACCACCTCGCTTCGGGATCGAAGCGAAGAGGCCGGACCGAACAGTCCTTCCCCCACCACCAGCCCATCCGGGCCGGAACGGGTCGATTCCGGGCCGACCGATTCCTTCGCTTCTTGTTCCGGGAGTGGGCGGCCGGCCGCCGGGATCCCCGCCTCGATCGGATCCCGGCGGCGGAGGCGCCGCCTTCACCGGGCTTGCCCGGGGGCGCCGGGGCGCGCCCGGGACCTTCCGCCACCCCGGAAGACGGAGACCATGGGCAAGGGTTACGAATCTGCCGCGATCAGGGTGCAGCGATCTGGGCCGGATTCCCGGGTGTTCAGAAATGGGCCAGTACTCCGACCACGACCGCCCCCGCCAACAGACTCACCGGCAGCCCGAGGACCAGGAAATCGCGGGGCCGATAGCCTCCCCGCCCCAGCACGAGCAGATGGCATTGGTTCGAGAACGGCACCAGGAAGGCGCACGAGCAGCCGAGCGCCACCGCCAGCGCCGCCGTCCCCGGATCCAGGCCGGAGGCCCCGGCCGCGCCGAGCGCGACCGGCGCCAGGACCACCGCCGCCGCGGCGTTGCTGGTCACCGAGGTGAGCAGCGCCGCCAGCAGGTAGAGGCCGGCCAGGGCCGGGCCGGGCCCGGCGGCGGCGAGGCGGGCGACCGCCGCCGCGGCCGCGGCGGCGACGCCGTGGCGCTCGAGGGCCAGGCCCAGCGGCATCGTGCCGGCGATCAGGGCCAGCACCCGCCACTCGACCAGCCGGCCGGAGTCGGCCAGCGGCACGCAGCCGGTCGCCGCCATCCCGATCGCCCCGGCCAAGGCGCTGATCGCGAACGGCGCCCAGCCGAAAACCGGCGGCAGCACCGCCACCAGCAGGAACAGCAGACCGAGCGGTGCCTTGCCGAGGTCGTGCGCCTCCGCCGCCGGGTCGGTCAGCAGGATGAAGTCGGCGTCGCGCCTCAGTTCGTCCAGCGCCCGCCGCTGGCCGGCGACGAGCAGGGTGTCCCCGACCGCCAGCGGCACCGAGCCGAGATGCTCTTGCAGCGGCCGGCCGCCGCGGCCGAGGGCCAGGACGCTCAGCCCGAAGCGACGCCGGAACTCGAGTTCGTCCAGGGTGCGACCGACTGCCGGAGACCGGGGCGCCACCATCGCCTCGGCTAGGACGATCCCGTGGTCGAGGACCCGATCGGCGTGGCCGGCGGTGGTCAGACCGATCCGGGCCTCCTGTTCCTCGGCCAACCGCCAGACCGCCTCCTCGTCGCCTTCCAGATAGAGGTCGTCTCCCCATTGCAGGCGGTAGTCCGGCTCCGGGGCGCGCCAGCGCGGTCCACCGCCGGCGTGTTCGACCGCCATCACCGAGACCCCGTACCGACGGCCGAGACCGGCTTCGACCAGGCTCTTGCCCAGCAGCCGGGAGTTGCGACCGATCCGGAGGCGGGTCAGCTTGCCGCTCAGACCGTATTGCTGGACCAGCCGCTGGGGATCGGTTGCACCGGCCTCGGACTCCGGATCTCCCTCGCGACGAGCCAGCACCCGGGGCGCGGCCAAGGCCAGGAAACCAATGCCCAGCAGCGCCGCCGGCAGCGCCGCCGGCAGGAAGGCGAACATCCCCAGCTCGCCGCCGCCGGCCTCGCGCAGCGACTCGGCCAGCAGCAGGTTCGGCGCGGTGCCGATCAGGGTGGTGGCGCCGCCCAGGATCGCCGCGAACGACAGCGGCAGGAGCAGGAGCGCCGGGGCCACCCCGGCCCGCCGCGCCACCGCCAGCACCGCCGGCAGCAGCACCGCCACCACCGCGGCGTTCGGCATGACCGCCGACAGGGCGGCCGCGGCCAGGCAGACGAGCAGGACCAGCCGCCCCGGGGCGCCGCGGCCGCGCCGGCCGAGAGCGCGCGCCACCAGGGTCGTCACCCCGCTTCCCTGGAGCCCGGCGCCGAGGACGAAGACCGCTCCCAGCGCGACCAGCGCCGGACTGCGGAAGCCGGCCAGGGCGTCGGCCGGGTCGCGCAGGGTGCCGGTGGCGAAGAGGACCACCGGGATCGCCAGCGCGACCAGGGCCAGCGGCAGGCGGCGGCTCAGGAACAGCGCCGCAGCGGCAGCCAGGGTGCCCAGGGCGATCCAGCCGTGCAGGTCCACGCGGCCCAGGCTAGCAGCGAGGATCGGGCTAGGATCGGGCTGTGCTCACCCTGCTCGCCCTCACCCTGCTTCCCTTGCCCCAGGAATCCGAGGATGCCCTGGACTGGGGCGGAGCCAGAGTGCTCGGGGTGGAGCTGAGCGAGGCCCAGGCCGAACTGGCGGACGGGCCCGGCGGCGCGGCCCGGTTCGCCGAGGTCCAGCCGGGCGCCTTCGCTTCCCGCAGCGGCTTCCGTGCCGGCGACCTGCTGGTGGCGGTGGACGGCGAGCCCCTGGGCGTGGACGGTGCCGCCGCACTGGCCGCCTTCCGCGTCCGCGCCGCCGCCGCCGCCACCGGCCGGCGCTGGAAGGTGCGGCTGCTGCGGCCGGCGGTGGCCTGGTCCGCCGAACGGAACGACGAGCCGCTGCCGGCGGCCGAGGCCGCCGCCCTCGCGGCCGACCTGCCCGCCCGCGCCCTGGCCCAGCCCGAAGGCACGGTGCTCGTGGTCCGGGCGGCGCGCGGCTTCGAACTGATCGAGGCCGAGTTCGCGCTCGGCGGCGGCGCCCAGGCCTCGTCGGCGCCGGTGCCTCCTTCCCGGGAGTTCTGGCACGGCCGCCGCTTCCCGCGCCTGAAGCTCGAAGACGAGATCGGGCGCCTGGTGGCGGAGCACGGCCTGGCCGCGGACACCGCGGATCTGCGCGCCCGTCTGGCTCGGCTGGCCGATCGAGCCGACCTCTCCCGGCTGCCGGCGTTGTCGCTGATCCAGCGCGATCCGTGGCTCCTGCCCGGTTGGGCCGGCGCCGCCGCCGACGGCTTCAGCGCCAGGAAACCGGGCCGCGATCCGGTGGCCGGAATCACCACCGCGTTGGGCCACGCCGCTTGGTGTCTGGACCTGGCCGAACCCTTCGCGGGGCTGGCCCCGGCCCGACCCGAACGCCTGCGCACGGGCCTCACCCCCGAGGAGCAGCTCGATCAGATCGAGGTCGTTCTCGCCCGCGCCGCCGAGCTGCGCGAGCGGGCCTTCGCCGCCTGGAGTGTGAAGGATCGCGCCGCCGCCGCCGACTGGCCGCGCCTGGCCGAGCGCTTCGCCGACGACATCTACCTCTTCAACGATCCGGACGACGCCCGCCGCGCCGCCAACCTGCGCCTGATCCGGCTCGGCGAACGGGTCGACCGCGCGGCGCTGCTCGCCGCCGCCGCCGCCCTGGCGCCGCTGGCCGACCCGGACTGGCTGGACGGCCTGGCCCTCGACCTCGAGCGCGCCGGTCTCGACCTCCATCGCCCCGTCGTTCTGCGGCGGGAAACCGGCTGGGGCACCATCGCGGTCGCCGGCACCGGCGACGACCGCCACCGCGACGAGGACTACGCGGTGCTGATCGACCTGGGCGGCGACGACTTCTACGCCGACAACCAGGGGGCGACGGTGAACGAGGACGGCCGCGCCGTCTTCGCCGTCGCGGCGCTGGTCGACCGCTCCGGCGACGACGCCTACGAGGCCACCCACGACGGCGCCCAGGGCGCGGCCGTGCTCGGCGCCGCGCTGCTCGCAGACCTGGCCGGCAACGACCGCTATCGGGCCAGGCGCTGGGCCCAGGGTTCGGCCCTGATCGGCGCCGCGGTGCTGCTCGACGCCGGCGGCGACGACGACTACCGCGCCGACCTGCTGGCCCAGGGCTGCGCCGCCTGGGGCGCCGGCCTGCTCCTCGACCGGGCCGGCGACGACTCCTACCAGGCCCGCCGCTACGGCCAGGCGGTCGGCCTGCCGGGCGCGGTCGGCGCTCTGGCCGACGCCGCCGGCGACGACCGCTACTACGCCAAGGGGCGCGACAAGAGCGGCTACGGCACCCGCGGCGTCTGGGAGGGCTGGAGCCAGGGCTGCGGCGTCGGCTTCCGCGGCAACGCCTCGGGCGGTCTCGGCCTGCTCCTCGACGAGGGCGGCGCCGACGAGTACGAGGCCGGCAACTTCGCCCAGGGCGGCGGCTACTACTTCGGCCTCGGCGCGCTCGAGGACCGCGGCCGCGGCGACGACCTCTACCTCGGCTCGCGCTACAACCAGGGTTTCGCCGCCCACCAGGCGGTCGGCTGGTTCCGCGACGCCGGCGGCGACGACACCTACCGCACCCGCAACGCCGTCGCCAGCGGCCTGGCCTGGGACGAGTGCGTGACGATGTTCGTCGAGGAGGGCGGCGACGACACCTACGACGGCGGCGGCTTCTCGCTCGGCGCCTCGGCGCACAACTCGATCAGCGTCTTCTGGGAGCGGCGCGGCGCCGACCGCTACCTGCGCGGCCGCCCCGGCGCCGCCGGCGGCAACGACTACCACGGCGGCACCAGCCTGTCCTTCTTCCTCGACGAGGGCCGCGGCAAGGACGCCTACCCGGGCGAGGACCGCAACGGCGCCACCACCGTCGCGCCGGCGCACGGCATCGTCGTCGACCGCTGAGGCGCCGGGAGCCGGCTCAGCCGCCGGCAGGGACGCGACCAGGCCCCGCAGACCGCTGCCGAGCAGCTCCTCCCGCCAGGGGCCGAGCGACTCGAGGAAACCGCCCCGGTCGGCCTCGATCACCTTCAGGGCCAGGGCCTGGTTCGCGGCGTGGGGCGAGCGGGCCAGGCACTCCCAGGCGGTGGTCCGGACCAGCGGGTTCCACTCGGCGTCGAACACCTTCAGGTAGGCCTCCGTGAAGAGGGGCCCGAAACTGTCCCGTTCCGCCAGAGAGAGGGCGCTGAGCGTGTTGGTGTGGCCGCGCCCGACGGAGTCGGCCTCGAGCAGGGAGAGGTGAGTGACGAGGGAGCCGTCACCCGGGATCACCTGGCTGATGCCATCCGGAGGGGCGAGTTCGGCCAGGTCGGCGCACAAGGTCGCGGCGACCGTGGCCTCATCCCGGTTGCGAGCGCCACCCAGGCCGACAGGTAGTCGTCCTCCTGACCGAACAGGTCCTGGAGTCCAGTCAGCAATTCGCCGGCCGCCGCCGGTTCGAGATCGTGAGCGGCCCAGAGGGCGAAGGAAAGGCGGCCCCGGGAATCCAGGCCACTGAGGAGGGCAAGGAGGGATTCCTGATCCTGGATCTCAGCCGCCGCCCAAAGGAGTTCGAGCGCGCGGAGACGCACCGGCGCCGCCGGATCCTCGAGCCGCTGCCGTACCTTACCGGTGCGACCGTTTTCGAGGAATCCCCGCAGGAGGTCCTCGAGCAGGACGAGGTAGAGCCGGGCATGGCCGCTTGCGTCTCCTGCTCCCACCGCGGCGGCAAGAGCGGCATCCGCTCCAACCACTCCCGACGCGCCCAGCGCTTCCTCGATGTCCGGCGGACACCGAGCCTCGAGGAATGGTTCATCTTCCGGGGCGAGGAACCGGTTCCCCCGCCAGGCCAGGGTGACCGTCAGACAAGGCTCCGGCGCCAGGAAGGCGGCGGCGATCACCCGGCGTTGGCGGCCCGCTCGCTCGAGCCCAGAGGGCTCGTCGCCCGGTTCCTCATCCGCTCCAACCTCGCGCCCCAGCCATCGCAGGGCGGGACAGCCGGGGCGAGGGAGCGTCTTCCCGCTTCGTTGTCCGGCGGCGAAGGCCCGGCCGAGTCGGGCGGAATCGGGACGGACGACACCGGATTCATCGGTCGACTCCGATCATCCAGGCCGGGCCCGAACACGATCAGGAGGACAAGAACGAGGAGAAGGAATATGAGGAAGATCCGCATAGCCTGGCTTCAGGAGTGGGCCTGGAAGGGGCAGGAGGCGTGTTCAAGGACAGGGAACCGTATGATCCTGAGGGTAGTTCCCCGACAGGATCGAGTCGCTGGCCGGATCCCGTAGACAGAGGTCGTCCTCGCACTTGAAGGCCACAAGCTTAGGAAGCGCCAACTCATCAAAAAGGAAGGTCAATCCGGTTCCATCGATGATGGTGTGGAGGGGAGGCGTCCAGATGAGTTGGAGGCAGGATTCGTCCTCGAAGGTGATGGTCCGACCGCCGTAACTGAACGAGGTGAGTCCGTCATCGCACTCGATCGTTTCGTAGACGGAGAGCGTCCCCTGTTCGATGTGAACCTGCTTGTTCGGGCAGGAGGGCCGAGGAGGATCCTGAGCAGGAGATGAAACGGTGGAGGCCAGGAGAAGGAGAAGGACTGCAGACATGGGGAGGACCCTAGCTCCTTCTCTGCCCCCCCCGTCGAGCCCCGGAATCGGGATGATGACTTGCCCGACTACAATTCCGGCCCATGTCCCGCCGGAGACCTTCCTTCCTCCTCGCCGCCCTCATCCTCCTCCCCGCCTGCGCCGCGCACGACGAACTGCCGGCGGGCAGCGGCCGCGGGTTGGTGAGCTGGGACCGGCAGCCGCCGGCCGGGGCCGAGACCTTCGCCCGGCCGGAGTGGACGGTCGGCGACCGCTTCGTCTACCGGCGCGGCGACGAGATCCGGGCCGCCTTCCGGGTCGACGCGATCGACGAGAACGGCATCCGCCTGGTCGAAGAGGAGAGCGGACTGTTCGAGTTCCTCGACCGCGACCTGGGCGAGCGCGGCCAGGACATGCCCGGCCTGCCCAAGGCGCGGCGTGTGTTCGATCCGGCCGACTCCGGCTACTCCTGGCCGCTGTGGGTCGGCAAGCGCTGGACCTGCCACTACCTGAGCAAGCGGCCGGGCCAGAAGCAGCCGCTGCCGTTGCTCGTCCGCTACGAGTGCGACGCGGTCGAGGAGGTCACGGTGCCGGCCGGCACCTTCCGCTGCCTGCGCATCTGGCGCCGGGCGCGGGTGGCGGCCAAGGGCTCGTTCAAGGAGCGGACCTCCCTTTCCTGGTATTCGCCCGAGGTCGGTTGGTTCGTCCGCCGCCTGAACGCCGATGAACTCACCGAGCTCGTCGAGGTCCACCGGCAGGGTCCGGCGGCCGGGGCGGCGCCGGACCCAGATCCGGGGAATTGACGAGCGCCCGGGGCGCGGGGCCCCGGGCGCAGGCCGGCGCAGGCGGGACCCGCGCCGCGCGGGCCGACATCACTGCTTGCTCAGGAAGCCGGCGTCGTCGATCAGCAGGCTGCCGAGCTGGCCGTCGGTCGGGGTGACCTCGTAGTGTTGGAAGCCGGTGCCCTTGCCGTCCCAGAGGTCCTCGATCCAGAACGAGTAGGCGTCGACGATCAGGAAGTCGCCGATCGCGGCGGCGTACTTGGCAATCGGGATGACGGGAATCACGTAGAGAACGCCGTTGAGAAGCGGGCTGTCCACGTAGAGTTCGTGGTCCCAGTCGTCGACGGTCCGTTGGAGCTGGTGCGGGCCGGCGGCGCAGGAGGGGAGGAGAAGGGCGGCCATCACCGCCACCAGAAGCAGGATCTTCTTCATGACCTGGAGTTCGGGGTTGTCGGGAAGCCGGGGCGGATCTGCCGCTCCCGATCGGGTCGCAGAGGATAGCAACGCGCCGAATCCGGTTGCCTCGGTTGGATCTCGGGACTAGAACTCCGGCCCGACCCGACTCCCGGTCGATTGAAGATAGAACCTTGCTGATCTCAGGCTTCGTTCTCGCCGCTCTCCTCCGATCGGCCCTCCTCCCCCAGGAGTCGGCTGGGGCCGCGGTTGGTCCGCAGCTCCTGGTCGAGCGAAAGGGGCCGCACGACCAGGCCCGCCTCGGCACCACGGTGGCTTTCCTCGCCGACCTGGACCGCGACGAGCGTCCCGACTTTCTGGTCGGCGTACCCGGCGCCCGCGGCGTCGGCCGGCGGACCGGCGAGGTCTGGCTGGTCTCCGGGCGCAGTGGCGAGACCTTCTACCGGCAGCCCGGAGCCGGGCCGTTCGACGAGTTCGGATTCTCTCTGGCCGTCCTCGGTGACCTCGACGGCGACGGCGTGCCCGACTTCGCGGCCGGCTCCCCGGGCGCCGGCCGGGGCAGCTCCCGCTTCGGCCGGGTGTCGATCCGCTCCGGGCGGACCGGCATCGAGATCGCCGGGGTCGAGGGAACCTCGCCGCGGGAGGCCTTCGGCCGGGCCCTTTGCGCGCTCGGCGACCTCGACGGCGACGGCGCCCCGGACTGGTGCGCCTCCGCGCCCGGCTGGCGCGACCCGGACGGCGCCGAGCGAGGCATCCTCCGCGTCTACTCGGCCGCCGGCCGCCGGGTGCTCCTCGAGCTGCCAGGCCCGGCCTCCGGCACCGGTTACGGAACCGCCCTCGCCGCCGCCGGCGACTGCGACCGGGACGGCCTGCCCGACCTCGCGGTCGGCCTGCCCGAAGCCGGTCCGGCCGGGAGCGTCTGGATTCTGGCCGGCGCCGACGGCCGAACGATCCGAACGCTGGAAGGCGGCTCCCCCGGCGGCCGCTTCGGCGCCGCCCTGGCTCCAGCCGACGACCTGAACGACGACGGCGTGCCCGACCTGGCGATCGGCGCCCCCGCCGCCGCGGACGGGGCCGGCCGGGTCGAGGTCCGCTCCGGCGCGGACGGTTCCCTGCTCTTCGCCTGGGACGGCGCCGCCGGCGAGGAGGCCGGCTCCGCCCTCGCCGCCGCCGGCGACGTGGACGGCGACGGCCGGCCGGACCTCGCGGTCGGCTGTCCCGGTGCGGCCGGCGGCGCCGGCGCCTTCCGACTCCTGTCCGGAACGGGCTCCGCCGTGCTCGGCGAACTGCCGGGGCGGCAGGCCGGCGATCGCTTCGGCGCTGCGGTGGCGGCCGCCGGCGGCGGCTCCGGCCGCCTCCTGACCCTGGCCGGGGCCCCCGGCGCGGCGCCGCGCGGGCCGAACAGCGGTGACGCCTTCCTCCACCTCTGGCC
>RFGR01000127.1 GCA_003696625.1 Planctomycetota bacterium
CCGCCCAGATGCCCGGCGGCGTGCCGGTCGGCAGCGTCGGGGTCGGCCGCGGTGGGCCGGTCAACGCCGCCCTGCTCGCCGTCCGCATCCTCTCGGTGGCCGACCCCGACCTGGCCCGAGCCCTGGAGGAGTTCCGGGCCCGCCAGCGCCAGCGGGTCCTGGCCAAGGACGCCGCCCTCCAGGAGCGGCTCTGAGGTGCTCGACCAGGCCTCGCTCGGCTTCGCGACCCTGCGCTGGCGCGACGGCGGCTTGGAGCTGCTCGACCAGACCGCCCTGCCGGCCGAGGAGCGCTACCTGCGCCCGGCCGGCCTCCCGGAGCTGGTGGCCGCGATCCGGCGCCTGGCGGTGCGCGGGGCGCCGGCGCTCGGCTGCGCCGGCGCCTACGGCATGGTCCTGGCCGTCGCCGGCGAGGACGACCCGGTTCGCTGGCGGCGGCGGCTCGAGACCGGGGCCGAGGAGCTGATCGCCGCCCGGCCCACCGCGGTCAACCTGGCCGTCGGCGTCGGCCGCCTGCTCGCGGCCGGCCGCCGCCTGGCCGGAGACGGCGCCGACCCGCGGCGCTGGACCCAGGCCCTGCTCGCCGAGGCCCGCGCCTTCCACGCCGAGGACGAAGCCCTGTGCGCCGAGATCGGCCGGAACGGGGCCGAGCTGCTGCCCGATCCGGTCCGGATCCTCACCCACTGCAACGCCGGCGCCCTGGCCACCGGCGGCATCGGCACCGCCCTGGGAGTGGTCTACGCCGCCCGGGCCGCCGGCCGAACGGTCCGGGTTCTGGCCGACGAGACCCGGCCGCTGCTCCAGGGCGCCCGCCTCACGGCCTGGGAACTGACCCGGGCCGGGATCCCGGTCACCGTCCAGGCCGACGGCGCCGCCGGCTCCGCGCTGGCGGCCGGCGAGGTGGACGCGGTGATCGTCGGCGCCGACCGGATCGCCGCCAACGGCGACGTCGCCAACAAGGTCGGCACGTATCCGCTGGCGGTCCTCGCCCGGGAGCACGGGGTGCCGTTCTACGTCGCCGCCCCGACCACGACCATCGACCTCGACTGTCCGGACGGATCCGCGATCCCGATCGAGCAGCGGCCGGAGGAAGAGGTCCTGGCCTTCGCCGGCGCCGCCGCCGCGCCCGGCGCCCGGGCCCGCAACCCGGCCTTCGACCTCACGCCGGCCGCCCTGGTCACCGCCCTCGTCACCGAGCGCGGAGTGCTGCCGGCCCCGGACCGGACCGGCCTGGCCGCTCACTGCGCCGGCGCCAGCTCGGGGTAGATCGGCCGCTCGGCGCAGAGGACGGCGGTCTCGGCGCGGACGGCGGCGACCGCCGCCTCGTCCTCGGGGGAGCGCAGGACCCGGTCGATCCACTCGGCCACCCGGCCGAGATCGTCGGGAGTGAAGCCGCGGGTGGTCACCGCCGGGGTGCCGATGCGGATGCCGGAGGTCTGCATCGGCTTCTCGGGGTCGAACGGGATCAGGTTCTTGTTGACCGTGATCCCGGCTCGGTGCAGGGCCTCCTCGGCGATCCGACCGGTGATGCCCGGGCCCTCGGGGCCGCGCAGGTCGACGAGCATCAGGTGGTTGTCGGTGCCGCCGGAGACCAGCCGGTAGCCCCGGGCGGCCAGGCCGGCGGCGAGGGCGCGGGCGTTGGCCAGGACCTGTTCCTGGTAGGCCCGGAAGGCCGGCTGGAGGGCCTCGCCGAAGGCGACCGCCTTGGCGGCGACGACGTGCATCAGCGGCCCGCCCTGCATGCCCGGGAAGACGGCCGAATCGATCTTCCGCCGCCACTCCTCGCGGCAGACGATGGCGCCGCCGCGCGGACCGCGGAGAGTCTTGTGGGTGGTCATGGTCACGACGTCCGCGTGCGGCACCGGCGAGGGGTGCAGGCCGGCTGCGACCAGGCCGGCGATGTGGGCCATGTCGACCAGGAAGCGGGCGCCGACCCCGGCCGCGATCTCCGCCAGGCGGGCGAAGTCGATCGTCCGCGGGTAGGCGCTGGCGCCGGCCATGAGCAGCGCCGGCCGATGCTCCTCGGCCAGCCGCTGGACCTGGTCGTAGTCGATGCGCTCGTCGTCGGCGGCGACCCCGTAGTGGACGAAGCGATAGAAGATGCCGGAAGCGTTCTTCGGGTGGCCGTGGCTGAGATGGCCGCCGTGGTTCAGCTCCATCGCCAGGACGGTGTCGCCCGGCTCGATCAGGGCCAGCATCGCCGCCTGGTTGGCCTGGGAACCGCTCGACGGCTGCACGTTGGCGTGGTCGGCGCCGAAGAGCTTCTTCAGTCGCTCCCGGGCCAGGTCCTCGACCACGTCGACGTGCTCGCAGCCGCCGTAGTAGCGGCGGCCGGGGTAGCCCTCGGCGTATTTGTTGGTCAGGACCGAGCCGTTGGCCTCGAGCACCGCGCGGCTGGCGTGGTTCTCGGAGGCGATCAGCTCGATCTGCTCCTCCTGGCGCCGGAGTTCGGAGGTCAGGGCGGCGTGGACCTCGGGATCGACGGCGGCGACGAGCGGGTAGGGGTCGACCATGGGCCGGGATGATAGTCCTTCGCCCGGGCGCCGCCGTCCGTAGGATGGGCCGCCCATGCGTCCGCTCCGCCGCCCGGCCGCGGCCGCCCTGTTCGCCGCCGCGGCGCTGCTCCCGGCCGCCGGCTGTGACCGGCATCCGTCGCTCGACCCGAAGCGGCCGCCGTTGGCGGTCGAGCCGCCGGTCTTGCGCCTGCCCCGCATCCCCTTCGGCGGCGCCGCCGGCGGCGAGTTCCGGCTCCGGAACGAGGGCGACGAGCCGCTCGTGATCACCGGCATCGGCCCGACCGGCTGTGACTGCGCGGTCGCCGAGCTGCGCCTACCGTCCCGAAGCGGCGACGCCGCCCGGGTCCGGGTCCAGGACCGGGGCATGCACCTTGCTCTCGCCCCCGGCGAGGAGGCGATCCTCGGCATCACCCTGGACACCCGCCGCTACCGCGAACCGGTCCGCTTCAAGGCCAGCAACTTGCCGATCCAGTTCGAGGGCTGGGACTACGTGGCGCTCGAGTACTCGGCCGACATCTGGGTGCCGTTCTGGACCGAGCCTTGGGCGGTCCAGCTCGGCACCATCGGCGCCCGCGAAAGGAAGCCCGGCCTGGTCGCGGTCCGCGCCCTCGAGGAGACCGACTTCGAGATCCTGGCGCCGAGCGAGATCGACGGCTGGGAGCTTCAGGTCGAGCGGGCCGGCGACGACCCGGCGGCCTACCGGATCACGGTCCTGCCGCCGCCGGAACTGCCCCTCGGCGGTCTGCTCAAGGAGTTCGAGCTGGCCACCTCCATCCCGGACATGCCGGTCCGCTTCACCGTCCTCGCCCAGGTCGTAGCCGACGTCGTCCACGGCCCCGACCGGCTGTTGCTGCGGCCGCGCCAGGGCGTGACCGAGGCCGAGCTGAGCGTCCGCACCGTGGCCGAAGGCGGCCGCCTCCACATTCTCGCGGCCGAGGTCGAGGCACCGACGAAGGAGGCCTGGCCGGTCCGGATCGAGCCGCTCGAGCCCGACCGCGCCTGGCGGGTCGTCGTCGGCCTGCCGGCGGGGGTCGAGCCGCCGCTGCGCGCCACCCTGGTCGTCACCACCGACGACCCGGAAACGCCGCGGATCGAAGTCCCGATCCAGGTCTTCGACCTGCCCGCCCCGTCCCGATGAGGCCCGTCCGCCAGCTCGCCCTCGCCGTCGCCGCCCTCGCCGCCGCCTGCGGCCCGAACCAGCCGCCGCCGCGGCGGAACGTGGTCTTGATCAGCATCGACAGCCTGGTCCGGGACCGGCTCGGGGTCTACGGCCACCGACCCGAGTTCGCGCCGGATATCCCGATCTCGCCCAACCTCGACGCTCTGGCCGCCGCCGGTGTGGTCTTCGAAGACGCCCACACCACGACCTCCTGGACTCTCCCCTCGCACCTGGCGATCCTGACCGGCCTCAGCGACCACCTGCACGAGGTGACGGTCGACAAGTATCGCCTCGACCCGAAACGGCGCACGCTGGCCGAGCAGTTCCAGGCCGCCGGCGCCGTCACCGCCGGCTTCTACAGCGGCCCCTACCTCGACCCGATCTACGGCTTCGGCCGCGGCTTCGACCGCTACGAGTCGGGCATGATGCCGCCCGCGGAACTCGAACGCCGCACCGCCGCCCTGATCGAGCGGATGCGCGCCAACGGCCAGCAGGTGACCGCGACCACGGCGCTCGAGATCCGCGACCGCCTGTCCCACGTCGACGTCACCTCGCCGCGGATCGAGCGCCTGGCCTTCGACTTCCTGGCCGGGGTCGGCGACCACCCCTTCTTCCTCTTCCTGCACTACTTCGACGCCCACTACGACTACCGGCCGGACGCGCTCGAGCCCGGCCTCGGCCGCCGCTTCGACCCCGACTACCGCGGCGACCGGACCGGGGCCAACTGGATGTTCGATCCGGCCGTGCGCGAGATCGACGAGCGCGGCCGCACCGTCCGCCACATCTCCGAACGGGATCTGCACCACGTCCTCGCCCTCTACGACGCCGAGATCCACTACGTCGACCGCAGCATCGGCCGCGTCCTCCAGCGCCTGCGCGACCTCGGTCTCTGGCAGAACACGATCGTCTGCGTCGTCTCCGACCACGGCGACGAGTTCTTCGAGCACGGTTCGATCGGACACCGCTCGACCCTCTTCCCGGAGCAGACCGAAATGGCCCTGATCCTGCGGGTTCCCGGCGAACTCGAGGAGGGCCGCCGGATTCCCCAGCTGGTCCGTTCCTACGACGTCGCTCCGACCCTGCTCGACTACGCCGGCGTGGCGCCGCTGCCGGAGGCCGAGGGCCGCTCGCTGCGGCCCCTGCTCGGCGCCGGACCGCCGAGCGAGGCCGGCCGCGAGTCCCTCCACCGGATGTTCGGCGCCCTGCCGTTCCGGGAGGCCTGGCGCGACGCCGAGTTCGCCGTCCACCGCAACCTGGTTCCGGACCAGGAGCTGAGCGCCCGCCACCCGGGCTGGCTGTTCTTGCGCCAGGCTTGGTCGGCGGACGGCCGCCGCGGCCTGTTCGTCTTCGACCGCCGGGAGGATCCGGACGAGCTGCGGCCCTTGCCGGAGGACGACCCGCGCTTCGCCCGCGCCCTGGAGCGCTATCGGGCGGCCTTCGCGGCCGCCGAGGAGCGCCGGCGGGCGCTGCCCCGCTCGCCGCTGGCCGAGCGCTACACCGCGCCGCTGAGCGAGGAGGCTCGGGCCCTGCTCGGCGGTCTGGGCTACGTCGACGAACTCGAGGAGGTCGGGGACGACGGCGACCTGCCCTTCCCGCAGATCGCGCCCCTGCCTCCGCCCGGCGAGGACCGCTCCTCCTGGCGGCCGGACGACGCCGGCGGCTAGGACCCGCGCAGGCGCGCCACCCGCCGCTTGCCGACCTGAACCAGGACCGCCTCGGCGCCGAGAACGACGGTCTCGTTCGGGTCGGCGGCGGCCCGGCCGTCGATCCGCACCCCGCCCTGGGCGATCAGCCGCCGGGCCTCGCTGGTGCTGGCGGTGAGGCCGGCCTCCTTGAGCAGGGCCGGCAGCGGCCGTTCGCCGCCCGGCAGGCTCAGCTCCGGAACCTCGCTCGGCAGCTGGCGGTCCCGGAAGCGGCGGTCGAACTCGGCCTCGGCCGCGGCGGCGGCCTCGGCGTCGTGCAGCCAGGCGACGATCTCCCGGGCCAGCCGCGCCTTGGCGGCGCGCGGATGACCGGCGAGAACGGCTTCGACCTCCTCCGGCTCGAGCGGGGTCAGGAGTCGGAACCAGTCGGCCATCGCGTCGTCGGCCAGGCTCATGACCTTGCCGAAGGCCTCGTCCGGCGGCGCCGTCAGCGGCAGGTGGTTGCCGTAGGTCTTGGACATCTTGCGACCGTCGGTGCCGAGCAGCAGCGGGGTCGTGAAGCAGACCTGCGGCGGCTGGCCCTCGCGCTCCTGGAGCTGCCGGCCCATGTGCAGGTTGAAGAGCTGGTCGTTGCCGCCCAACTCGACGTCGGCCCGGACCATGACCGAATCCCAGCCCTGCATCAGCGGGTACATCAGCTCGTGCAGGTGGATCGGCAGCCGCCGGTCCTGGCGCTGCTGGAAGTCGTCCCGCTCGAGCAGGCGGGCGACGGTGGCGTGAGCCGCCAGGCGCAGGCCGTCGAAGAAGTCCATGGCCCCGAACCACTCGCTGTTGCGGCGGACCTCGCAGGCGCCGGCCGACAGGTCGAGGATGCGGCCGATCTGGTCCAGGTAGGTGGCGGCGTTGTGTTCGACCTCCTCGGCGCTGAGCGGCGGCCGCTGTTCGTTGCGGCCGGTCGGGTCGCCGAGGCGGGCGGTGGCGTCACCGATGATCAGGACCGGCAGGTGTCCCAGCTCCTGGAACAGGCGCAGCACCCGGATCGGCACCGCGTGGCCGACGTGGACCTGGGTGAAGGTCGGGTCGATGCCGAACTTCACCCGCAGCCGGCGCCCGGCCCGGCCGGCCTCGTCGAGGCGGCGGGCGAGTTCCTCGGGGGTGACGACGTCGGAGGCGAGGCGAAGGAGGCGCTGGAGGTCGCTCATGACCGGATCAGGAACCCTCATTCTGCCGTCGCCCCCACCACTCGAGCCAGCGCTGCGGTTGCGCGCCGATGCCGGCGCCGGTGAGCGCCTCGAGGGCGACGGCGATGGTCGTCGCCCGGGCCGGGGTCGGGGCCTCCGGCAGCGCCCGGGCCAAAGCGGCCACCGCCTCCGGCCGCTGCTCCGGCGGCAGCAGTTCGACCGCCACCAGCAGGTGGCGGTCGGCCAGCGGCGAGGCGAGGGAAGCGGCCTGGAGCAGCCGCTCGAGCGGCGCCGCGGCGACGTCCTCCCAGCCCGGCGGCAGGGCCCGCAGGCGCAGCGGCTGGAGCGGAAAGCGATCGAGCGGCAGCTCCCGCCCGCCCAGGCGTAGGCCGGCCAAAAGGAGATCGGCGCCGAGTTCGATCCGCCAGACGGCGCTGACCGGGTCCGGCTCCGGCAGCTCGAAGTCGATCTCGTGCCGGAAACGGCCGCCCGCCGCGAAGCTCAGCGGCCGGGCCAGCCGGGCGACCCGGACCCGGGTCGTGCGTTCGCGGCCGCCGTTCGGGAAGAGCCGCTCGACGGTGTAACGGAACTCGAGACCGTAGCCGCCCTCCGGCTGCAGCAACTCGATCTCGTCCGGAAACGGATTGGCGAACTCGAGGGCCAGATGGAGGGTGGCGCCGCAGGTGACCGGGCCGACCGGACCGCGCAGGGCGCAGGACCGGGCCAGCAGCCGGCCGGCGCTGCGCGCGTGCAACACCCGCAGGCCGAGGACGGCGGCGGCCTCCGGGTCGGACTCGACCGCCGGCGCCGCCTCCGGCGGCGAAGGCGCCCCGACCGCGGCCCCGCCGGCCGGCTCACCGGGAGCAGCGACCGGCTCGGCGCCGCTGCAAGCGGCGACCAGCAGCAGCAG